>NZEE01000065.1 GCA_002688965.1 archaeon | reverse complement strand
ATTTCTTTACGAGACCATGAATGGGGAGCCGCTGGAGAATGGATGTGGGAAAATAGAGAACATTATAACGGTCTTGCAGTATTACCTTATTGGGGTGGAATTTATCCACAATTACCAATGGAAGATATATCAGAAGAGGAATATGATACTATGTTTTCCAACCTTAAAACTATCGATTTATCAAAGGTCATGGAAATTAATGATGAGACAGATCTAAAATTGGAACTTGCTTGTGCAGGAAATGCATGTGAAGTTGTTTAACTTATAAAGGATGATATGAAAAAATTTTATTATATTTATGAAATAAAAAAAGATTGGTCCGAAGTGTTTAGAAAAAAAGAATTCTCCGAACATTCGGCAGTTCAATGGATAAATGAAAAATTACAAAAGTCTAAATATAAAAATAGTAAGTTTAAAATTCAAGCAATTTATAGGGGCCATTCTTCATATACACCAGAAGAAGTTAAAATAAAATAAAAAAAGTTATCAAATGTCTAGGATTTACGAGATTTTTTCCTTATCTTTATATATAAAGAAGAGAAAATTAACCATTAAACACTATAAACCATGAAATACGGAACAATACTTCCGGCCGAGGAAGTAAAAGTCGGTCAAATACTTAAATTAAATTATACATCTTATACATCTTGGAGCTATCATAATCGATATAACGGAGATCAAGTAGGAGGAGTTAATGCCAGCCCGGGCCAAGTAGCTAAAGGAACAGTTTCAAAAATAACTGAAAAGGCTATTTGTGTTGATATAGATGAAAAATATATGTGGCTTCCGAAGAGTATATTGACTCATGATGCAGAGAAAATGGCCGTAAATGAATTTGAAATCGCTCGTTGGTTTTGTTATAAGAATCTTGGTCTAGATTTAAGATCAAAGCAGATTAAAAATTAAAAGTTATGAAAAATAAATTGCTAGAAAATTTTTCTGATGCAAAAGATACTAAATTTCTTGAAAGCTTTAATAGAGAGTTTTTTAAAAAAGTAGTAAAGCCTGCAGACGAACTAAAATTATTTCAAAGGTTAGGAATACTATCAGAGTTTGATGATGTTGAACAAAAGGTTAATATTATTAATCAACATGTTGATAATTTTATGGTAATTACCTTAACCGGACCAGTTATTGCAAATTAAAAAGAAAAACAATTTATGGAAGAATTAGATTTTAAAAATTCGTGTATCGGATTTGATTGGAAGTATATGCCATATTACGATAGAGAATATCTAAAGACTATGTATTGGGATACAGTAACATCACGAAGTGTTATAAAGGAAGGTGAATATACTGGTGTCCCGTTTAAACAAATGTATCCAAATGCCGGAAATTTTGTAGTTGTCCGTGGACATCATGCAAAGCGTAAGTATTTACAAAGGAACAGACCTGCAGATTTTGCATCGTCACATTTGTTAAAAGGTCAAAAATATTTTCTTTGTTGGAGATATTTTTAATTAAATATTTGGTATTTACAATAATTTTCTTTATATTTAATATGAAAAAAGAAAAACACTATGCCCAAATTTCAATCAACAAAAATATTTGATAATTATACAATTGCTTTAAGGCAGTGGAAAGCTCAACATAGTCACTGTCAGTTATTACATGGTTATGCTATGGAATTCAAAGTATGGTTTGAACCAAATGATACTGCAATTAATGATGGTTTGGATGAAATGAATTGGGTCGTCGACTTTGGAGGTTTTAAGGATAAGCCAGTCGGTAATGGATTAAAAGATTGGATGGATCATATGTTTGATCATACCTTATTGGCTGAAAAAGATGACCCCTATATTGATATTTTTGAGCAAATGGGCCAAATGGGAATAGCCAAAGTACATATTTTAGATAAATTAGGAGCTGAAGCAATGGCAAAATTAGTTTACGATAAATTCAATGATGTTTTATCTAAAACAGATGCAGCTAGGTGTAAAGTAGTTAAAGTTGAATGTAACGAAAATAAAAAGAATTCGGCAATATATTATGAATAGAGATTTTTTACCAATATCAGAAGATTTTTATACAATCCAAGGTGAGGGAGTCACAACTGGATATCCAGCTTATTTTATACGATTAATGAATTGTAATTTAAGTTGTGGTGCCTCTAAAAAACATATGAAAGAAATTAGAACCGGTACCTTTCCGCCAGGAGATTTTAAAGGTGATTTACACGAAAAAGGAACGGCTACCTGGACTTGTGATACAATTCCAGTCTGGATTAAAGGACATAAAAAACCACATCATTATTTGATTGATAAATGGATCGACCAAGAAATTGATGATTGGATTTATAATGGAAGGGTACATTTAGTATGGACAGGTGGAGAACCCTTAATGAAAGTAAATCAAGAATGTATTGTTAGTTTTTTAGAATTCTATGACAGAATTTATGATTCTAATAATGTTTATAATGAAATTGAAACAAACGGAACAATGTATATTAATGATGAAATGTTTAAAAGATTAGATCAAATTAATTGTTCCGTAAAATTAGCTAATTCAGGACATTCAAAAGAAGAACGAATTGTTCCTAAAGCAATTAAAAGAATAATGGAACATGATAATTATTATTTTAAATTTGTAATTAGTAATAACCAAGACTTGCAAGAAATTATTAATGATTTTGTAGAACCATTTGATATTGACCCGAAACGGATTTGTATGATGCCAGGATTAGATGATCAAGATAATTTTCATGAAAGAACAGCATTTGTACTTGAAATGGCTAAAAAATATGGATTTATAGGATTAACAAGATTACATGTCAGTGCATGGAATAAAACAACAGGAGTATAGAATATGAAAATGAAACCAATGGGAGACCAAGTTCTTTTAAAGGAACAAGAAAAGGCTGAAAAGACAACCTCCGGAATTATTTTAGTTGATGGTATAGATGGACAATTCGTTTATGCAGATGTTATATCAATTGGACCAGGATTAATTAATCCAATGTTAGGAAACATGATTCCAATGGCCGTAAAAAAAGGCGATACAGTACTATTACATAAAAGTAATTTGGGTAGTCAAAAAGAAGTTAAATTAAATGATGAAAAATATATACTAGTGCGTGAATCAGAAATTGCAATGGTATCAACAAGTAGAAAATAAAATGAAAGTAACAATTTGGGTTAAGCCAGAACATTTAGAAAAACTTAATAAATTATTAGAATCAAATAATTCATTTACAGAAAAAGATTATTTAGGTATCAATTTTTCAACTATTCCAGATGTTGAAATGATACAAGTACAAATTGATTCGGATAAGTTTATTGAATTTCTAGATAGAAGAGGAAATAAATGTAAATCAGTTTTATTAGGATAATTTATGAAAAAATTAAAATACGCTAATTTAAATGATCCACGGACAGAAGCAGAACGTCAAGAAATAATTACTAATGCGTCATATTATTATGGACAATATATGGATGCTTTAGGAATTGATTGGCGAAATGATCCTAATTCGAATGATACTCCAATGCGGGTAGCGAAGGCATTTGTTAATGATCTGGCTGAGGGATGTTATATAGAACCGCCAAAGATTACAACATTTAAAAATGTTAATAAATATGATGGGATAGTATTTCAAGGAAATATTGATGTAAAATCATTTTGTTCACATCACCATTTACCATTTGTTGGTTATGCTCATGTAGCTTATTTGCCTGGCGATAATGTAATTGGTTTAAGTAAATTAAATAGAATTGTAGAATGGTTCGCTAGACGTCCTCAGGTACAAGAAAATTTAACAATGCAAATTCATGATTACCTAAACGAGGTTTGTGATAAGAATGATGGTGTAGCTGTAGTAATAGAAGCAAAACATATGTGTGCTTGTGTAAGAGGAGTTCGTCATGATAGTACAATGATGACAAGTAAGTTATCAAAAGCATTTAAAAAAGACCCGGCTACTAGAGAAGAATTTTATAAATTTATTGAAAATATTAAAGCGTAATGTATCAAGCAATATCATATAGGAGGCGTGATAATACCGTACATATTTGGGACGATAAACTCGGACACCAAAAAATAAAATATAAGCCGTATGCTTATAGAAAATCTTCTTCCGGAAAAGATACTGCCTTAGATGGTTCTCGAGTTACAAAAATATTTAAATTTGATAATGAAGAAAGAGGATTATATGAATCAGATCTTAATCCAGAAACTCGTACATTAATAGATAGATATACTGATTCAGATGAAATATCAGTTGGACATAGAACATTATTTATTGATATTGAAGTTGATATTGAAAACGGGTTTCCTACACCAGAAGAAGCACAAAATGAAGTTACATCGATAGCAATTTATGATGCAGCGGGAGATGAAAGATTTGTTTGGATATTAGATAAAGATCAAACAGTAATTACTACAGATAAAGTTATTTCATGTATTGATGAGTCTGAATTGTTAAGTAAGTTTCTTATGAAATATTATGAGATACAACCAACTATAATAACTGGCTGGAACATAGATTTCTTTGATATTCCGTATCTATATAATAGAATGTGCCGGATATTAGGTGAACAGACAGCTAGATCATTATCGCCAATTAAGGATGTTATTTGGCTTAAACATAGAAATAGATATCGTATTTCTGGAGTATCTTGTTTAGATTATATGGCTTTGTATAAAAACTTTACATATAATGAAGAGTCGAGTTATTCTTTAGAAGCCATATCCCAAAAAGAATTAGGCAAAGGAAAACTCCAATATGAAGGCAGTCTAGATGATTTAATGAAGGCAGATATTAATAAGTATGTTGATTATAATATGAATGATGTCGATCTTGTTGTTGAAATAGATGAGAAAATGAAGTTATTAGATTTGGCTCGTGGTATATGTCATAAAGGTCATGTTCCTTATGAAGATGTATATTTTGCAACTAGATATTTAGATGGGGCAGCTTTAACTTATATGAAACGGTTAGGAATTGTGGCACCAAACAAACCACCCCGTGAAGAAATTAGACATATAGATTTATTAGGAGCGTATGTAAAGGCACCTAATCCTGGAAGATATGAATGGGTATATGATTTAGATTTAACATCTCTATATCCAAGTATAATCATGACATTAAATATATCGCCCGAAACTAAGGTAAGTAAAGTTGATAATTTCAAACCTCATTCATATGTTAAAAATATACCTCAAGAACTTGCAACAGATAAACAGTCATGGAAATCACCAAAAGAATTAAAAACATATTTAACAGATAATAATTATTCTATCGCAGCTAATGGTGTAGTTTATGATCTGACTAATAAAGGATTTATTCCATCAATATTAGAAAAGTGGTTTGCAGAACGAGTTGAATATAAGAATTTAAGAAAAGAATACGAGAAAAAAGGAGATACTGCTAAAGCAGAATATTTTGATAGGTTACAACATGTAACTAAGATTTTATTGAATTCTTTTTACGGAGTTTTGGGTAATCCAACTTTTAGATTTAATGACCCGGACAATGCAGTAGCAGTTACAAGTACAGGACAACAATTAATTAAATTTACGGCAGATATCGGAAATCAATATTATCTAAAAAAATTAGGAGTTGAAAAAGATTATTGTATATACACTGATACAGATAGTACATTTTTTAGTTCATTACCTTTAATAAAACATGATCATCCAGATATCGATACTACAGATAATCAATTAATGGCCGAAAAGACTATTGAAGTTGCAGATGCAATTCAGTGTTTTATAAATAAATCATATGATATTTACGCTGAAAGATTTCATAATGTAACTACACATAGGTTTCACATTAAACAAGAATTAGTTGCTAAAGCAGGAATATGGATTGCAAAAAAACGATATGCACAATGGATTGTTAATGCAGAAGGATATCCAGTAAATAAATTAGATGTTAAAGGATTAGATGTTGTAAGATCATCATTCCCTCCTGCTTTCAGAAAGTTTATGGCAGAGGTTTTAAAAGACATTTTGAACAATATTAAAAAAGAAGATCTGGATGAAAAGATCTTAATGTTTAAAGAATATATGAAAACCTTAGATAATATAGAAATTATGTTTCCTGTTGGCGTTAAAAATGTACGTAAATATACTCGAAAAGGAGATGCACCGTTTGCAATCCGGATGAAGGGTACTCCAGTACATGTTAAATCTTCATTAAATTATAATGATATGTTACGGCATCATAATATTAAAACAATCCGGGAAATTGGTAACGGTGAAAAAATTAAATGGACTTATCTTAAAGAAAATAATATGGGGTTAGATACAATGGCTATTAAAGGATTCGAAGATCCAGAAGTAATTGTTGATTTTATAAACAGTTATATTAATTATGATAAGATATTTAAATCAGCATTTGCAAATAAATTAAATGATTTTTATGGTGCAATGAAATGGGGAAGAATCCCAGAAAATAATAATTTAGGTAAATTTTTTACATTCAACTAAAATAATTCTATTAAAAATAAAACGAAAGGAATAAATATGGAAACAATTATTTTAGTATCAGTTTTGTCAACATTGGGTGTAGTTGCTATAGTGGGAGCTGTAGTGGTTGCGTTTAATAGGTTAGGCAATAAAGTTGATGTTGATGATTTCAACAGATTTATGGATGACAGTTATCGTAACGCTGAAACGGTGGCTGGAGATATACATCGAAGGATTGATGATGTTGACAATAATGGGCGTCAAAACATAGACGAATGTTTTAGATCAATTGATTCACGATGTGATAAACTTTACAGCGAAATAAATTCTAAAAAAAATAAGTAACATATTTTGATGGAATTATTTGGTTGTTTGTAAAAAATTTCTTATATTAATATAAATAAAAAAGTTATAAAGATGTACGGAAAAAGTTACTGGTATGGTAAAGAAGTAGAAGGCAGGTTATCTGATATAGAAACTGTATTTGTAAGAGGCCAAGTACCAAAAAATTATAAAGAATATCCACATATCTATTTTACTATAGAATATATTGAAATGGCATGTGTACATGGTAATTGGGATGATATTCATGATATATTAGAAACCAAACAATATGTTACAGTAGAAGCAAATCAGAAAACAATAGATAAAATTCCAATGTCTATATTCAATAAGGTCCATCTAATTTATAGAATCCCAGATGAAAACGTTACTAAATTAAAGAAAACAGATACATTATCAATTGATCAAGGCTGGTATAGAGTACATCAAGTTACAAAATGTAATATGATGGAAATTAATCCAGATGATTATAAATTTGATAGAATAAAAGAATAATTATGAAAAGAAATTTATTTTACTTTGGTCTTGAACCACTTAAGAGTCGGTATACATATCAATTATCAAAAGAATGGATGCCAAAAACATTTGAAGAATATAAAGACAAATTAAACTTTGTAGAAGTTGAAGGCGATTTTGACCCCGACCAAGAAATTAAAGTAGGTGCTGTATTAGATGCAATAGGTAGAGGAAAATATAGTTTATCACAATGCCAGAATTTTTTACAAATGTTATATGATGACAAAGTTCAAGACGGTGATGTTATATTTTTACAAGATTATTGGACACCAGGCGTTGAAGCTATCTGGTACGCTTTAGACCTATACGGTTATAAGGATGTTAAAGTATATGCAATGTTACATGCACAATCAGTTGATGAATATGATTTTACTTATCCGATGAAAGATTGGATGCGACCATATGAATTAGGATTAGATAAAAGATTAGCTGGTATATTTGTAGGTAGTTCAATACATAAAGAACAATTAAGAGCAACAGGATTTGAAGCACCTATTCATGTAGTGTCATTACCAATTCATAAAGACGCAACATTAGCTAAATTACCTGCCGGAGAATATACAAAAAAGAATACTATAGTTTATTCGTCTAGATTAGATAAAGAAAAGAATCCATTCTTTATGATGAAAGTGGCGGAAGCCTTTTTGGAATTCCATCCAAAATTTGAATGGCATGTAACTACATCAGGAAAAGAATTTAGAAGTATGTTACCCGGAGCAATTGATGCTTTAAAAGCGTTAGCAAAGAAACAACCAAGATTTAAATTATTAACAGGACTTACAAAACAAGAATATTATACAGAATTAGCAACTTGTAAAATACAATTTAATTCATCATTACAAGATTATGTATCTTGGACAGTTATCGAATCTACAGCATTTGGAGCCGATATAGTATTTCCATATTTCAGAAGCTTTCCGGAGTTTGTAGATTCTGATAGAATGTATAAACCATTTGATGTTAAGAGTGCTTTAGAAACAATCGAAACTGTTTTGGAATCGCCTAGAGTGCATCCGGATATAGTTAACCGATCTGATTTAGGAAGACGAATGGAAGGATATATTGTTGCTAATGATTTTGATAAAGAAATTTGTGTTTGGCATGAAAAAGAATATTGTGAACATTTATTAGCAGAAGAATATAAAGGTGCATATCAATATACATTACAATTATGAAAAAAGATTTAATATATTATCCATCATTAAGCGCCGGAGGATGTGCCGGCGATTTCAAAAAAAATAAAGAAATTAAACCCGGACTAACCTGCAGGTTTTACGATAAGTCATTTCCAGAAAGATGGAGGCATCCATATTTTCTAATAACTGCCGGCCATCATTATAAATGGATGGACGCAAGAGACAAATATGGATTGGAAGATGATGTAGTAGTATTAGGAGATTCTGGAGGATTTCAATTAGCCACCGGTGCTATTAAATGGGACCCTAAATTTAAAGAAACTATTTTTCATTGGTTAGAAGCTAATTGTGATTTAGGAGTTAATTTAGATATACCACCTAGAGCAAAATATGATGGAAAATTTTATGAATGTCTAGACATTAGTTATGACAACTTTAAATATTTTGCAGAAAACCAATCTGGTAAATGTAAATTTTTAAATGTTATTCAAGGTAATAATGTAGAAGAATATGAAGCTTGGTATCAAAAGGTTAAAGATTTTGATTTTAACGGTTGGTGTATTGGTGGAGCTCAAAAACGTGTAACGATGTTTATGTCGGCATTGGTTCCAATGATCCGGAATAGAGAATTTGAAAAAAATAGAAATCAATATATACATATATTAGGAATCTCAAAAATATCTGACTTCTTCATATTAAGTTTCTTTCAAAAGATGATGAATAAATATTATGGAGGAAGAATCCAAATATCAACCGATTCATCATCTCCAGGATTATATCCTGTTTACGGAACATATTTACATTCTCCACAATTAAGTAAAATGACGTTTACAGATTTGTATTTTCCAAAAGGTGAAGACCTTCCTTATACTGCAGAAGATTTAGTTCCAAATCCATTAGGCCATCCAGCATCTGAAGGATTTACATTTGGGGAAGTATCAACATATAAAGGGGATGTACCAATGAAAATGACATTAAATAATTTATTTGTATTTAATGAAACAGTAAAGCAAGTAGAAGAAATTGTTCAATGTCATAATGAATTACTTAAAACAGTAGTTCCGAGAGATTTTTATGCGATATTAATGAGCATGGAAGAAATGTTTTTGAACCCAGATAAAGCAATCCACATCTATAATAAAAATAGACAGTTGTATGATAAGTTTGGTGGCAGCACGAGAGATTTAGTAAATAATCAAGTATTTAATCAGTTTTTTGAATAAAAGTAAATAATATGGAAAAGAAAAAATTAACCAGTTTTATAGATAAGTATCACTTAGCAGGTAATACAGAATCAGTAAAGGTCGAATGTAAAGATAATACATTGAATTGTAATTTTATAGCCAGCGACCAAAATGTAGTAGGTAAAGTAAGTATGAATGGTTTCAATGTAAAGGATTGTGAGTTAGGAATTTATGCCACTTCACAATTAGTTAAATTGTTGACAGCACTAGATAGTAACGTCGAAATTGCAGTTAACAGTACAGGAGGTACTACTTATTCAATTAATTTAAGTGATACAAATAAGACCGAATGTATTTTTATGTTAGCTGATATGTCAGTAATACAACAGGTACCTCAAATGAAACAATTACCCGACTTTAATGTAAAGATAAAATTAACAAGCGACTTTACAGAAAAATTTGTTAAATCTAAAAATGCATTACCAGATGCAGAAAATTTTGCTGTAAGAGATGATGCTTTAGGTACTGACATTATATTAAATTATTCAAGTTTAAATACAAATAGAATTACATTTGATGTTTCATCAGAGTCGACAGCAGATAATGAATTATCACCTATTTGTTTCTCAGCCAATTTATTTAAAGAAATCTTGTTAGCTAATAAAGATGCAACAGAAGGGTACTTAGAAGTGAGTCAGGCTGGTTTGGCCAGAGTAACATTTATAGGACCTGATTATTTATCAAATTATTTCTTAGTTCAACTACAAAGCGCATAACATGTTTGGAAATCAAGAACATACATTATGGGTTGAAAAATATCGACCTGGAACATTAGATGGATATGTTGGTAACGCAACTATCATTGAAAAAGTTAAAATTTATTTAGAGAATGGTGACGTACCACATTTATTATTTTATGGACAAGCTGGAACGGGTAAAACGACATTAGCAAAAATAATTGCTAATAATGTAGATGCTGATATAATGTATATCAATGCCAGTGATGAAAATAATATTGAGACGGTACGAACTAAAATTAAAAATTTTGCAAGTACAATTGCATTTAAACAATGGAAGATTGTTATTTTAGACGAGGCAGATTATATGACACCAAATGGACAAGCTGCTTTAAGGAATTTAATGGAGACATTTTCTAAAACTACAAGATTTATATTGACATGTAATTATGTTGAAAAAATAATTGACCCAATACAAAGTAGGTGTCAGACATTTGGCATTACACCACCATCAAAAACAGATGTGGCAAAACGCATGGTTGAAATATTGGATACAGAAAAAATTGTATATGATAAAGTTAACTTGGTTACTTTAATAAACAGTGGATATCCAGATATTAGAAGAATACTTAATTCATGTCAACGGCAAATTGTTGATAATGAGCTCGTAATTGATAAACAGAGTTTGGTTGAAGCTAATTATATGACAAAATTAGTAGATATATTAGTAACCGATGTCAGTAAAAAAGATGCATTTCAACAAATACGAAAATTAATAGCAGATTCAAAAGTTAGAGATTTTAATGCATTATATAAATTTTTGTTTGATGAAATAGATATTTATGCAAAAGGTCATATTGCAAGTGTTATTTTAATTTTAGCGGAAACACAATACCAAGATACTTTTGCAGTAGATAAAGAACTACATTCCATGGCAATGTTAGTAAAATTAATTAATGAAATAAAACAATAATATAAAAAGGATTAAAATGGGAAAAATACGATCACTAAGTGATAATTCAAAAGAGCAACAACAACCTCAATCAATCAATTTAAAAGCTGATGATTTAGATGATATAGTTTGTGAAAATTGTGATGGACAAATTTTTAGAGAAGCTAGTATGTTTAAACGATTATCAGCACTATTATCACCAACCGGCAAAGAACAAATTGTTCCAATTCCGATTTTTAGGTGTGATGATTGTGGACATATAAATGAAGCATTCTTACCAAAAAGTTTAAAAGATAAAAATAAATGAGAAAGCCGGCCACTATTTTTGATCACATAGCTAATATTACTTATAAGAAAGTCCCTTGGGATAAATTATCTGACCTCGATCAAAAATCATTTCAACCATATATTATTAATCGCTGGTTATCAATGAACATGGGATTGATCGAAATAATTAATTTATTTCAACAATATACAATCGGCCCATTATCAAAGAAACATGTTTATCAATTATATTATGATATACTTCCAGCTAAGAAAATGTTTTCAAAATATATTAAAGGACACAAGGTTGATAAGTATAAACCAGAACTTGTAGAGTTCATTAGACGAACTCATATGATAAGTAAAAGAGAGGCAAATCAATATTTAGATATGTTTTTTACGTCTGGCAACAAAGGAAAAGAATTTTTAAAGGATTTACTAAAGTTATATGGTAAATCGGATAAAGAAATAAAAGGAATCTTAAAATGACAGTAATTAAAGAAGGACCAAAAAAAATAAAATTTACAGAGAAGGTAGCAACTCCAACACCGACATCACCAGAGGCGTTTATAACATGGTTTACTGGATTTGTAGAAGCAATTGGTGATGGCCATCCTACTGAAAACCAATGGAATATCATAGTAAATAAGATACCACAAATAAAATAGTTATGAATAAATTTTTAAAATATAGTGTAGTAGAACCCAAAGAAGGAGATAAACGAATATCATATTCACAGTTTGCGATGTATTCATCTTGTCCTAAACATTGGGAATTAGCTTACGCAAAAGGATTAAGAACATTTTCTCAAAGTATACATACTATTTTTGGTACAGCTTTTCATGAAACATTACAGACATATATATCAACTATGTATAAAGATTCAGTTAAAGCAGCTGATGAATTAGATTTACATAAACTCTTACGAGATAATATGGCATCCGTATATAAAAGGGCTATAGATGAAACGAAAGAACATTTTTCTACTAAATTTGAATTAGGCGAATTTTATAATGATGGTGTAGCAATTTTAGATTGGTTTAAGAGTCACCGCGGTGCATATTTTAGTAAAAAAGGGTATGAGTTAGTTGGAATAGAAATGCCATTATATACTCAAGCTGTAGATGGTAAGGATATTAAAATGTTAGCTTATTTAGATATCGTTTTACGAGATACAGTATTTAATAAAATTGAAATAATTGATATTAAAACATCTACGCGTGGCTGGAACAAATGGCAAAAAGCAGATAAAATAAAATCATCTCAGTTAGTTTTGTATAAAGAATATTTTGCTAAACAATATGGGTTTAGTGCAGATATGATTGATATAAAATATTTAATTGTAAAACGAAAGTTATTTGATGGAGCAATGTTTCCACAAAAAAGAGTACAAGAATTTATTCCGGCATCCGGCAAACCAACTAGGAACAAATTATTAAAAGAAATTAATGAATTTATTAATGTAGGATTTAAAGATGATGGATCGTATAATTTAGATAATAAATATCTAGCCGTTCCTGGTAAGAACAATAAGAATTGTCGTTATTGCGAATTTGTTAATCGAGATTTATGTCCAAAAGAAAATAGAATTAGAGAATGAAAGTTGCGATTATAGGTTCTCGAGAATGGGAAAACAAACGGAAGGTAAAAGAATTGTTTACAAATTTAAAGAAAAAATTTGGAGACGATTTAACAATAATATCAGGTGGATGTCCTAATGGCGCAGATAAATATGCTAAGAAATTTGCTTTAGAGTTTGATATCAAATATCAAGAATATAATCCAGCACATACATCTAGAAATTTATATTCAATGATGTCAGAAAATTATTATGGAAAGGTATATCATGTATCACAATTCCATCATAGAAATATGTTGATTGCTAAGGCCTGTGATGTAATGTGTGCTTTAATACCAAAAGGACATAAAAGTAAAGGATCAGAAAGTGCAATTAAAGCAGCTAAAAAATTAAAAAAACCAATAGTAATAATTAATTAAAAAATATGGAAATAACTGATAGAATATCTATTAACAGATATGTAGAGATGATACAAAAATTAAACCCTAAAATTAGTTATTGTAATGCTTATAAATTAGCATACGAAGAATTTACTAATTACAAAGAATTAAGAGAGCAGGGCTATAGTGATGTTCATGCAAAAAGGTTAAGTGCAAGTATCCGATATGGGATTTATTTATGAAAAAAATATTATTAATAGTATTAAGTTGTTTGTTTTATGTAAACAGTTACTCACAAAAAATATACTTTTGTAAATATCCACACCTGGCAGATATAAAAGTTTTTGTGACAGAGTATTCACATCAAGCAGATTGGTTATTATATATGGTAAAATATCCATACGAAGCAAAAAAACCTGGCTGTTGGTATATAGTAAAATATCCATATCTAGCAGATAAAAAGGTATACGTAGTAAAATATCCATATCAAGCAGATAAAAAGATATATTTTGTTTCGTATAAATCGCGTGTTAAATTAAAAAAAGCATATTTATATTAAATAAAAAGAACGGTTATAAAGGAGGAAGATGCAACAAATCAAGTTACCGAAATTACGTAAAATTGACCCAGACAAACCCAAAAGAAAAAAGAAAAAAATATTATTATTGTCAGATGATTTAAGATTACATTCTGGTATAGGAACTATGTCCAAAGAATTTGTTATTGGAACTGTAGATAAATATGATTGGGTTCAAGTTGGAGCAGCTATTAATCATCCTGACCAAGGAAAATGTTTTGATCTATCTGAGGAAACACAAAAGGTTACAGGAGTAGAGGATGCATCAGTTAAGATATATGCCAATAATGGATATGGTAATCCTCAATTATTATATTATTTATTAGAAACAGAAAAACCAGATGCTATATTACATTTTACAGACCCTAGATTTTGGGGTTGGCTGTACCAAATGGAAGATCAGCTCAGACAACATATCCCATTGATGTATTATAATATTTGGGACGATCTTCCTTATCCACAATGGAACGAAGATTTTTATGAGTCTTGTGATTTAATTATGAATATAAGTAAACAAACAGATAATATCGTAAAAAATGTTTTAAGAAGATATCCAAAAGAAGATTGGGCAGTTCAATATGTACCACATGGAATAAACGAAAATTTTTATAAACCAATTACCCCATTGGATAATGATTATAAAGAATATCATGAATTTGAAAAGACTTTTCGATTAAAAAATAATAACGCAGAATTTGTAGTATTTTGGAATAATCGAAATATAAGAAGAAAACAACCAGGAGATGTAATCCTCGCTTACAAAACATTTTGTGATTCCTTACCAAAAGAAAAGGCCGAAAAATGCTTACTACTAATGCATACTCAACCCAGGGATGATAATGGAACAGATCTTCCTGCAGTGAAGAGAGCATTATGTAATGATTATAATATCACATTTTCAGGCGTTGGTATAGATGATAAACAGTTGAATTATTATTATAATATTGCAGATGTTACTATTAATATTGCTTCCAATGAAGGATTTGGATTAAGTGGAGCAGAATCGTTAATGGCCGGCACACCTATTATTAACAACGTTACAGGAGGGTTACAAGACCATTGCAGGTTTGAAGATGAAAATGGAAAGTGGATAGACTTTACACCTGAATTTCCAACCAATCATTTAGGCCGTTATAAAAATCATGGTAAGTGGGTTAAGCCAGTATTTCCGAGTAATATATCATGTCAAGGATCTCCTCAAACTCCATATATTTTTGATGATAGATGTGATTTTAGAGATGTTGCTAAAGCAATTAAATATTGGTATGATATGGGCAGAGATAACCGTAAAGAACATGGAATGGCCGGACATGATTGGGTTTGTTCAGAAGAATCCGGAATGTCGGCTAGAGAAATGTCGAATGGATTTATTAAACATATGGAAATATGTTTTGAAAAATGGAAGCCAAGAAAAAGATTTAAATTATATAAAGTTGAACAAGTTCCAATTAATGAAACACCAGGAGTATTAGTATGAAACCATTTATTGTTATGCAAGGGCCAGTAGCTACTAGGTCCGGTTACGGAAATCACATGAGAGATTTAGCCTCAGCGTTAATATCATCAGACAAATATGAAATAGTTATTGTATCACTCCCATGGGGTAGTTGTCCTATGAATGCTCTTAATAGTCAAGACGAAACTCATAAAGCGATTATAGATAAAATAATTACGACAAATATCAATAAACAACCAGACATATTTATTCAATTATCTGTACCACATGAATTTCAAAAAATCGGAAAGTATAATATAGGAGTTACAGCTGGAATTGAAACTAATCAATGTTCAGCTGAATGGCTAGAAGGTTGTAATAGAATGGACTTAATAATTACTACATCAAAACATTCAAGTGATGTATTTACAAGTACTGTTTATGATAAAATAAACGAACAAACAAAACAAAAAGAAGCTGAATTAAAATTAACAACTCCTGTCGAAATATTATTTGAGGGATGTGATTTGAACGTCTATCGTAAAACAGATAAATTGGATAGGAATGTAGTAGATGAATTAACACATATTAAAGAAGATTTTTGTTACCTTTTTGTTGGACATTGGTTACAAGGTGGGTTTGGACAAGATAGAAAAGATGTAGGAATGTTGATTAAAACATTTTGTGAAACGTTTAAAAAGAAAGTAGGAAGTAAAAAACCGGCTCTAGTATTAAAAACAAGCGGTGCTGGTTTTAGTATAATTGATAGGGAATATTGTTTAAATCGGATTAGGGATATTATAAGTGAATATGGCCCAACCGGACCAAGTGTTTATTTATTACATGGTGATTTTACGGATAATGAAATAAATTCGTTGTATAATCATCCTAAGATGAAGGCAATGGTTTCATTTACTAAAGGAGAAGGCTTTGGTCGTCCGTTATTAGAATTTGGTATGACCGGTAAGCCAATAATAGCTTCTAATTGGAGTGGACATATTGATTTTCTTAATCCAGACAATTGTGTATTACTGCCAGGGCAGTTAAACGAAGTAGATAAATCAGTTGTACAAGACAAAATGATAATAAAAGGTTCAAAATGGTTTACTGTTAATTATAGTTATGCAAGTCAAATATTTGTTGATGTACATAAAAAGTACAAAGAATATTTAGTAAAATCTAGAAAACAACCAGAACATATTCGAAAGAATTTTACGTTTGATATGATGAAAGAAAAATTTGTGGGAATGATAGACGCAGTCGCGTCCAAAATGCCACAACCGGTTAGCTTAAATTTACCTAAGTTAAAGAAAATCAATCCCGGAAATAATGACCCTACAAAAATTAAATTACCTAAATTAAAAAAGATGGAAGTATGAAGTTAGATTATGATGAAATATCACCCTTTACTGGAAACAAATCAGTATTAATTGAATCGGATGCATCAACAAATATTGAATCTAGAATCTGTATGGATACAGGATACACTACAAGAGATGTTTGGCAAATCGGTTCAAAAAATATAAAGTTGTATGAGAAGGGTATTACACAATTAATGATAGATACAAAATTTGAAGATCACCTTACTGGATTTGTTTGGTACTTAACATCCATGATTACACCTCAAGTAATGTTGTACCCAAAAGGTACTCATAAAGATAATTGGAATTGGGAAGTAACTCCGGTTATACCAATAGTAGGCGAGGAACGAAAGAAATTTCCAGTGCCGGATAAAGAAGATGAATATTTTACAACACGATTAGCCCCGGAATTAGCACAATCATTTCAACAATTAGAATTCAAACAAGCAATGGAAGTCTTTTACGCAACATTAAACCCGGCAGAACATGAAGAACAAGATTAGTTATGCAATTACAGGATGTAACGAACATGCTGAACTAGAACAATTATTATATTTTCTAATAGATGAAATTAGAAATGAAGATGAAATAGTAGTAGTTACAGATAAAGATAATACGTCGCAAAAAGTAATTGAATTATTATGTCATATCCAAGACCAAGAAACGCATGTAAATTTTCGTTGGTGGGAACATCCTTTAAATAAAGATTTTGCTAAACAAAAGAATTTTTTAAATTCAAAATGCAATGAAGATTTTATATTTCAAATTGACGCAGACGAAACCCCTCATATAAATTTAATAAGGTTCTTACCTGAACTACTCGATGAAAATCCTGATACAGAGGCTTATTGGATACCACGGATAAATACAGTAGAAGGAATAACTGAAGAACATATTAAGCGATGGGGCTGGACGGTTGATGGAAGGGGATGGGTAAATTTTCCTGATTGGCAAATGAGAAT
>NZEE01000064.1 GCA_002688965.1 archaeon | reverse complement strand
TGCAACAGTTGGGGTTCAAACACTCCAGAAGATATAAGTCTTAATGATTATTCAGGAACATATTATAATATTAATTCTGGTGGTGCGAATAGAATTCGTATTGACTTCACATCAGTGGAGAGTGACGGGTTGGGTTTTGATTCTGCAAATATCAGCAGTGTTTTAAAAGTTTTACCCAGCCGACAAGAAGTTAGATATATGAATAATCTTTTGGTTCATAAGTGGGAGTAATGATGGTTTTTTTGATATATAATATAAGACAAGAAGGAAATATCTACCATGCCTGATATGAGCGACAATCAATATCAAATACAATCTTTAACTAGCGATAGTACATTTTATGCTTGGCTTAGTAAGGAAAATAATGAAATTATTCCTAAGTTAAATTATTTAAAGGTATTCACTGGTGCTTCTGGTTCTGGTATTAATGTAGTTGTAGGTACTACAAGTGAATCAAATAATGAAGGTGGTCCCGAAGGTGATGTTGCTTCTGGTACAATGAGAGTATCTTTAAGTGATGCAATACCTCATGGTGTAACATTCCAAAACGATGTTACTATTGATGGTACACTTAATTATGATTTTGGTTTAAGTGAAATAAGTGGACAGAGAATTAGATTCCGCGGAAATCATTCAAGTTATTCAGATTTTCCTGGTCCATCAGGATGGACAGGATGTGTTCAGGGAGAAGATGGTGAATCAGGTTTTACATTTGGTATGCCCGTTCGTCTTGGTCAACTTTATTCATATAATGGTGATACTGGTGGTTCATCTGGAGATTGGAAATATAAATCTGATAAAAGTAATACTGCCCACCATCCAGCAATATTTAGGTCTCAAGCAGACAGCAAAACAAATTCTGAAGTCCTTGGTCTAGTTGTTGATATTGCAGATGATTATATGGAAATACAACTCGGTGGTAGAATTGAACCTACATTCGGTAATACTGCGGAAAATGTTGCATGGCAAAATAGATTTAAATCAAAAACAAACCCATATGCTGGTATCAGTGGAGCAACTTCTGGTTGTATTTATTTTCTACATGCAGGTGTAAGTGGTGCGATTGTAGATGAAGAACCAGATATTGTTGGTCAAGTTAGTAAACCTATTCTTACAGGAATGGGATATTCGGGACCCGAAGCTTATGGTGGTACTGGTGGTGTTATTCTTGCTTATAGAGGACAGTACATAAAAACAGGAACTGGTGATACCGGACCGGGCGATACAAATAGAATATCAATTGATTTTGGTGCTACAAACCACGGATTTGAAATTGGTCAAGTTATAGGATATAGACCCGGCCAATGGGACACGGGTTGCGAAGGGGAAGGTTGTGGTGGGTTCACTTTTGCTGATGAAAGAACTATTACAAATGGATGGTTCTATGCTTCAGATGACTGGAGTAGTCACTATGCTGTTGGTATATTGTATAAAAATTATAGTACTCAAATTTCAGCACTTGCCACTAGCGGTTATTTACCAGAGTTTCCTTCATCTGTAGACCCAGACAGCGGCACCGAAGACAACCCAACGGGTCTTTTGTTTTTGAGACCCAACGGATATCTCACAAGTGCGAATCCAGGAAATATAAAACCGTTTGCGTTTGCTTGGGATGCAGGTGGAGAACGAAGAGGAACAATTGTAAATCAATTGGGTAATGCAACACCTGGGCCTGGTGAAGAAGCGGATGGAGAGTTGCGTTCACTTTCTTCTGGAGTTACATCTGGTACTGGTTCTGGTGTTGGTGAAAATATTCTTATCAACGGTGGATTTGATATCTGGCAAAGAAATGTCGGTGTTGATGAGGCATACGGATTTACTGGAAGTACTTACTTTGCTGATAGGTGGGTAAGAGTAGATGGTGTTTCAAGTGCAGGTGCAACTGCAAGTTGTTCTCTACAAAGAATAGAATTTGCTGAAAATCAAACAACCATAGAAGGAAATCCAAATTATTATCTTCGTGCAATGCATGGAATTAGTGGTACATCTAATGACCACATGTTCATTGAAAATAGAATCGAAGATGTTCGTAGTATTCGTGATGAAGAAGTTTCATTTTCTTTCTGGGCAAAATCATCTGTTGCAGGTAAAACATTAGGTGCTATTTTCACCCAAAACTATGATGGTATAAACAATCAAAAAATAAGTGATATTAGAAAAGGTGGATTTGAACTCACTGCCGCATGGAAGAAATATTCAGTATCATTTTTAGCACCAGAGGTAGATGGTACAACACCAAGTGGTAAACACTATGTCTCAGTTGGATTTGATACTAGAACTACGGGAACATCATTAATTGACTTAGCACAAGTTAAATTAGAAAGAGGAACACGCTCTACAGATTTTGCTCCTGTTGATGTTACAGAAGAATTAAGAAAGTGCAGTAGATATTATCAACGAAGTTATGATAAAGAGGTAACCACTAGGTCACAAACAATGATGTCAGATTGTTTACCAGATTTAACTGTTGTTGATTTCACAATCACACCAGATAGGGATTATTATTATAGATTCCCTGTAGAAATGAGACATGCTCCAGATATAAATGTGTTCTCTCCAAAATCGGGTATAACAGGTGATGCATTTAATAGAAGCGCATGTAAAGATGTAAGATTAACTTCTGGTACAAAGGGATATCTTAATACCAGTAGAGTCTCCCCAACAGGAGCGGATACTTTATCATCAAGTGCTAAAAAACATGGTATAAGATTTTATGTAAAAGACGGTGCAGTAATATTTGATAGTGTTTCAGTACACTATGTCGCAGATGCAGACTTAAATGATAATCTATAAGGAATAAGATAAATGGCAAGTTGCGGAAATAGTTCAAATTTATCGGGAAATCAGACATACAACACATTTAATAATGTTGGTTCAAGATTAATAGTGCCTATCGGTTATGCAGGTTTTTCTGGGGGTGATGAGGCACTTTACGGTTGGAGACATGGTAATGATATTGACCACGATGTTATTCAATCTGGTGCTACTGCTAGTGATGCAATCATGTTTGATTCCAGAACACATATTTGGGAAGCTGGTGCTGATAGTGGTGCTGGAGCATTAATTGTCAATCCTAGTCAAAATAAGTTTATTCCTTCACTAGCAAATAGCGCAGAAACTGCTGAAGTATTTGGTGTGATTGAATCTATCGAGGGTGGAATCGCTCAAGTTGTAATATCTGGACAAATTAATTATCCTATGGATAAAATTTATGAAGACCCCCGTGCCGTAACAGGTGCGGCAGGTGGTAATGATGTATTTTTCTTGAGTGCCGTAACTGCTGGTATCATAACAAACTTAGCACCAGAGACAGTAACTCATATTGCAAAACCGATAATGACTGGTGCAACATTAGGAAGTTATAATGCAGTAGTCAATAACTATATTGGATATGCTGTTGGTGGTGCAATTGCTGGAGAAGAATACAATGCTGCTCCTGTTGGTAGTTTGACTTATGTTCCAGAAGGAATATTAAACACATTCTACAGTAACGTGATATGGAAAGATGCAAGAACTGCTCACAGCCTCAAAAATGAAGACAAACATTCAAATTTATTAACAATATATAGCAGAAATGGTGTTCCTTTATATGGTCATACTGTAGAAGCAACACCCGCAAGTGGATTTAATACAAATGCTCTACATGCAGGTAAATCTTTTATTCAAGGAACTCTTACAGGAACAGTATCTCATATAGAAAATGGAAAATGGTATTTTAATGTTCCTGCTGGTTCGAGTACGATTGATAATGGAACAGTTAGAATTAATGGAGAAAACTTTACGGTTTTAGGCGCAAATATATCGCACTTTAATACTGTAGCATTTGCAGAAGAAATAAAAAGAACCATTAGGAGTGATGGAAGTACTGAAACAATGATTATGATTCCCATGTTAAAAGTGTCAAATGAACAAGGAATAAATATTCCAACTATGCTTCATGTTGGAAGTGCTTATGTCGATGATTTGCTGTCTGCAAAAAGTAAAGACTGTAATGGTGCCGTAGTTGGACCATACGATGTTGCTTGTAAAATAAGTGATTTTGAAACCAGAATCGCATCATTAGAGACTAAAGTTCATGGGACTTCATAATGCCAAGTATTATACACGGGAGTAGTTATTTTACAACAGGTACAACCGGACCCACGGGACCAGATGGAGATGCTGGACCCATAGGACCAACGGGGCCCACTGGTGCAGGAACTGCTGGTAATTTTGGAACAACTGGTTGGAATTTAATTGGTATTACCCATGATTTACATTATCCTCCCCTCACTGGAAATCATTATCTTGTGCAAACATTTCTGGGTGGACATGACGGCAATTCTGGGGATTTCTTTACATATACGACTACCACTCCTGTAAGGGGTATAGTAGGAGATTCATATATTCATATTAGTGCCGGTAATACCGGTGCCCACGATGGTGGAATTGCAGTAGGTGTTGATGATGCACATGACCGTATAAAGGTGAGAACGTTGCGCGGTCTTGGTAATGTTACCATAAAGAATTATACAACAGGTATCACCCTAGAACATGATATGGGAAGATTTGGTGCCATCACTGTTACAGGTGGTGGTGAAGTCGGAAGGTTAGTAGGGTTGACTGGGCCCCAAGAAACAACTGACAAGATGCTTCATGGAATGAGTGGGGGTAAGTATATCGAAGGCAGTGGACTGCTCGATGTCCAGATAAGAAATTTTACTGAAAATGCAATACATTACAAATATGGAGATAATACATCACAAGATGGATTTTCTGGTGGAATTGAACTCGCATCGACAACTATTGATGGAGTAACAGGATTTATAGCAAGTATAGACCCAACAATATCAAAAGTGTTTGTAGTTAATACTTCAGATAATCTTGCAGGGAACAATACGGATGGTCAAGAAAATCATGCTTCTCCTGTTTTATTTACTATACTAGATACACTTCCCACAAATGAATTATCAGCATTCACATTAGTAACTCACGGAGTCACTGGTACTACACCTGCTTGGACAAGATTTTCTAATAATGTTAGATTTCCATTAGGAATTGAACCATGTTTTAGTGGTAAAACCGATATTATTGATTTCTATTCATATCCAAAAAATGATGGTAATGTCTGGTATGGAAATGTAATTAGATGGAATAGCAGTAATGATATAATAAATGTATATGGATGCAATGAAGTAGAGGCATATAATTCTACAACAGAAGATTACGAAGGTAGAAGGTCTTCATATATTTTTGGTGCAACTGGTGCGTGTTGTTTAGGTGGGACTTGTTCTCATACTACTGAAAAATTATGTATAGGTTATTTTTATGGTAAAGGTACTACTTGCGGTTATACTGGAAATAGTGGAAACACTGGAAATATATGTTTTGGACGAGGTTCATGTTGTGTAAAAGATGAATCTACTAATAAAATATTGTGCTACGATAATGTTACATCCGATGATTGTGTTACTATGGGTACTGTATATGGGACGGCAACAGTTTATGGTGGTGATAATACCGTGTGTAGATTACAAAATTGTTCTAATGCTTTTGATGATGTTGGTGCGTGTTGTGATGGTATGGGTGGATGTGTAATTATTTCTAAAGAAGATTGTGATAGACAAAACAATTTCTTTATGGGATATGGAAAACTGTGTAAAGATGTAGACGGAGATAACATATGCTCTGGTGGAACTGGTGCATGTTGTAGAAGTACTTCTTGTGAAGATGATGTTTATTTTAGTGATTGTCTTGGAACGGGTGATGTGTTTGGTGGTAAAAATAGTACCTGTGCTAGAATTGATTGTCCCACTACAGAAAAACAAACTGCTAATTGCCTTGCAACCGTTTCTGGTTTAGATTTAAATCCTGGAGATTTATATGCTGGTGGTGTCGTAGTAGGAATGTATAAACCAAAAGGTTCTGTTTGTTTGGGTGCTACTGCATTTGGTGGAGATAGAAATACAGCTTGGGAACATTTAATGGGGGGTGGTACTGGGAATACTGGAGATTCTTTAGGACTTACTTCTGATTTTTACTATTCTCGTTACGATTATCATGGATATGGTTTCGATAGTACCGATACCTGTTTGGATAATGCCGCTACACAAAACCAAGAAGAAAACAGTCCAGACTCTTATATAATTATTGCATCTTTAGAACCAATTGCAATTACAGGTGACAGAGAAGTTGTAAGTGTGTTTGACCATCCCGGTGCAACAACAGAATTTTTCTGGAGTAATAACGGCAGTTCGTGGGGTCCATTATATAATGATAATTCTGCAACATATAATGATTTGAATAAAGCATATAAAAAGAATGTATTGCAATACAACGAAGGATTTTGGTATAATGCCAATGCGACCGAAGAGGCGAACAAAAAAACTTTAGGGTTAAACACATTCTCTACTTGCAAGTATGCTCGCAAAAATGGTGATGACGCTATCAACAAGTTATTAACAGACAGACCTTATTCTGCACATGGAAATTGGATGAGAAATTGGGGAGTATATAATACTATACGAATGATTAGTGCTGACAATGCATTGTTTGCTGATTATGACGATGACGATGGTTTCTTTTTGGGTTCTGATTTTGGACCAGGTTTAACTGCTGAATATATTTCTGCTATTCGTGCTACACGATTATTAAGCGATGGTTTAACATCAGACACACAACCCGGTGCAACTGGAAATATAGAAAATATTTCTGGGTGGTATCTTCCGAGTCATGATGAACTCTCATTCCTTGCGGCTAATTGTGTTAATGATGAATCAAATCCTTATGGGTTTAATTTGAATGTTAGTATGATGTTAAACGGTGGATTACCTATCGAGGGGTGGTATTGGTCATCTACTGGAACATTTACACTTGATGAAGATGGATATAATACTTCAAGCACAGAAGGAATTCTTACTACTTCTGGTGGTGTTACCGCAGGGTCAGTAGCATGGGCAATAAATTTTGATATCAATAGTAATCAATATAATTTTAAATCTGCTAAAAAGAAAAGAACTCAAAATACATATAAAGTAAGACCAATCCGAATGATTAGATGCGATGGTCAACATGTAACAGGTGGCGTGATTGCTGATAATAAAAAACTTTGGAGTATTCCAACAATGTTAAGAGACGAAGATAAGGGAATCAATTAATGCCAATACGAGGAAGTAGTTACATTCCAGATACTAGAACTGTTGGTCCTCGTGGAATTACAGGACCAGAGGGTAGTTCGGGACCTGTAGGTCCCGAAGGTACTGTCGGTATTACTGGTACTACTGGTGCTGTTGGTGTCGGATTAAGTGGGCCCACATTTGCATATGCTGGTTATTTTTCTTTTGGAGAACAAGACCAAGATTGTGGTGAAGGGCTATGTGCAACTGCTGATTCTATTATCTTTATTCTGACCGATGGTTCAACTTTGGGTGCAACTGGATTCCGAGGTGCAACCAGTTCTAGTAATCTTGCAACGAATCCTTTTCATATTGAAAATACTATCACTGGTGCTGGTTCAACTTTGGGTGAAATATTCGCATACAGGTACGGAAGAACTGCATACTTTAGAGGATTGGATATTAAAGGTGATGTTACCGTTGTTGATGATTTCGGATATTATGGAATTACACATACAATTCTTCTTCGGGGTGCAACATTTGGTGCAACTGGTGGCAGAATGGGTAATACAGGAGAACTACTGTTCATTTATGCTAGTGGTGAGAATTCATTAGGTCCTTCTGCTTATGGTGCGGCTAATACTTTTTATGATTCATCGAATGATACTTTAAGAATTCGAGGAGCGGCATTCCGAGAAGGTATTTATTATACAGCAGGGATGCTACAAGGTAATACTCTTCAAGAAGGAAACAATAATGTAATTGCCTGTAATCCTGGAACAGGAGGAAACTTCTGGGATGATATAGTTTCAACCGTTGATGGTAATACTTTTGGTCATTCTATTCCTTTTATACAACTCTACAACGATACTAATACTGATTGGGGTGGTAGTATCGTGGGTGAAGGTGGTGTGTGTAATTACGACCTTAACCAAGGATTTACATCTGGATTTAATATGGGATTGTCTGGTGGTAAATCAGAAATATATTATTCAAAACCTACTACCCATAGTGAAGATAATATATTCTTATCAGCAATAAAAGAAAGAGGTTCGTGTTGTTATTGTACTGATGACGATGCAGAAATAGGAATACAATCTTGTGTTGATTATGTCAATGACACATATTGTGATGCAATTGGTGGGAATTTTTCAACCCTTCCATGTTTGCATCGTTCGGAAGGACCATTCTGTGAAGTTCAAGGTGGATGCTGTTTGCACGGATTATGTTTCCCAAGTAGCGAAGAAAGATGTAATTTGTTTGGTGGATATTTTAGCACTACAAAATGTGAACAACTTAATAATGAAGGTGGTTGTCCACCACCATGCGGTATTGACAGAGCGTGTTGTATACCAGATAATGTCGGTCAATGCCAAGAAAACACACAAGTGGAATGTGAATTTTTAGGTGGAATGTGGTTTGACCAACCCTGTGATGATTATATTTGTTGTTTAAATGCCGTACCCGGTGCATGTTGTATTACTGATTGGGGTGGTGATGTTCCATCTGATGGTGGGCCTCCACCCGTACCAGTCGTTCCTGAAGAGTTATGTAGTTCTAATGGAGCGGAGGGTCATTTATCAACATGTTGTCAATTAAGTCCTGTCGAATGTGCAAGTTGGGGTGGAGTATTTTACGGAGTGTATAGTTCATGTGAAGATGTTTTGTGTTGTGCAGACCCGACTATTGAACAATCTGGTGCTTGTTGTGTTTATGATTATTTACTGGACCAATGGAATTGTTCCATGCAAACTGAATGGGATTGCAATGATATGCAAGGTGAGTGGCACGGAGTCAATACCAATTGTGATGACAATGGAATTTGTTATGGTGCATTCCGTTCTACAATAGAATCAAATAATGATGCTTCATGTGACCCTTGTCCTTCTTATATGATAGGAAGATATTATACAGAACTTGGCGGATATTTTATGGGATATATGGGTGAAGATGGTGGAGAGGATTGTCAGTATCTTGATGAACTTGGTAATCCAATTGGATGTGATGCTGGTGTAAGGGGGTCAATCCGTTCATATGGTCAAATCAAAAAACAAATAGAAAAACATACAAGAGATACTTGGAAATATATGCCTGGTCAAGAATGGTATGATGAGGGATGTTCAGTTTCATCTCAAATGGATGATGATTTTGATTTTAGTTTATGGAATTGTGATAATTCAAATGATGTAACTTGTGGTTGGTGCCCGATGGAAGAGCATATATCACCACACAAAGTTTATAATTATTCTTTAACAAATGCATCTGAAAATGTTAGATATCTTACATCACTAGGAAAGGGTTCACCAAAAGAATTGGGTGGTTGTCATCCATCTTCAGAATGTGGTAACGAGCAATTATCTGGCGCAAAATGTAAAAGAAATATAGAAGATAATCAATTTTTACATTCTGTTTGGTTTCCATACTTATATTCATGCAAAAATTATATGGATAAAAATCTTGGTGAATGGAATGATACAGCATGGACTCCAGATACTCCAGTATATTCTCAAGCATGTGATTATCATAACGAATTTAATTTTAGTACATATCGCGGTGGTGACATCCGCTCAGAATGCTTCTGTAGCATCGACAAAAACAAATGGCTAGGTAGCTTCCAATTTGAGTCTCAGTATGAACTATGGGAAAAATACAAAGAAGAGTGCAAAACTGCTTGCGGTAATGGAAATTCAGCGGGCACACTACCCGGGATGTTTACGTGTCGCGACAATTCAAGCCAGGTGTGTAATGAATATAAGGGAAAACCTTGTATGCACGTTCCATTAGAGAGCGACTGTTGGACCACATGCGAATGTGAGTGTTATGCAGGTGAAGGACCGTCTTCAAGTCCCACCAAGATGTTTAGAGGAGATTGTGAGGCCTCGTACAACGATGAAAGAAGTAGAAGTGTGATAAATAATTTACCGTCTCATATGTTATTATATTCTTGGACTGATGGTTGGAAAGGTCATCCTATAATTCCAGAAAATCCATATCTTCACTTTGCGAGTAACATATATGGGACAGACAAATTACACAGACGATGGATTTTAGTTCTATCACCAACAGATATTGTAAATTCAAATAATGATTTTAAATTAAATTGGGGAATGATGCAAAATGCATCAATAGATGAAAATGGCAAACCAATTGCACCTGTTGTAGAAACCACAGAATATGATGGTTTATTGAATACTAGAATGTTTGATAAAACATCTATATCAAATAATGTATGGTTTGTAGAAGGTGGATTTAATGGTGGTGGTTGGGATAATGACGAAAATGCAGATGCTGATGCATATAACAGATGGAAACCATATTGGACATCAGATGTAGTAGAAGATACAATCAATAAGAGTAGTTCTTCGTTTAAATCTGCATATGAAACTATGTGGGGATTACAAAATGGTGATGATTCTTGTATTTCTAAAATCTCTGATATAAACGAAAATTCGGGTCTAATGAATAGTGGAACTGAATTTGAACATTCTACTGGATTTACTGATTGGTATATTCCAAGCCTATCAGAACTTGAACATATCCACTGGGTTGCAAAAAATACTTCATTAAATTCGGAACTTTCATTGGGTATCAATAATGGCAATCATAGACCAATGACTGAAGAAAAATATTGGACTTCTACATCCGCGGATAGATGGATGATAGAATCGATTTTCGGTAATGTCAGACCCCCATTTACAAATTGGAAGGAAGATATTGTCTGGGACGGTAACCTAGGCCCCTTAAATACAACAATACACAACACTGAAAGATTTGAAAATATTTTGTCTGGTCTGACTCCTTCTAAAGAAGTAGACGTTAACGAAATAAGAAGGTCTGCTGGTAATGCACACAGAATGTCATGTCAAATATTTGACTTATGGGGTGATAAATATCCTTATGCAAATACTAATCAGTGTGGATTTGATTCTGATAGTATGTGTAAGGGTATGGTGGAAACACCTTTGAGAGAAGAATATGCCGCTTCATTGAGACCAGTGCGAAGGGTTTTGGTTTATTCTGCTGATGCGTTTACATGGCAAAGAAGTTGGAATCCTCAAAAAGAAATTTGTAGACACGAATATAAAACAACAAAACAAAATTGGCCTAACAGCGACACAAAAGATAATGGTATGTGTGGATGTCAATAATAAGGATGATATATAATTAAAAAGGACATTTAATGGTTATTGGTAGTAGTGCAATAATTCCCGCGGGAAGTTTAGAAGGACCATCAGGAGCAAGGGGTCCCACAGGTGCAACTGGGCCTGCGGGTGGTGGCCCTATTGGTGCTGAAGGCCTTTCTGGTGCTACTGGAACTTATGTTTTATATGGTGCGAATGAAGTAAGTGAAAGTGGTGAAGACCTTTTAGTTTTATATTTATCCAATAATGATAGTGTTGGTCTTACTGGATTCAAAGGACCAACATATGCGTATTCTCCTGGCGATGCTTCTGGAATTACTATAGGTGGTCAGTTTGATATATTTGATGGACATACCGCAGGAACTAGAATTGATGGAACTACTTTTTGGTTCAAAGGAATTAGTGGAGAGGGTTCAATTAGTGTGTCTCTCAGTAGTGATGGTGATACTATTAATATCAGTGGTGCAACCGCAACCTTTGAAGGTGATTTAAATGATGCTGCTACTGGTGATAGATTTTTGTATCTAGAAAATCCTTTTGTAGCAAATTCAACGGGGATTACCTTCTCTGATAATTTTATTAATTTTGGAAATAAAACTGCATACGATGTTAGAGAAGAATTAAAAATAGTAGGCCCCATAGACGTTGATGAAATTATAGGTATTACAGGCGCTCCTTATTATAGTGAAGGTGAAAAAGCCGATGGTGGTATCGAATTACAAGTTGACCACGGTTCTGTATATAAAATTAATACACCGATAGGAATCACAGGATTTACTGGTGCTTTCCATGAAGATGAACTATTCACATTCAGTGCATATGTTGATGGAAATGATATATGGGCATTCCCTTCCAATATATATTTTGAAACAGGAGAAGTATTTTTCTCTTGTGGTAATGACCTTGTTAACTTTATGTCTGCCGATGCTGGAACAAGTTGGATTGCAACTGTCACGAGCAGGGGATATGATGTTCTTGAATGTGCAACTGTAACGGGGTCAGGTTCTTGTTGTTATCTGGATGATGAACAACAACCATACTGTGAAGATTATGTTACCGAAGACTATTGTAAAGAAAAACCAGGAAATTCTGTTAATGGTTTGGGAATATTTAATCCATTGTCTAGTTGTGCTGAAAATTGTGGACAGACTGCCGGTATTTGTTGTGTACAAGGAGAGTGTCTTGAAAATGTTGGTCCAGATGTTTGCGATTATTATGGTGGAACATTCTGGGATTGTATTGAACCACCAGGCGGAAATGGTGATGATGGGGTGGGAAGTTGTTGTTATCAAGAACAGCCAGATGTCTGGTTGTGTGCAGATAATTTGTCTCAAGAAGAATGTGAGCTAAAGGGTGACCCTTTTCGTTGGGGTGGAAATGGTTCAGTTTGTCCGGATGATGTAGCAGAATATTGTAACATCTGTGAGGGTTTCCCACAAATAAGTATATGTTGCTATTTTCAAAATAACGAACCCAAGTGTGAGATGAATTGCAGACCAGAGTGTAATCGACTAGGTGGGGATTGGGGTGGTGGTGTCGAACCACCATGCGACCCAGAGGTTGTTCTTGATTGTCAGTGTGGCAATTCAAACTTTCCTTGTACGATTACTGCTTGTTGTATCCCTACAGACACTGATATGCCAGGTGAATGTTCCATTAAATCTTGTGAAACATGTGAAGCTGATGGTGGAGTGTGTGTTTATGATGGAAATGGATATCCAACATCGTGTAATGGTGTAGTGTGTACTGTTGACCCGGTGGGTGCTTGTTGTGTGTTTTATTACGATGAAGAGGAAATTGAGAGTTATTGCACAGATACCACCCAGTCCGAATGTTACCAGTTGGGACAAGATAACGAATCGTCATTATTCCATGTAGGTCAAGAGTGTTTGGGTACTGGAGACGAATGTAAGAGCGGGATTTGCTGTTGTGATTGGGAAGATGACGGAAAATGCCAAGAGATGAATTTCCCACCAGATGACGATAATCCCGTCAATGTTCTTGAGTGTGAAACTGCTGGTTGCGTATGGGTGCATGGTTGGGAAGGATGTGCTTTGGACTGTGACGATTGCGATTGCTGCGATTGGACAACCCAAGATGGTTGTAATGCTCACGATGTATATTGTGGTTGTGGTGACGAAGGACTTTTGGGAGGTGGAAGAAGAAAAAGTTCCCGCAATTTACCACCTGTCCCACCCGTCTTCAGAGGTCTTTCCCCCGAATGTAGCAATATTGATGATTGTTCTAGTTGTGAAGCGGTAGAGGAATGTCATTTCTGCTGTGACCCGTGCGCTTGTGATTATGGACCAGACCATGACCAGTATGTTAATTGTGGTGCGTGTTGTCTAGACTTGGGTGACGGAGACGGTTCAAATTGTGTACTTCCTGTCATGACAACTCCTAGCGGTGAGGAATCAAACGGATGTTATTCTCATGCACAATGTAACTTGCTTGGTGGTTTTTGGACTCCGGGTGTTACTTGTGGTTCTATGGATTGTTGTGATGGAATTCCATATACGGGTGCATGTTGTTGTCCCACTTGCGAAGAATGGCAATTACCTGTGTGTCAAATAATGACCATTCAGGAATGTTATAGGGAATACTGGCCGAATGACATGGATAACCCAAATAATCTTTGGGTCTTTATGGGTCATGGAACGGATTGTAATGGCACTTGTGAATGTTTTGAAGCACCAGATATTGGTGCGTGTTGCTTACCTGATGAATCTTGTGTTGATTTAACCGAGAAATTGTGTTTGAGTTCAGGAGGGAGTTGGCATGAAAATGAAAGCTGCTCGCAATTCAGTTGTGTTGAAACTGGAGGTTGCTGTTATGAAACACAAATTGAAGAAGGAACTCAAATTGTTTGTGATGAAACGACAGAGACCCAATGTGTTGATGTTTTGGGTGGTGTATGGTTCTATGATGAGTCGTGTGACGAAATCGATTGCGATGTCATTGGTGCATGTGATGCGGATTGCAATGAGGATGAGTTGTGTTGCCCCACTGAGTGCCCAGCTGAATGTGAAAATGGGTGCTTGTTGTATGGAGCATTCGGTACTGATTATTGTAGAATGCCTATTGACGACACACATGAACAATGGGGACAGTGGCCAAGACCCTTGGGGGAACACTATATTCCTACTCCAGGTGAATTCTGTAATTTTCCAGGAGGAAAGGGCGAATGCACATGCGATGACCTTATTGAAGAAAGTAATGAACTTCGCGAATACAATTCTTGTCAATATGGGACTTGTATTGTTAAAATATTTACTGACGAGTGCCAGATTCCGTTTCAAAACATGCACAGGACCAAATATGACTGTTGTGTTTCTGCCAATACATTTATTGAAATACTAGATTGGGAATGGTATCCATGGCTTGGTTCACCGATTCACGAAGGCCTAGATGGGTGTCGTTGTTGCTCAAACAATCCTTGCTGTCAATCTGAGGACCCTGACCAGTGCGGGGAATGGTTTCAAGAACATGGTGAACTTTTTGGGTGTGAACTGGTTTCAGGACCCCTGGTGTGTGATAAGGGCAGCAACCCAGTATGCGAGATTCAGCAACCAGACATGTGTGCAACCGGCTGGGACCCCCCGACTGGTTGCATTTGCAAGAGGCAAATCGAAACCCTTGTTCCCGAAGTACCTGATGGGAACAGACACCTATTCGTTCCAGAAATTGAAAGATGTATTTGGTTTGATTGTACATCAAATCCAGATGCTTGTAGAGACTATGATGATTGCTCTGACCATACATAATAGGAAACAGAAATGACTTATCAACCGAGAACAAGAACAAAATCTGTAATGGATATTTCCGAGTATATTCAAGACCTTGGTGTATGTTGTTTACCTGATGGCACTAAGGAAGAAACAGATTATAATGATTGTATTGGTCGAAATGGATATTTTAATTTAGGAAAAACAGTAGACGAAGTGGATTGTATAAGTACTGGAGCAACTGGTTGTTGCTGTGCATGTGCATATGTTAATCCTGATGAAATGAATGAATTTATTGGTGATTATCAAGATTACATGGGTGGACTTGGTGATAATGTCAGTAAATGTCATTGTGAAAATGGATTAGGTGGGGTATGGGCAGAGGGTAAAGCTTGTTCAGTTTATGAAACTGCTGAAGAAATAGTAGAGTTTTGTAAAGCTTCAAAGGACATTGATGGTGATGGTGATATTGATTATTATGATGTTAGATTTCCAGGAGCATGTTGTCAAGAGGTTTATGAAAATGATGAACTTATTGGTATGACCTGCGATAATGTGTGTAATGGTTCAGATTGTATTGATTTAAATGGTGTCCTATATTATGGAATAGATTTTGATGGTTCTGGTAAACTTTGCGGTAGTTCCTCGGACCCTGATTACGATGGATTCCGAGATGATATTGATGTATATCCCACGGATTGTGGCTGGTACACTTCTTTAGTATCAAACTGTGACGGTGCTTGCTGTGCAGAAACAGTAAGAAATGGATGGAACTGCGATTCACTAACAGAAGATGCATGTTATAATAAATATGTTGATGATGATGGAGTTCAACGAATTTGTTGGCATGGATGTGAAAGTGAATGTTTAATAGAAGGTCATTTAATATGTGAATTGAATCCTGATTGTACGGATTCAAGACCACCATTACCAGATGAACTTGTAAGTGCTTGTTGTATTCTTAATTATGACGGAACTGCATATTCTTGTTCTGACCACATTACCGAGTCACAGTGTCATGAAATGGATGGAATATGGGCAGGAATGACTGGTGATATGCCGATATATTGTGGTAGTAATCCCTGTCCGTCTGCACCTCGTTCTTCTGGTGACAGTGATATTTCTGGAAGAAATGATTATATGTCTATTAGTCAATCAGAAATTGATAACTTAGATATAGGTGATTCGGTTGGTGGTGGAATTTTCTTCGGTGTATTTGAAGCAGGGCCACCTGTTAACGGAAAAGGTTCTATGGTAATTGGAAATCAATATACTGGAAAAGTTCAAGAATATGAAGCGAGGGGTTGGGGTGCTGGTACTACGACTAATAAAAAATGGGCTATTATTGTAGATGATATAGATACAAAAATTACCGACAGTAATATGACTACTTCAAACACCATAATAGTTCCTACATCATATTACGATGGTCACTATAATACCTACGGCAACAAAACAACATTTTATGGATTATCTGGAAAGTTAATATCAAATATTGGAAACATGACTAGAAAAGGATATACAGATTGGTATATTGCATCTCAAGATGAATTAGCATATATCAATTATATCTTAAATTATACAACTGCTGGTAATATCCTCAATTCTGATGCAAATGGTGAATTTAAAACTCTCAACGGTAAATATTTAACTTCTACAATGTTTTCCCATAAAGATATAACCAATCCAGAGAAAACGGCAATAGATAAACAAGATATTAGTAGTATTAAATATGTTTATACACAACTATTTAATCAAAATGATGATAATGGATTTGTTCAATTAGTTCCAGATAAAAACTTGACATCTTCTAAAACATTGTTAAGATGTATTAGAAGAATTAGAATTTTATAATATGAAAAGGAATGAAAATGGGTCAATGTAACTCGTGTGGAAAAAATAAAGACATTGAATCGGAGTTTAAATCCGAAAAAATTAAAGATGGTGGACTTAATCTTAAAAAGAAATTTGGTATGGTTCAAAGTTTTGCAATGTCTCTTACTTCTCGTGGTTTAACTAATAAAAAAATTAACCGTGCAAATAAACAATTGAGAGTATTATCTTGTTTTGGCAATCAACATGTTGGTGGTGAATTGCCTCCCTGTGAACATCTTCAAAGTAGTGAAGCAGGGGAGGGAAAATATTTCTGTGGTGATTGTGGTTGTGGGGACAAACGAGGCACTTGGTTAATGTCCGATGGTAATGAATATAGCAAATTGGATTATCCAAAACTTTCGTGTCCCTTAAAGATGCCGGGGTTTTCAAATTATAAAATGAGTGACCCAGATGAATCAAAAGACCCAGTTTCTCGTAAATACTATACCGAAAATATTAATTATAAAGAATTAGAAAAACTTCCTGTAACCAATCCAGAAATGTCAGAAGAACAAAAAGAATCGATGGAAAAAGCAAGGCAAACAATGATGTTCCACCGACAAGAGGAAATAAGGAAGAAAAGAGAGGAAATGAAAGAGATTTCTCAAACAGATTCTTAATATCTGTCATATTCCATTTTTTAAATAATGCGGCATCCCTGTGTTGTCGTATTATACATATAATAGGAAATTCCAAAGGAGAAATTGATGACAAGGGTAAATTCAAGAGAATCATTAATCGAATATGCTTATAAAAATCTAGGTAAACCTGTTATAGATATCAATGTAGATTATTCTCAAGCAGAAGATAGATTAGATGAAGCATTGGAATATTTTACAGAACGCCACTTTGATGGTGTGGAACGAGCATATTTCAAGCATATAGTTACTGCTGATGATATCACAAACGAATATGTGGATGCTAATACTTTTAGTGCATTATATACGAATGGTCCGACAGGAAAAGATATAGTAAGTGTTCTTAATGTTTTTCAGTTTGGAGATTTCGCAAATATTAATATGTTTGATGTCAGATATCAAATGGCATTAAGTGATTATTTTGGAATTAATAGGGGATTGGGCGGAAGCAGTAATTTAGGTCTAGCAAGTTATGATTCTACCAAAAGATATATTGGTCTTATTGAAGATTTCTTTTCCCCTCAAAAAACAGTTAGATTTAATAAAGTAACAAATCTTATTCATTTAGATATGAACTGGGAACAAGAAATAACTGCTGGAGAATATTTGATTTTTGAATCATATGTAAAACTTAATCCGACTACATTTACAGAAATATTTAATGACCGTTATTTAAAATTGTATTATACTGCTTTGTTAAAAAGACAATGGGGGCAGAACATGTCAAAATTTGATGGAGTTCAATTGCCTGGTGGTGTATCTATGCGTGGAGGGGAAATCCTTGCTGAAGCAAATGCCGAAATAGACAAGATAGAAGAACAACTTAAATTGGAATATGAACTTCCAATCGACTTTACTTACGGATAATTTTAAATGGCTCGTAATCCTTTTTTTACAGAATATTCTGGTGAACAAAATCTTGTCGAAGATTTAACTATCGAAATTATTAAAGCAACTGGAAGAGATATGGTCTATATTCCCAGAACACTGGTAAACACAGACCAGTTATTTGGTGAAGATAATATTTCTAAATTTGATAACGGATATCAGGTAGAAATGTATGTTCAATCTGTTGATGGTTTTGAGGGTGAAGGTGATATTCTTAGTCAATTTGGTCTACAAATTAAAGACACTATTGAATTAATTATTTCTCGTAAAAGATTCACTGAGTCAGTGGGTTCTTATGAAGGGACTACTCGGCCGAAAGAAGGAGACTTAATTTATTTTCCATTAAGTAAAACACTATTTGAAATTAATTTTGTAGAACATGAAAATCCTTTTTATCAAGTTGGAAAATTATTTACATATAGATTACGGTGCGAGGTATTCACATACAGTCAGGAAGAAATCGATACAGGCATTTCTACAATTGATACTGTGGAAGAGGAACGAAAGAAATTTGCAATTGAATTAGACTTAGGAACAAGACACAGTTCAAGTTCATATGTTAATTTCTTTGAAGGTGAAACTGTATATCAAGTGAGTGGAACGACAGGTTCGGGTGCTACTCTAGGAAATGCAACTTCAACTATGATTGCAACAGATTGGGCATCGAGTACAACAATACTTACTGTGTCGAATATTGTTGGGTCGCTGTCAACAAGTACTGGTGAAAC
>NZEE01000063.1 GCA_002688965.1 archaeon | reverse complement strand
GTCAGGAAGATCTTGGCAACTAGATATCCGCGTATCAAAAGGACCCACATTAGAACCTGGATTTGCACAGTGTATCACCTACAGCTGTAACACCAAGATTCGTCACACTCGAAAGTGGAATCACCATAAACAGTATTCTCCAAATCTTTTGGCCCACACGGACATGGGCTTTCGTCACCTCCGCAAGTACCACATCNATCTAGTAATGCTGAACCGCCGCACTCACCGAAACAGTCTTTAAATGTATTGCCGGCACAATTACAAGTACTATCTGCGAAATAACCTAATTCTGAATCCCACNCTCTCGTAGCACCACCACATTTTCCACAATAATCCCATGTATTACCATCACAGTCACATTCTTTCCATGGATTATCAATGGTAATATTATCTACCCCCGGGCAGTCTACTATTTGTATGGTATATGGATGTTCTGCAAAAAGTGTAGCTAAGTCACCTACCCACTTCCAGATACCGTTAAACCATTTATATATGACTTTATCACCACCGGTATCGTCAGTTATCTCTATATATCCGCCGTTGGTTTGGCATGGGCCTAGGGTGACCCCATCTCCGTTCCACCAACCATTGACCCAAAATGCTTCCTGAATACCAATCGCGCGTTGGTCGCCATTATCATCCATACCATGCAGATAAAAAGTATCTCCATTCGTCAGTACCGTTTGTCCATAGTCCGGAATAGTACCGCCGCCACCGCATACGCCACATTCATCATCATTAGCAGTGCCGTCGCAAACGCCCGCACAATCTTCTACACCACAAAGAAAGTAAAAAGTATCTGAATCAGGGCACACACCACCAGACGGGTCAGCACAACACGGATCACTATCATTACAGCAGCCGGCTTCCGGCAGCCCGCTATGTGGATTATCTGTGCAGATACCACACTTATCTATCTCAAAACCACCGCCGCAATTACCATTACAGTCTGCTACATGGCCGTCACAGTCACAACGTTCCTCCCCTTCCAACAAACAGNCTGNAGTAGAAGGATTACAACCACCATTACATACACCGCATTCATCAGCAACACCAGTACCAGCTATTGGATCATTATCTCCATCACCTTCTGTATCTCCGCCGCATACNCCGCAAGCATCAATAACATGTGGAGGACCTTCCGATTCCGGATAATTCTGCCACATTCTAGTATTACAATCACATTCTCCGGGATAATAACCATCGATAGTTTCTAATAGCTTATTCTCATTATAATCAGCACCACCACATTGATAACATCCATCTTTAGTCATACTAACTACACTCACTGTCATTGGGATAGACAGACCAGNAGTGCAGCCAAAGCACGTACTTGATGAATTCCCGATGGCCTCGCAGTTTGCCGGNCAAAATTCCACTGCCTGNNAATNATCNCCACCTTGAANCCAANNATGGTNTACCCAAATGCAGTTANAGTTATNCATNATTAGACATACATTTGATTGGCAGATNANNGCCTTCCGATGGACCTTCCCATACTNNACACATTTCCATACTGTGTTTCCCAGCAATCACTCTNAGGTCCAGGACAGTCGGGCTCACAATGACCAGTGNCGATACAGATGTTTGGTTCTCCATGGGNTGNATCNGNTGTACCAAAGCCANAACGACCACTGGAATTGTAAGCGCAATATGGACATATTTGACCAGGCACATAAATACCACCCGTATGAGAAACTCCATTTTGATCTGTCCATTCTTTTGCTGCACATTCTGATGATGTTNCATTANNATCANCNTCATACCCATCAGCAGTCATATTCCAACAAGAACAATCACCTTTCATGTAATCGTGTANNNNTCCATCTGANTCCNCATAGGNTTGAGGAAAACCACCATGGCCAAAAATACACGCATTACACCCAGGTATACCATTTACCCCTAGATCCTTAACCTGGTGAGCCGAATCTTCACTCCCNNATCCACCGGTGGGCTTACAAGTTATTCCCCAAGGAGACCCTCCTTTNTTATGAACAACAACACCTTCAATAATGAATGTATGATCGTTATCAAGTGTTAAGTTATAAACATCAAAGTCAGAAGTCTTCTCTTCTTCTATATAATTTGTAAGTGGAGTATAATTAATTCCGTTATCCCATAAAGCTATATTATCACCAACACTTAACTTTAAAATTTCATTTGACTCATTAAATGATGCAATTTCTTTATAATCAAATGGCCACTGATCTTTATATAATTCAGGATTAAAGTTAGCCCATCCCTTATCAGTCATTATTGGATGCATAGATGTTATAAATGGTTTTCTACCATTAAATCCATGTAATGGTTGATTACCAAGTTTAAATTTTGGAGTATCAACTACAATATTTATACCATGTACCCCTTGTACTTTATCTCCAATTTTTATATCTTTAATTTGTTTTATAGTACCATCACCCATAAGAACTTTAGATTCCGGAGTAAAACATTCAAAATATTCACATCCACCTTCATCATCACCACAATCCCACCTTACAAACTCCACGCTATCATCTGGTGGTTCGGGTGGTTTCAAATCAAATACTAAAACGCTANCATCATAACCTGCAGAACTTCTACACCAACCACTAACACACATACCTTGCCCAAATGGTCCAAACTCACAATCTTTATCAGTATTACATTGAATACCACCAGGTCCTCCGGGTCCAGTAACATCATNAATGATATTTTGCATTTCTAAGATATCTTCTGATGTTTTTATTGGTTTTTTATAATCGGTAGTATGTTGGTATTTATCTAGTGGCTTAGATATGTCCCATCCCCGAGGATGAGCTATACCTTGTAGTTGTTGTTTAAATCCTGCTTTTGGTTGTCCAATAGTTGATCGAGATTTTGTTCTGTCNCTAACATNTAATCTTNTTGTCGNCTNTATTGTTCCACCCCTTTNATATCCAGGTCTATTAACATCATAATCATTATTTAGTACAGCATCTGCAGTTGCTTGCACCTTCTCAGTATTTCCCTGGGCTGCCCACAAACTAATATCTTGAGTGNTCAATCCACCATCCATATTAGCATCTAATGGATCAAATACACCGGGCGCTGGATGGACGAGAGCATCACCACTGGGATAATCAGAAAATTGTGTTTTTTCTACTTTTAAACCTGTAATATATCTACGACCCNCACAATTTGCANTGTNNCCACCACCACAANTACAACAAGCTTGATTAGCTGTCATTCCAAANTNTNCTACAGANNGANTACCACCCCATTCANNACAANGATCATTTCCACCGANAGTNTCNTACCANNNACAATCATGNGGNNAGNNTGTGNCNNTNCCATCCCAACCNCCTGGAGGATAAGATATCNNGCCAAGGAGAACCATTTGTTTGNGTATTATCAGNACAACCANCANTACAATCAANNCCGNCTCTTGGGGCGTTTAGATTATTGCCCCAGTCATTTGTATAACCTACATACCAATGACCAGTTCTCATATCTGCATCAGCTGTAGTAGTAAATGATCTTGTATATTTTTTCCACGTATCACCACCAACAGTTTTCACTTCTCTTAAAATTCCAGCTTCATCCCCAATCCCACCACCATTCCATGTACCTTTACTACTATTAACTCTAGTTGTAAAAATTCCACCGCCTTCTGGTCCTGCATATGAATCATTATAACTAACCCACGCAGTGAAAGTATAAGATGTGTTTGGTTCTATACCATTTATTGGAATTTCACATTCGTTATTATGCCAACCATCTTGTTCAAGAACATATTCAGAAGATCCTGGATTTTCACCATAATTTAAAATATTATTAAAACCATTAGACTGTCCTTTATAGTATCCGAATATAGGATCATTATTTTCCCAATATTCATTTATTTCAGTTACTGTCATAGTATTGGGATAAGATTGTCCATATATTTCACCACTCGGAAGACATGGACTTATACCACCCACAAAATAAGTTTCGAATAATGGTGGTATTGATGGTATAGGAGGAATACCTTCCAAATATTCACAACTACCATCATTTTCTATAGCATAACTAGCATAATTCAAAGCGTCTGGATCTGTACATCCACGAATTGGAGAAGGAGCTTCTGTACTCCATCCACCCTCTCCTTTAGGATCTGGTATCCAAAATATACTTACTTCGGCTGGTGGTGTATTCATGCCATCATCGCCAACTTTTTCATATCCATTACAATTACCCATACCCCTACTACCAATAAGAACATATGGCGTTCTAGCATCACCTGGAGCACCCCAAGTAGATCCACCTTCTTGTAATAGATTGTCTATAATGTTTCCAGGGCCATTTACAAGACTAGGATAACATCCACCAATTGATTTTAACGCTTCTACTAATGATTCATTATAACCAACAGCATCATACGATGTAACTACAAAAATATCATTCATCTTCCATTCTTTATTAAAAATATCTTGAGCCATGCGGTCTATTTCATTATTTGGCCCACTATTAGATCCAAATACATCATATGTTTCATCGAATATATTAGATCCATCCCACATACCACCAGCAACACTATCAGCAGAAAATACAGTCATTCTAAATCCCCTACCACCAGAAGAATAAACTTCAATATTATCAATTATAAGTCTACGTGGGCTTGAATTATTAAAGCCAGTACCAATAGCATGAATTGTAACTCCTTCTTCTTCATAAGTACTACGCTCGGCAGAAGGAACTTCTAAAAGATCTGTAGGAAATTCATATCTAGAAGACGATAATTCAGCAGCTAAAGAAGCACTATCAGCAGTTAATGAAATAATTTTATCTAACCAACTTCTAGCATCATCTTGACTATATAGTGGATTTTGACTTCCCATTAAATTTTGTGATTCTTGAACTAAATATGTTAAAGTTTCCCAACCAAATAATTGTTCATCTGTAACGCCTTCGGTAAGTAAATTTGGATTTATAGACTCTAATGATTCATATGTTGATAAAAGCCCTGAAGGTATATCTAATTTAATTCTTTCAAACTCTTCAAAAAGTTTTTCAATTCTATACTCTACTGGCACATTAGTAGATGATATATATTCTTCAAAAAAATCATCAGCTCTATATCTATAAAATGGAATTTGATCTTTAACTTTTTTATATTTTTCAAGTAAATATGTAAATGTAATCGGTGTTAATTCTGAAACTTCTGTATCTATTATTCCTGATAATTTAGATCTATCTATATTAGTTTTACCGCTATCAATTTTCATAAATTGAGAAATATTATCTTTAATATTAATCTCATTTAAATCTAATGTTCCTATTATCTCACTTATATTTAGTGATCTATCTTCCACATCTAACCATAACTCTGGAACATTTTGTTCATCTGTTATTTCTATCATAGGAACTATTCTTAAACTAAGTAGACTTACATCTACAAAATTCATAAAATCAAGAATAGCTCCTTCTATTTTTTCATCATCTATATTGGCATCAACATCACTCTCATATATAACAAGTATATCAGATGGGGTTTTTCCAGTTACTAATCTACCATCTCTATATGTTTTTTGTAAAGCTTCTATACCGTTACCGTCAATATATGGTTCTATCTGTGTCCATTTTTTAAGTAATAACTCTGTTATCTTAGTATATACTTCATCCTTATATTTTCTAATATTTTCTGGCGTCCAATTATCACCCCAATTTGGATCTTCTTTAGGAGTATTATATAAACTTCCCTTTGTAGTATCAGCCATTTTAGGTTTAGAACTTTTCATTTTATATTACCTTAAATTCTTCATTATTATCATAAATTATTTCCTGCCCATCATTATATTTTAATTTAAATAACACTTTATAATATCTTCCAGGTTCAAATGTATTTAACCATTGATCAAAATACATTGAAGTTGAATCACAACTCATTGATGTATATGAACTAAATGGGATTACCGATGTATTTTCTGTAATATCTACAAATGAATATAAACTACTTCCAGTTGGAATATAAAAAGAAGATGAAAGTGGCGATTCTGTAAATGTTTTTTGTACATATTTTTTTCTACAACCTATTCTAAATCTAACTTTTTCTGACTCTCTATATGTTGATTGTAATCCTTTTATAAATATATGATTTTCAACTTCTCCACTCATTGTAAGTTCAGTCATACTGCCTGTAGAAGAAACGGAGCAATCATTCCATCTAACTTCTAATTTTGGTGAATAGATTGTATGTGTGTTTCTTGAAAAGAATTTTAAATTAAGTGGAGTTCCATCATCTTCATAACTACCACTAAATTTTGTTATAAATCCATAATTAGATAATGAACCCAAATGATTATTTACAATATCAGTAACATCCATTTCTATATCACCAGATTGATTTTCAAATGACTGAAAAGCATTAGAACCTGTTGTCCAAACACCACCACCAGTTGTTCTACTACCACTAGTACCGGAAGCTGTTTTAATCCAAGCAGAACCTGAATTATAATCTGTCCAAGTAACACCCTTCTTTGTAGAAGGATTATCAAAATGTTTTCCAACACCCTCTTCCCAACTCTGTGATAAAGGAAATGATGATAGCGAATAGGTTTTATCTGATTCA
>NZEE01000062.1 GCA_002688965.1 archaeon | reverse complement strand
AAAAAAGGTGGGTTTACTAATATTAACTTTTCCCCTCAATACAAACCTCATTATCTTGCTGGTGGAGTAAATGCTAGTGTCAATATGAAAGTAAGTAGATATAATAATATCCAAAGGAATATTCTTATAAGCGATAAGTATGATGTAATTTTTGAAAATGATCCATTCCAAAGAAAAGTTCATTTTAATACAACTGGTACAAGGGATGTTAAAAGAGTACCAAGGTCTATAAAGTTTAAAACAGAGCTAAAAGCCAGGAATTGGAAAAGGGCTTTTAACCAAGCTGCTAAACTTGCCATGAAAGCTGCTAAAACTCTTGGTAGGATAGCTCTATTTAAACGAATATAAAAGATAGGGGAGAACAGGGTAATAGAGTAAACCCCTTATTGTTCTCCCCTCTTTGGTAGATAAACTGCCTTAGCCGAAAGGTAAACTAAGAATTAATGTAGTCTATTTTGCTACGTAATTCTCGAAGTATTTGCATTCCTTCTCAATTATGCAGGGTTTATCAGCTTTCTCTGTGTTTAAAGTTTGAAAAACTGGTACCCATCCATTTCTTTTCAGGTATTCTTTGTCGATGTATAAACTACAACCTAGACAATTGCCTAAATTCCAATTAGCACACTCAAGTTGTGCTTCTCTTAGTTTTGTCATCTTTCTTTTCTTTTTCGTATCCACTGTTATTTGCCATCGAGTAAGCAGGCCCATGATCAGGATGTATTTCCTTATTATGTTCGTCTGCTGTTGTTGGTTCGAATTCTCTGCGTTCTTTCTCCTCCATTAGCCGTAACATATATGCAGCTAAATATACAGATAAATCTAGTGCTTCTTCAACAGCTTCATAAAAGTTATCTCTATTTAAATCATCTATTGGCATAATGGGTATTTGTCTATGATAGTCCCTAGCACCTTTGTCAAGCCTAAGTTTAATAAGGTCAAGTACCATATCATTATTTTGCTCTAGGTCTTTAGGGTCTTCACTTTCCTTATAAGACTCAATAGCTTTTTGCTGTCTTTCTACTTCTGTTAATAGTCCCTGGATAACAGACTCAGATTCCATAAGTGATGATTCTAAATAAACTACTTTTTTCTTTAGTATTTGTTTATTATTCATCATTCACTTTGAATTTTTCATATAAATCACTAATAGGTATTATAATTAGTTTTATTGAATTTCTTATTATTTGTATTCTATATGGTTCTATATCAGATTCTGTTATTTTGAATTTACCTGGATATGATAATTTGCCATCACTATTTTTATGACTTATATCTATTATACATGGTATCCTAAAATCTGCTATCCCTATTGCACGAGTTTTATTTCCACCATCCCAGATTGGTTCTTTTATAGTATAGTTATTCATCGCAATTTATACATCCTCCTGGTTTCATATTATAATTATCCTCAAGCTCTATGCCAGTTTCAGAACCTACTTCTGTAGCTGTATACATTTCTTTAGTTACAGGTATCCTTTTTTGGCTAATATCTTTAGATTTCATTGAATCTTCGATATCTCTGATAAGATCACTTACCTTATTTAAAGCGTCGGTGTTATTACTATTTACATAGAGCTCTCCTCTATAATTATTTAAAGCTGTCATAATAATTTCAGCTTGTTCACGATTTAAGTTCATTGCTTCTCCTGTTTTAATTCATTTATACTAATATCAGGATTACAATTACATAAATCTGCATTACGACCTTTTTTTGTATTTGATTTGCACCAATCATCATGAGCAACATTTATTATATTAATTGAATTCTTTTTTATCAATCCTTCTACTATCCATTCTCCTATTTCATCTTTATAGTTTGATTTCTTTGTATTCATTAGTATCTTCCTCCTTTGGCTAATTTTCTTAGCACATATTCTTTTGTTTCGTCTTTTAAACATTCTACCCATTCCATAAGATATTTAAATTCATCTTCATCTAATGGGCCTTTCCTGGTGTTACATGATTTGCAAATTAGCTGCAGGTTATCAATGACAGAGTTTCCATCTTTAGCCAACGGAATAATATGATCACATACTATATTTTTTAATGTCATTTTTTTGTCACAGTATTTACATCCATCACCATAACTATTATAAAACATTTCACGAAGCTCATCCATCTCAATATCGAATAAAACTTGTGAATCTTCGGATCGTTTTTTAAGGGAGGATTTGAGACTTTGCATTTTTCTCTGAAGCTTTTTATAAGCAATCTTCCAATAAGTACGATGATGAGGTTCTAATACCTCTCGAAATGTTTCTTTATCATATTTCATAATTATAAGGGCTCAGCGTTTTTTGCATTACTTCGCTTGTTAAAAGGCTTATGATACATCGCTGGGCGTGTAAGAGGTCTTTGTCCTCCCCCTTTCAATCAACTGAGCCCTGATAATTTATTATTAAAAGAATGTAGCATACAAGTATTAATAACTATGTTCGCTTTACTCTTTTAACTTTTTTTATGTTTATGCCTTGTGGCATATCGCTTTCAGCGTTAAATGCTGATATTGCAGCTTTTCTCGCCTTTACTTTATCCAATTTCTCAACAATCTCTACTTTTTTGAAATCATCAGATATAGTATGTGGATCAATGTCGACTGGGCCAAATGTTTCATAAAGCTTATACCTTGCAGTATTAGTCTCGTATACTCCATCTTCGTTCCCAATTTCCATTATAACAGCTGGTAACAATTGCTTGTTAAAGAAGTCCTGTGTCTTTTTAAGTCCTCTTCGTCGTGACTTTAATCTGTCAATTTCATTTTTCAATGCTTCAACCTCTGCGTCAAGTAAGTATTCTTTCTTGTTAAGCTCAAGCATGAAGTGATCGACATTTTGTATTTTGGTCTTGATTACCCTATGTAGTGCTGTTTTCGCCTCTTCGAGGCTCTTGTGCTGTTCCATGTCAATGTCAGTGGCTTGCTCTATGTGCTCGAGTTGTTGATTTATATCAATGAGCTCGCAAACCAGTTCTCTTGTTGTTGCCATCATTCCTCCAAAATTGTGAAGTTCTTATTCATTATTTTACTATGTATAACTTCAGGTTTCTTTTTTTTCAGTCTAAATGAAGGTGTCCATTCAAGCTCAATATCGAAGAGGTCACCATCACTATTCTTATATAGTGATACTTTTTTTTCTGCATCTTCAGCTGAGCCTGTGATACCAAGCACTTTTCTTGATGCATTTTCTATTGCTCCACTTCCTTTAGCTGCATATAAATCCATTATTTGATTTCTCGAATAGTCTCTTGACACTTGAGATATCTGTATAATGATAATATCTTCATTTACAGCTATATTAGATAGAGAGTGACTTATGTAATTAAGTTTTTCATACTCTCCTCTTTTATTGAACGGTACATCTACAAGGTCAATATAGTCTATTACAACACATTTAGGTTGTAGTTGCTTTATCTTTTCTTGTATTTGCGGTATAGTGGGACTAATAGATTGCATTATGATGTGACTTAACTCTTGTTTGTGGTATTTATAAAGACTTTTATAATTTTTCATTACTGTATCTTTATTAGCTCCAGAAACAATTTGTAAGTTTCTTCTATGCATCACATATCCTGATAGTTCTAATGATAAGAACAATGTTGGAATTTGTTTTTCTTTTATTATTTGATCGTGGTCAGCATTATAACCCAGTACAATATTTTGAGCTAATGCTGTTTTGTTTGCACCAGTCGATCCAAAGATAGTTACTAATTCTCCAGGATATACTGTTGCATCTTTGTTGTATACTCCTAAAGACTTAGCTAAATCAATTGTTCTTCCAGAGAAATCAGTTTCTAATCTTTCTGCTAACTCTGATTGTAATTGTTCACTATTCTTTACATCTATCAAATAATCTTTTCTTTTGTAGTAGATACAATTTGGTTGACAATGATTATGCATTAACACATCTTTGCAACCATATTTATATCCACCACGATAGGTGTCTTCTACCTTTTTAAGTACTACATCACTTCTCAATTGTTTATTATTCCACTCTAATAACGCAGCTTTAGCAGCTACACTAGGTATACCATGTCTAAAGAAATGAGATGCTATTCGCATTATAGTATTATTTCTTGATCCCTCTTCAGGGCCAAGTTTATACATCTTTTGAATACAGGGTACAATGTTTCGTGGCTCTACACTAGATTCCATAACTCTTATCTTAGGAACTTTGGTGATTATTTTATTTTCTAATTCACCATCTCCCCAAATAGGTTCAGTCTCAATTATAATTCGTTTACTTGCTTCAGAATGTATCTCTTTAGCTGTAGATTCATTTATTTGATTGTGCGTTAATGGAATTTTATATAGATTAGATTTTTGATTTAAGGTATTTGGGCATCTATATATTGATGTTCTATTATATACTGCTAAATCTATATCACTGAATAAATTATTCATAGTTTCTTTAACAATAAATGGTAAATCAGTAGTTCCTTCTGGGAAATTAAAGACTTCTCCACTTATTATTATATGATATCCAGTTCCACTGAAATAGATATTGTAGGAGCGTTTGTGAACGTTTAGCTCTTCTAATTCAAATAATATACCTTTTGTTTTGTTAAGTGTATAGTCATCAGAATTATTGCCTCTATCTATATCGATTAAAATATCTCTAATATATCGCTTACTTAAGAAATCTTTGAATGTTTTCCTTAGCTTATGATATTCTTTTCCTTCTTCATCATATAGATATAAACTTTTATAGACAGCATATTTATCACCATGCTCTAATATAACATCAATTATTTGTTCTTGCGGAATAAGGAGCCCCCTGTTTTGAGGGCTCCCTATCGCTACTTCGTGATAAAGTTTCACCTAGAACTTGTTTACAGAGCTACCAGCAGTGGTACTGGTCATGTCTCCGTTATTAACAGGTGCTTGGGTGTTATCGTGCTCAACAATGAATTTATTGGCTTTCATGTAAGTGATATAACTATCAAGATCATTTCGACCTTGATCATTATTCTTTACAATTTTGGGACATACTTGAGTGTATGCTTTACCAGCTTTTTCATTCCACTTCTTATAAGTAAATATGTAATACTTATGTTCAGTGTCTGATTGAGAAACACCATAGTTGGCTTTTGTAAAGTTATGATTTAATAAACCTGCAATATCTTCTACAAGCTTATCATTTTCATCAACCCATAAACCATCGGTGTTTACTCCGCCATCCCAACCAATTGCATCAGTGAAGTACAAGATTCTTTTGAGTAGACTACTCTGACCAGTTAAAGTATTATCACTTTCTCTGTCAAATGTGCCTAATAGGCTATATTTCCAGGGATATTGTGAGTTTTCATTTCTAAAGTAAATCTCTAGAAATATATCCATATTTGGATATTCAGCTGATCTGTCCACTATATCGGTAAGTGTAACTGCTTGAAAACCAAGAAAGTTAACTCCTCCAGATGTAGATGACTCTTGTTTATAAGAACCTCTGTACGGCATTTATTACTCCTATTCTTCTTTGTATTTTAGGATTTCATTCATTACGCTATTGTAATCGAATTCAAGAACTTTCTGGGCTAGAGGTCTCAGCCTACTGCCTACAGTTCTTTCATCGTACGCTTGAAAGGAAAGATAAAACTTATTATCTTCTTTATTAGCCATAGCGTACCCTATCACGTCTGCACTTGCAGTTAAAGCATAAGCTAAGCCTCTTGGCAGCTCTGGCCCTAACTGACTTTTACCGTCTGTTATAACAGTATTTTTTGCATGTGAAATTATTACTAAATTTTTGCTTAAAGATTTACACAATGTTTGAAATCTTCTGACAATATCAACATTCTTCTTTCTAGCTTGTGCCCAGTCTTGTCCCCAAGAATTTTTGTCACCCATTGCTGGCTGACCTCTTTCATCACAAACTTCATCTTCAATCCATCTATTTACTTGATCTATAGTGTCAATAACTATAGTATCATAAGTCAATTTCTTTAAGTTATCTTTTAACCAATAGTATACTTCTACCATAGAGTATACTTCCATTGGTTCACCAACATCACCTGTTCTGTGATAATAACCACGCTCATCGTTGGGAATTACTTCTTTGACTGGTTTCCCCTTTTCTGTGACCTGCTTATCGTCTAGCATTTTTGGTCGTGTTGGGGGATTCAAGGAAGTAACTGTTATTGTATTTGCTCCCTCTACAAAATCAGAGCCTAAATCTGTATCTATTAATAGACACCCTTCAGCTCCCTTGGGACTCCACTTACTAGATTGTGTTGTTTTGCCCGTTTTGGGCTGCCCGATAAAATACCAGGTCAGCCCATTTGGCAAGGTAGTCCAATCAGTAGTTACTGTTCTTATTTGTACCATAACTATCCTTTTCCGTTTATAATTAGATTTTCAGTTCGTATTTCTAATGGCATGAGGCCTATCCAAATATACGAATAGTAGGGTCTATTCGCAACTACATTGAATACCTGATTGACGCCAAAACCGCCTACTATTGAAGCTGTGAATATAGTATGCTTCATTGTNCAGGGNTCTTNNNNTANCTNATGNGANGGNANCCANGTATCTANATANTNNTCNTTNTCTTTTGTAGCNACAATNATTTCCATAGCCATAGCTCCCATNCTTAAATCAATAAAGAATTNNCTNTTNCTNTGNTCTAACCANNNATTNTATGCNACAAGTCTNCNNTCCATATTATCNAGACAAGTAANCATNNTAGGCATTGTNGNACTNNTTTCATCATAATATTCATNANAGAANTTNANNTNNNCNGGNTTNANTGCNTACATNTTAGAAACATTTTCNGCTACTTCAGCTTTNGNNTTACCTAATGCTCCTTGAGGATACATTGTAGTACTCAAGTTATGTTCTTCTAATATATCATGATCCCATCCTGTAATCTTTTTGAATCCCATTATCGAAAGTAGAGGTACCAGCTGTGAGCCGATACCTCCCAATCCCAATATACCAATATGGTTTAACTTAGCTTGAGGTATTAAATCCTTATTTCTTAAGAATCTATTAGTAGCCATAATTACCTCCATAATTATATCCAAAATTATCTGTTTNTAAATTCCAATTCATTAAAATTGATATTTGAGTAGAAGACAATTTCACTAATTCTAGCTGTCTTTCACATTCAATGTCACTCATTTCAGCTGCATCCCATTTATTAAGAATGAATTCTGTCTTTTTTTTCTGAGTTGCAGAAAGTTTAGACAATAATTNGTCTCTNTTTTTAAAGAAAGCTACTGGGCTATTACTCAAAGTATCAATAGGAACAGATTTCTCTGGAGTTTTATTCCATTCATTCTTTACACCATTTAATAAACTTGTCTGTTGTCCGTAAACTGGAACAGGTTTATTCTTTTCGATAAAATCAGCTTCAGATATCCATTCATTAAGAGGTTTGAGTCCAGGTATCAATACATTAATATCTGATTCATCCGCCTCTAAACAATGTCGTACTTTATACTGATCCTTATAACCAAACCCAAAAGCATACAAAGCTTTGCCAGCAGAAGCAACCACCAGACTGCCGTAGAAACCTTCGTCTGGTGCCATATCTTGGATTGTATTTGTGTCTGTTGTAGACAAAAATGCTCCCATAGTATTATGACTATGGATTAATCCTATATAGGCTTTCTTTAGGCTTGGCATTAAAGCATAGGTTTCTTTCAGAATTGTAGCTAAATCCTTAGCTTCCCACTCAGTAGCAGCGTGACTGCCTAGGTTTAAAGGGTGGAAATGAACGATTTTCCATTCATTAGGAAAACCATCTTTATCTGTTTTTACTCTATACCATGCAGGGCCAGACCACTCTAAGTTCTTAAATCTATTTAAGAGATAAGTGTACTTGTTGTGTATCTTTGTTGGTATGTTCAGCTTTATGTCCATATTTCTTTAGACTCCTTATTATTTTATTGTATTCATTGATTAACGTCTCTGTTTCTGCAGTCACTGACTGCCTTTTTATAACTTCATATGTATTGATTAAAGATTCTACACTATTAATCTTGCCAAATTTATTCATAATACTAAGTGTATTATGAAACTCATCGCCTACATGGGAAAATGGCATACGAATCCAAAATAAACCTGTATCCATTAGATAATCATTTTGATTCTCTCTATTATCTATCGAATACCTAAAATATGAAGATATCTTATTTTCAATACATTTATAGATAAATTCTTTATTTAAAGATTTACCATAAAAAGCTATAAGCATTCTTTTTATTCTCTTACATCTAGAGTTATAAAGATGATTTAGATAATACTTTTTCTTATATTCTTCAGTATTAAGTGTATTCTGCATTGCATCTTCTGTATCTATTGAAGTTTCAGTTACTCTATGCTTATATAATCCAGTATTAGTCATTTTATCATAGAATAATTGCTTTCTTGTCTGTAAAGGAGCTAAATATGTACAATATATATCTATTGCATAATCAGTATCATTTAACAAACTCTTTATCATTTCATTACTATTTATCCAANAATAAAAATCGCTAAGTACTGTAGATAATGCAAGCAAAATAGATTTATTTACATCATGTCCTTCTATCTCTGACAGTCTTTGATCAACACCAGACATTATTTCTCTTGTTGTAAAATAAGTCATAGTACCATCTTCGCTTGNATTTGGAACAACAAACNTAGTATTAGCACTGACCCATGGTAAGATAGAAAACTCAGATTGAGAGTANTTTCTTCTATTATCCTTTCTTTTATTAACCTCCGTTGTATGTGCTTGAAGATATAAATATTGTTTATTATCAAANTCTTTCTTTATCTTTTCAGATAAATGAGGTTTAATATGATCTATTCTTTTAAATATTTCTGCTAAACAATAAATATCATTAGAAACTGATCCAGTATTTATTTTAAATAGATTATTTTTTATGAAATTTCTAAATTCACCAAATTTATCTATTGATTTTTTATAAGTAACAGATTGTATTACAGATGACAAGAATTCTTTAGTAATATTCTCTGATCCTTCTAATCCATTGGTTACTTTATCTATTATTACACAACGATTTAAATTCCAAAATGGTGAACGAGAGTTCCAAGTATTTAAGAACGAATGTAATGTCTTTAAATACATAATTGGGTTGCCCTCAGATTTCCATTTACTAAGGTCTCTATCATATCCACCTAAACAAGGCTCTGATCCAGAAATATGTGGATGCCAAGCAGGTGTCTCTGCACAAAACTCGAAATGGTTAGACCCTTTATCATTGTATANAGAATTATATAATNTAACATTCCTATTTTTTTCTATACGTGCGTATATTCTGTCAAGATAATGAATTCTTCTACCTCTTAATCTTGGTATACCCATATTAAACACGAGAGCAATATCATCTTTGCCCCATACATCATGAACATATCCATCTACAGCGACTAATCCAAATACTTCATCTGGATTTAATGTCATATTCTTAAGAGTTTTCCAATATTTATTATCCATATTCTCCATTCTAAAAACTTTCATAAAAGTTCTTTTTAATCTATTATCGAAAGATTTAACTCTTGATTTAAAAGGTAATCCAGATATAGATGTGATCTCTCCCATTTTAATTGGGAAGGTTTTTTCAATATTATTAATCATGACAACTCCTCATATTGTTTGATTTACTTGGTTTAGTTAAAGTAGGAAAAGCTGGTAAGCTTTGATCTTTCTGGGATATTGACCATTAAATAGTAACAACACTATTCACTTCCCCTATCTCGGGCATGCAGACGGTAGTCTACTTACCTGATGCTACTTTGCTCTTTTGGAAAGANACAAAATTTCCATCAGCAAGCGTGTGAGTGGCATTAGCCTCACTACTTTCTACATGTATTTGAACTCCCTGAAGAGAAAGATCAAGCTGTGTAGCAAGATCGGCAGGAGTACTGCCTTCCATTTCTCTAGGCATTCCACCATTGTGGAATGATACGACTGTTACATTAGCCATATTATCCTCCGTACGGTTAGGCGTTAAACAGATTTATTTTTTTTAGGTCTTCCACGCTTTTTAGCTACTGGCATCTGTCTTGACCAATAGTAAACTTGACCCTTAACTTTGTATAACTGATTCCATAGTTTTTTTAATGGAAAATAATAATATACTCCTGTAATTACTACACCTCCAGAAAATCCTACAAAAAGCATTAAACACTCAAATAGACTCATTCGTTTATCTCCTTTTTTTTACTTTTTTCATTGCTTCATCGTGTAATATTAAAGTTTTTTCTATCTCTTCATTTACACCTTTACAATAATTGCTGTCAGTTTTAATTATACTCTTTGCTAACTTTAGAAGATTAACTAAATGACCGACGGTTTTTGTTTGTAATATACTTGTATCAAGCATATCTTACTCCTTCTCCCTTTTCCTTAAGGGTGCTTCTATCGATTTTATCAATTTCATTATTCGTTCTTTAATTTTTGATTCATCTAACCCTGGTAATGATTTAATTACCTTACCATTATGATAAAAATTCCAGAATCTTGAATTATCAAATTTGTCGATATAATTATAACGAGATTTATTCCCATCTATACTAACTACAACAGTATATTTATTATTTATTGTACAAAGATACCTAGCAGTTACCAGTTTTATATCAATTGACATACTCATAGTTTCTTTTTACTCCTTTCTGTTCCTAAAAATAATTTAGCCCCATTATCTTGAGATTTATTAAAAAAATCTAATCCTTTATTTTTTTATACAAATATAACATACCCATTCTTTCTCATATTTATATCCTGCAGTTAAGTCTCCACATTTTGTACATCTATGAAAATGATGTCCACCTTTTTCACAATCACACTTCATTTTATTTCTCCTT
>NZEE01000061.1 GCA_002688965.1 archaeon | reverse complement strand
AATTCTGAAAAAAATCAACTAACAATACTTCATCTTTAAGTCCTTCACCTTGTTTAACAACTTTAATACCAAAAAATAATATACTAACCGCTAATATTAACATAAAAATCCAAGTAAATATCGGTTGTATTTGTCCTTTCATTGTACATCTTAAACATTAATTCTAACAGGATCAGACATTCTATTCCCTCTAGCATCTTCACACTGCACATAATAAGCTACACTTGTAGCCACCCTATGTGTAATTCCATCTGTGGTAGTCATTGTAGATCCTCCACTTAAATTACTTGATGTAGAAGTGGTACAAACAGATTGTTCACTAGTTGTTATGGACCTACCTGAACCAACAGTAATTATCCTAACAATAGTAGGAGGGGTAGTATCATTAACACATAAACTACCTGATTCAACATCGTCAGCAGAATCACTACAATCATCATCTGTTAAATCAATGCATCCATCTCCATCATTATCTACTGCATCATTACACTGAACAATAACAGGTGCACAAACACTTCCAAATTCGCTATCATCATTCACAGCGCTACAATCGTTATCAGCAGTATCAATACATCCATCTCCATCATTATCTACTGCATCATTACATTGTGTTATTGTAGAAGGACAACTTCCTCCACTTTCAACAGTATCTGTTGCACTACCACAACCACTATCTATACTATCAGCACAACCATTACCATCATTATCAATTCCATCATTACATTGTGTTACAGTAGGTCCACTACAATCAGGATCTGTAACACATAAAGCATTTCCACTACATTGAGTATTACAATTATTTCCAGCACCACAATCAGTAAATGGACACACATTTGGAACATCTTCGCAAACATTACTTCCACCATTCCACTGACAATTCAAGCTACAAATACCATCTTGACCTAAACAACTAGTTTCATCATTTCCAAATCCACTACAATCAGTAGGACAAGAATTACATGAATTGTCTAGCCATAATCCATCATTCCAATAACAACTTCCAACACTCTGACACAATCCTTGAGGACAATTAAATGTCAACCCTAAAACAGTAGTTCCACAACTGTTACATCCATTAGCTACTCCTTGACAATAAGGATCATTTGAACAAGCAGAAACTGTCTCACAAGAGCTAGTTAAAGGGCATCCTCTAAAGTTGCCCAAATCTCCATCTAAAGGACCACAAGTATTGTAAGCACATTTATCACATTGAGGTGTTGCAGCTAAGCCAGGATTACAGTCACAAATTCCATCTTGATCAACATCTCTATGTCTTCCAGTACTATCTACATGGCATCCTTCAGGAGTATTATCATCACTATCATCAAAATCTCCAAAACCATCACAATCTAAATCATTTGGACAACCTTCCAAAACGGCATGACAAACATTATCTAAATTCCTATCATTCCATCCAGAAATACAATTAGCATCACAAGTAGTTCCAGAATATTTACATCCTCCACTAGTACATTCTACTTGGTTTCCATTATATACAGAACATCCAGCAGGAGTACCACAACTTGGATCTATCTTAACACAAACATTATTCCAATCACTTACTCCATTATTATCTATGCAAGTTTCATATGTCTCACAGTCATCTCCATCTACTGTACAAGATCCCATTTGATGTCCACCAACTTCACAAATTTGAGGAACAACATCCACATTAAAATAAGTAAACGCTTTTCCGAAAGCACTTCCAAATTCACATCTTACATAAATTCCATAATCTCCATTATTCAAAAAGTCTCCACTAATTTCAACAATTTGTCTATGTCCCGAAGATAATTCAAATGGGGTCATAGTACTAAACTCAGGTAAATTATGACCGAAGTCAGTTTGTCTAACACCATATCTATCATACTTCAAAGCATATCTACATTCATTAGTTGTTAATGTCGCATCCCCTGTATTAATTGTCAAATCAAAACTAATGGGATGACTAGTATACGAACTTCCAATTATTGGAGATTGCGCAGTTACAGAAATAGTTCCTCCAGATTCTTGTCTAATTGGAACACATCTACCATTACTACTACAAGTTTCTGCAGCTTCACAATCCTCAGGAGCTAAACATTCAACAATCCTTCCATCAGTTCTACAGAACTTATCATCAGGAGTTACAACATCTCCAGAACAATTTCTACAATTTTCTCCACTCTCAGGAGTTCCATCATCATCACAAACTCCCGATATCAAAACTTCTAAATCATTAGATCTAACACTCTGTCCTTCAACATTTATAACAAAATAATATTCTCTATTTCTATCAAAAGTATCACTTCCAATTACAACTTCCTTATTCTCCCAAATAGAAGTCCATACTGGCCCCACCATATTGTTATTAACAAATACAATATTGCCTTCTCCACCCAAACTAGTGTCATCATCTTTAAAGATTTGAATAGTTCCAGTAGCTCCATCACAATTACTAGCTGAAGCCGTAGTTCCAACATCTGTTCCTTGTAAAACCAAATCATTTTCCCACCTAGCAATTAATCCAGTACATTCATCAACTTCTATAGTATCGTCTAAAACCTCATAACTAAATAATTCGTAAGCGCTCAATCCTCTTGCATCCGTAACAACAGCAAGATAATATTTAATTCCAGATTCAGCAGTTACAGGAATNTTAGCNTTAAATACAGATCCCTCAACATTAATAAANTCAGGATNTCCAANNTTNGTNTTATCAATTNNATAGCTTAAAGCNTCTNCATCNNCATCNNTTGCNNNAANATCTATAACAACTGTTTCTCCNNTNNTATAANTTTCAATCTCCAGATAAAAATTNNACNTNATTTACAATAGGATTATGGTTTGAACCTGAAGTAGGTAAAATCTCAAAATCAATATCTTCACAACCATTATTACCAAACCTATCATCAATACAAACCTTTCCAGAATATCTTCCAGGTCCCATAGAATCAGGTATATTCATCACATCTCCAGGTCTAGGGTTAATTGGAGAAACCCAAAATCGTCCATCAATATTTTCAGGAATAATTTCTCCTCTTCTATCACTTATATCATCAACAGAGCTAATTGCATTAAATCTAAATTCATAAAATTCATCATCATTAAAACTAACACTTCCAGTTATAGGGTCTCCATCTAAAGTTGTAAAGCTAACAACAGGTCTCTCATCCTCACAAACACCATTATTATCAGTATCGCTCAAAGGATCTAAACATTCTTCAGTACAACTAGTACTTGGTAAATTATATTTACATTCGCTAATACAACTTGCTTGATCTCCATCATGTAATCCACATCCAGAAGTAGGCGCAGGAAAACAATCAGGATCTGCACCACACAATCCAGCTCCACATCCAATTTGACAAGTATTTCCATCACTACAATCAAGATTACATACTTCAACTCCAGTACCGCAACTAGAAACAGTTTTTACACAGACATTACAAGCATCGGTACTAAAAGTTCCAGCACAACCATCATCCACTGAACAAGCATCTCCAGCAACACATTCAGGAGCCTCACTATCTCCACAACTAGCTTCTAATTTAATACAAGTTCCACAATTCTCATTAAATACTCCATTACAAACGACCCCTTCTCCATCATCAATACTACAATTTCCACCAGGAACACATTCTGGAACAATTGGACCCCCACACTCAGGATCGAATTTTACACAAGCTAAACTGCCTCCAATAACACCTAAAGCTCCACTACATTCTCCAACATTACAAACCTCTCCAGTTTTATCACTACAACTTATCTCCAAAAAGTAACCATCGCAATTTGAACATCTTCCATCCCCTGCATTTTCAAGGCCGGCAGGCAAGTAAACAGTACCATGTTGACCATTTGCACCTTGAACTCTACTAGCGTCATCTCCACTTCCATCATAGCTAATTGCAACGAAACCAGGATCATTCGCTACCCTACACCATTGATTAGCAACTTCTTGTCTCCTATCACAATCCGCATCATCAGGATTATTTCCATCATTATAACAACTATCTACCCTAAATCCATGAATGGTTATGGGAGAGTATGTACAATCAGGGTCTGCAACACATCCATTATTAGGAACAGCACATTCGGTATTACAAGTATTACCACCATTACAATCTATATCTATAGCACATTCAAGAATTAAAGTTGTAAAAACACCATCTTCACTACAAATATTATTGTTATTTGCATCAGTAGAACAAGCTCTATAATGATAAACAGTTTCAGAACCTAAACTAGACAAACTAATTACATGTGCTTGGGTTAAAATCTCGTTATCAACTATTTGTCCATAACTAGGTGTGGTTCCATATTGAACAGTTGAGTTAGAATCCTCATTAGTATCCCATCCAATTATCACACTTCCCACATCTGTAGTAACAACAACATTAGTTATTACTGGATTAGTAATATCCGTAATTTCACAAACATCATTCTCAGCATTCCACAAGCAATCTACTTCACATGCTGTGTTTACTTCATTACAAGAATCCTCATTAAATCCATCACAACTTGTAGGACAAGCATCACAACTACCCCAGATTTGACCAATCACGGGATCAAAATAACAACTACTGTCGACTCTACAAGCATGACATTCCACAGCATCACAAATATTCGCCAGACCACCCAAGGCTCCTTGTTTACCACATTGATCACAACTTCCTTGACATAAGCAAGCAAAATCGCTACTACAAGAATCTAAACCACAATTTACAGGACATCCGTAATCATCTACAGCACCAGCTCCAATTCCAACCACACTACATCCAGATACAGTACCTAAACATTGATCAACGCCATCACAAACTCCATCCGCATCAAGATCTATATCGCAACCAAATAAACTTCCAGCTTCCCTACCATAAACGCTACATCCTTCAACATGTGTTAAGGGACATTGATCAGGTCCTTGAAGCAACCCAGAACTAGGGTCCACTTCAAAGGTATTAGCAACAAGATCGCAATCTGTATCATTCACACAACCTTCTGGAGTAGCACTACAAATTCTGTCTCCATTGTTGTCTTGCCAACCTTCAAAGCATTCCGCATTACATCCATAGCCTTGGGACCAAGCACAACTAACTCCAAGGTCTACCCTAGTACATTGTTCTACGTTATCTAAAAGAGGGCTATCACAACTTAAAGGAGTAAATTCAGTAACTATATCAAAACTTCTTACCGAAGTCTCTTCCCCATCTCCAATATTTTCGTCAAAAGAGAATATTTGATAATAATAAGTAGCTAAATTTAATTCATTCTCAGCAAATCCAGTGCTTCTTAAAGCTCCCAAGAAAGAATTAATATCCGCAGAATAGGTATTGGGACCACTTAATGTCATTAAAGAACCCACAGGATTATCAAAATCAATTACAGGAGTACTACTAACTAAAAATCCAACATTATCTCTTGGATCATCAACCAAAACCTCTATCTTCCAAGTCCTATCTGTTTGTAATATCTCTTGAGCATCTACAATACTACTTTCTATAAAATTCACTTTGGCTTTTCTTACATTCAACTCATCAGACCATTCAGAAACAACATCATTTGTTCCATCTGAAACAATAGCTCTAAAAATATATTCAGGATCATTTTCATTAAAGATTAAATCATCTATCCAAATAGTATCCCAATTTGATTCAGCTAAAATTTCAGAAACTTTAACATCCTCAAGTACAATTCCAAGATCATCATCACCATTAGGCCAATCATCACTTTCCCAAATCTCAAAATCAACACTTAAACCTTCGCAATTAGTCAATGTAGCTTTCAATTTGACAGTATCTATATCAAATGCATTTGGTATAAGATTATCAGACAAGCTATTCCAAATTAAACCACTAACTATACATTGATTTATAGCATCTCTATCAGGTACAATAAGATCCGGAATTAAAGCACTATCAATTCCAGTTGCATCCCTATCATCCACACATCTCGCATGTAGCCCAGTATGAGTACCAGGAATCGTATGCTCATATCTAAAAGTTTGTGTAGAAGTTAAACTACTTACTAAATTAGTTTCAGATACTAACTCTTCAAATTTGTCATTAGTATAGATATTACATTCAGCACTTCCATCATTGCCATGTCCACCGGATGTAACAATATTTATTACTCCTCCCTCAACAGTAACCAAACCTATTATCAATGGAGAAGGTAGTTCACATCCAGGAATCGAAACACAAATTCCCCTATCGTTACTTCCTCCAGCATTTACATTACATTGTTCACATAAATTTGAATCACATTGTCCTATTTCTTGATCAGGATCATCATTACAATCTAAATTATCAGCAACTCCATCTCCATCTACATCATTTAAGCATAAAGGATTCACTTCGTCATCACAATAATTAGTACTAAATCCGGAAGTAGGACAACTATCAACACAAACATTATCCACACAACTTTGTCTAACGTTTCCAGGATCACACAAATGCAAGCCATCAGTTTCTTCAGTACAATATGAATTTCCATCACAAACTGGACAAGGAGTATTAGCATCACAAACAACAACTGGCTCTAAACATTCGCCATCCCCCTTAATATCCACCAAATCTCCATAACAATTGGTACTACATTGATGAGCTCCACTCCATTTACAATCAGAATTTACACATTGGGTTTTACTAGTATCCATCAATTCATGAGTACAGTTATCACCAACTGGCGTAACAGGTATTTCCGTATCAGCACAACCATAATGATTAGAACTAGTACGTAATTCTATTTCTAAACCGCTAGGAGTACCATCACAATTATCCAATCTATCAATTACCCCATCCCTATCAGAATCTTTATCATTACAAACTCCGCCAACCCAAATACATTCAACATCACAAGGATCACCAGTGCAAGTTAATTCATTATTATAATTACTACAATCAGTTGTTCCACTACATTCCAAACAACTATTTCCAAAGTCTCCTTCAAGCAAATAACAACTTCCGATAGCTTGACACACAGATAATCCACATTCAAAAGTGCCTCCCTTTTCAGTAGTTCCACAAGTTCCACAAGTTCCATCTCCATGGCAATATGCTTCATTTCTACAAATAGCATTATCTTGACATTGAGTAGTTATGGGACAACCTCTATTAACTCCAGTAGCTTCAACACCACACCCAGTTATTGTACTTGGACAAACATCACAAACATTTAGACTATCATCATATGTTGAAGGACAATTACATACACCATCCTCATCAGGGTCTGATTGTTTACCACTATTAGCATTTACCCAACAACCCAAAGGAGTTTTAAGTTCTTGATCCGGCTTATTATCCAAAACCCCATCATTATCGGTATCATCATCTTCATTATCACAGATCTCATCTCCATCAAAATCATTACCCACTCCACATTCAGTAAATACTTCGACAGATTTATCCCTACAACTACTACCAACAAGTTCACAGATTTCAGAGAGTTCACTACATTCACCAGAACTTAATTCACTACAAACTGGAATTATTGTAAATATTCTGTTTGAACTCTCATCTAAATCTCCTGTAACTCCAGCAATAACTTGGATTTCATATTCTCCAAATTCTAAATTATCTTCACCACTCAAAATATAGCTAAACACACCTCCACTCAAAGTCATTGGATAAGCAAAGCCTTGAAGGAATTGATCAGAAGGTTGTCTATGTACTAAAACAAAAGCACTTCCTCTATTTCTCAAAGAGCTAGCACTAACAACAGGATTTCTACTTGTAATCTCCCCACTTTCAGGAGAAATTAATTCAATAGTTTTTGGAGCTAAATCTAATAATCTATCTTGAGGAGTTTTGAATAATGTCTCTCCATTTAATTTAACTCTAAATCCATATTCAGGATCTGTAGTTCCTTTCGCATCTAAAAATTCAGCAACATAAGCAATTACATTCCAAGTAACTCTAACTTCATCTTCAGAAACTACAACAACAGGCGGATCTGAAATATCATTCTCTAAAGGTTCCCCATCATCTTCATAAATATCAAATAATAAACTATCTCCCTCACAATCATTAGTAGTTGCAACCATCTCAACATTTTCTCCAGAGAAAGCTCTTGTAAGAACTTCATCGCTACCAACAGTACTCCATTTCACACTAGTAACTTGACAAGGTAAATCTACAGGAGGTAATAATTCACATGTTCCTGTACAACAACTTCCTCCACCTAAACAAGTTAAACTTGTATCCCAACTATCAACAGTGCTCTGATCATAGAGAGTTGCATGTTCTGTTACACATTGAACATTATCTTCTTGAGTTTGACAGTAATTAGAACATTCACCAGGGTCATCAACTAAAACTCCAACAGCACAACAATACCTACCAGATAGACTATCATCTTCAGTCATAGAAGGAACAGAAGTAACTCCACAATTACAATTATCATTATCTCCAAATATATAATCATTTTCACATTGTCCCCTCGCAATATCACTAGGTCCTACATCTGATTGTCTAATCAAAACATTTCTATGTTCTATGAAAACATCATCATCTGCCACACTAGTCGAACCAAAGATGCCATCATCACTACAAGTTGCTTTAAACGTATAAGTATCAGTTGTAATTCCGGTTATATCAACATCAGCAACAAAAGCAGTACTAGCGCCTACACCTTCTTGTGCAACAAATTCCCCACTATTACTAGTACCCAAAATCTCATATCTACAGTCTCCTTTACCATAGCCTTTATCTCCTCCCCCAACACTAATAGTCCAAACAAAATTCTCACTAACTTCATTTCCATCAAAATCACTATTCAAAATATTATAATCTAAAACGTTAGTATTGAAATAAAACTCACCACTATTTCCAGTAGCTCTATTTTGAGCATCAGAACAACTAATCTCATAATTATGTCTACCAAGATCTAACCCTCTTAATCTAGTAAAAAAC
>NZEE01000060.1 GCA_002688965.1 archaeon | reverse complement strand
GCCCGATAATGATCCTAGAAAAAGAAAAATATTTGACGGTGAAAATATAAAGTTATTCAAATATTTTGAGAAAGAATTTTTTGGGATGGAGAATGTTATTTCCAAAATAATGCGCTTCCTTCACGCNGCNTCNCTNAAGGGAGAAGANAGNCGACAGGTNNTNNTNCTNATGGGNCCNGTNGGNGCCGGNAAATCNGCNCTTACAGAACANNTCAANAAATCNTTAGANGGAATTTCATATTATCATATAAAGGGAGACCCACAAAGAGGTGAGCCATTACACCTAATTCCAAGAGCACTACGGTCCAAATTTGAGAAGTTATTAAATGTTAAGATCGAGGGTGATATTAGNCCTGTGGCCAGNCACATTTTACTCAATGAGCTCGATGGAGAATATGAGAAATTTCCAATTATCGAGACAACGTTTTCACAACGAGCTCGTCGGGGTATTGCGTCGGTTCCTCCAATGGATGCAAATAGTCAGGACGTATCTGTATTGATTGGNTCGGAGGATATTTCAAAGCTGGATAAATATCCTGAGGATGACCCGCGTGTCCTATCTCTAAATGGCGCTTTCAATGTAGGAAATCGNGGGATTGTTGAGATGATTGAAATCTTTAAAAATGAAATCGAATTTTTACACACAGTCATTACAGCAACGCAGGAAAAAAGAATTCCATCACCAGGTAAGAATGATTTAATTTACTTTGATGGTGTAATTATCGCACATTGTAATGAGGCGGAGTGGAATCGATTTAGGTCTGAGCACACAAATGAAGCCATATTAGACAGAATTGTAAAAATTGAGGTACCGTATGTACTTGAGATCGATCAAGAGATTAAGATTTATGAAAAATTTCTTGATCGATCTGAATTTACTGCTCATATTGCACCACACACTTTGAGAGTTGTGTCCATGTTTTCTGTCTTGTCTAGGCTTAAACAGTCTCAGAAGTGCGATCTTCTCACCAAGATGAAAATCTATAATGGGGAAGAGGTAATTGAGAAGGGACGTGTGAAGAAGATAGACATAAAGGATCTTAGGGAAGAGACTAGGAACGAAGGGATGTCAGGCATTTCTACTAGGTTCATTATGAAATCAATTGATGCCGCACTTTCTGATAGTGAGAAAAATATGGTTACCCCGGTCTCAATCATGGATGCACTAATTTGTCAGGTAAAAGAACATGTTGTTGATGAAGAATTTCGAAAGTCGTGTCTAGAACTCATTCAGAAAATTGTAAGAGAAGAATATCTACGAATTTTGGAGAATGAAATNGCCAAGGCCTTTGTTGCTGCTTACGAAGAACAGGCACAGGCACTGTTTGACAATTATCTAGATAATGCTGAAGCATACGTAACCCATCAAAAACTAAAAGACAGAGTAACCAAGGAAGAAAAAACTCCGGATGAACCATTCTTAAAGTCAATTGAAGAACAGATAGGGATTGCCGGGTCAAGCAAAGATGGGTTTAGGAGCGATGTCACTGCGTATATGTTTGCCAAGATGCGCCGCGGCGCAAAGGTTGATTATAAAAGCTATGAGCCCCTTAAGGAAGCTATCGAGGGATACTTGATCGGATCAGTAAAAGACATGGCACGAATTGTAACAAAATCTAAAACACGAGATGATGAACAACAAAAGAAATATGGCGAGATGGTCCGGACATTAATTGAAGAATATGGCTATAATGAAGACTCTGCAGAGGAGATCATTACATTTGCGTCAAATAATCTATGGCGTGATAGTTAGTCATATATTAATTTTTTGGGACAATTTAAGTTTTATATTTCTCATTAAATCACAGTATATTTTTGTATGAAATCATTTAATGTGAGAATAGAAGCACCTGAAATTTTATTAGCGGGTGCTGTTGTACTTAATTTATATGAGAAAACAACATTTTCATATGTTGTATTTTGTGTAGGGTTAGTTTTCGCACTTGTTAGGGCCGCATATGGCCTACACCTCAATGAAGAGGAAAAAAAGCGAAAAGAGAAAAATATCAAAGAGGTACGCGCATTTCTATTAAAAAGTGCACGTGCAGTTTCTGGTCAGTCCTCCTCCTCTTCCTCATCCTCATCCGGACAATTACCACATTAGTGATGAACGAAAATTTTCCCTATCCTCGCTTTGTTGATATTGGAGATGAAAAAGAGTTCTTATGTGCTCTTGATAAATTTTCCAAAAAAATTGAAGACATCATTAAGAAGACTAATGATCGATCGACAATTTTAGTTGAAAATAATTTAATAACAACATCATATTTGGACATTCCATTTTTGTCACTTGGAATTATTGCAGATAGTCAGGCAGAGTTTTTAGTTAGAAATATTCTAATAGCTAATATTGAGAATTTGGAAAAGAGGACTAGTTTAGGCGCACACTTTTACTGTATGGCAATTAGGTGGATGTGTGATGAAATTAAACGTCATATGGCAAGTGTTGATAAATCTGATTATCAATATTATGATCACCTAGATTCAGAATTAAAGTTAAGACACTTTTCGAGGCGTACTTCTATCAAAGATGTTAGCAAAATTTTAAAAAATCTAATAGATGATAAAGAAGCACTGGATATTTTTAATGCTGCAACTAGTCTGGCAGGAGCAGAAGGACACATAACAATAAAGGATGAAAACAAAAAATTTGACACAATAATTGAGATGTCAAATATGTTTAAGTTCATGTTTGGGTTGGACATCAACTTTATTAAAAATACTAAATTTTCTCAAATTGAACTTAAGGATCCTCGAATTATCATTATCGATGGTTTTTTTGAAGCAACATCAGAAATTGAAAGATTTTTATTTTATGCCTCTAAAAATCATGAAAGCTTGATTGTTATTGCGAGAGGATTTAGTGAAGAGGTTACAACAACATTAGCCCACAATTTTAAAATAAATAATCTTCAGATATTTCCAATAGCTGTACCACTAGATCTATACGGTGCCAATGCTCTTAAAGATTTAGCATGCATTGTTGGAAATGATGTTGTATCGACGTTAAAGGGGGAACTAATATCATCCATTCCCATTGATGAACACAACACAGCAGAGAAGGTAACGTTATTAAAGGATAGGCTCTTGATTAAAGAACCCCGAAACCTAGTTTCTGTTAAGAGTCACTTACACAGTCTAACAGAAAAACAACTGGAAATTCAGAATGATGATTTAAAAAATATTCTACAGAAGCGAATTAAGACTTTACTATCTAGGCATGTAGAGATTAAGTTAGGAAAAGATTCAACAATGTTATCACCAATGTTAAATCAGCGTTTACGAAAACTAATATCTACATTTAATGAGATATGTCGCTATGGAACCATAGAACCGTCGGTATTATCAAGTAATAATACGATGTTGGCAAAATTTGAAAAAAAACTAATATTAGCCGTACAAAGACTAGACAAGCACGCATTACCAACCCGGTCTTTAGAAAGTGCTCTAGAGGCAATTAATGCCACAAAATGTTTACTTCTGCGCACCGGTGCATATGTTATTTCTAGTGACTAAATTTAATTCAATAGTCAGTATTTCTAAAGTGGAGCAAATATCAAAATGACAGAAGCAAAAACAAACGTAGAACTCGGACGCAAAATGCTTGGATTGCGTGATGCAGTAAACGATAAACTATATAACGCAATTGTTGATACATGTCAGATTGAAAACATACAAATTTCTTCAAAAGAATGTAAGAAAGTTGTTTTAAGCTGTCAGGCGGAAATTACGAAATTATTTGACGCCGCAGTTGATCAATTTTTGAAACATTAGTGGATTGATGGAAGGAATTAAGCACACAATTGAGTGCCACTGTATGTTACCTCAATATAAGTCATCACCTGATCCGGTTTATCATAAGTTTGTAGTTTTTTCTATAATTGATAATGGTGATACGGTTATTCCCAAATATGCACAATGTAATAATTGCGATGTGGTTCATAAAGTTTTTGATATTTGCAAATCTGAGATTGTTGCCGGAAGGGATGAGTCTAAAGCTATTATAAAAAAGGATGATGTTGTCCCTTTTATACCCGAGCAAATTACAGAAATCCTAGAATCATATACGGCAGATATTTCCTCATATGAAGAAGCAAAGTTTATTATGGAACATAAAAAATGGGGAACATTTATAACATTATCCAAAGAAATACTTGAAGAAGACATTGCTGGAAAAAGACTTATTTTTGAAGCAGAAAATAAATTCAAGATTCAAGATTTTATACAAAAATTATATGTCGAGTAAGAATACACAAACTGATAGTGGGCAAGAGACGCTAGTGCTGGAGTCGGTAGTCGCAAGAGAGATTGCAAAAGAAATTATTGACTTTGGTGTTACACAGGAACAAATTTTAAAGATATGTAAATTTCTTGTTCTTGAATTGGAAGATATTAGCATAATGAAAGACATTGCTGGTAAGATCGATAAACATATCCAAAAATTAGACCTAGATAGTAGTGATACTAAAAATCAAAACAACCTAATCACAGAAATTTAAAATAAAAATAGGAGATTAAGATGTCAAATATTCTTGATAGATGGACTGAAATTAAAGTACTTGTTGAGTCGCTGGAACTCGATGTACATAAAAATGCCAATGGAAACGCCTCTGCAGGAGTTAGAGTCCGAAAGGGTTTACGAAGCCTTAAAAAAGATGTTGGTGATTTAGTAAAATTGTCAATTGCGGAAGATAAAAGTAAAAAATCAGACTAACTAGTACACATTCATATGAAATTATGCCTATGATTTATCGAAGGCAATATTTAAATTACCATGGCATCATCGGTGAGAAACCTAAGTGGTCTAAAATTCAGTCCAAAGGAACTAGGTAAAAAAAACAAGAATGATCAAGGCGAGGAAGAAATAATGAATGAAAATGATGATAGTTACATCAATCCACCCCAGGATGATTTTGATTTCTTAGGTAATTATGACGATGTACCTGAGACTCAAGATGAAAGGATGTTACCAGAAAATACGGCAGCATCTGCAATATCATGTGCCTTTATCGGTGTTGGTGGTGGCGGTGGAAAATTAGCCAAGGCATTTATTGATATTGGCTTTACTAAAACGCTATTGGTAAATACAACTGTTAAGGATCAGCCGGAAGGAGTCGAGCCTGCACATTTTTTGTTATTGCCAGGGGCTGATGGTGTTGGAAAGGATGTTGTTCTTGGAAGAGAAGTACTGGAAAATAACAGTGCAATGGTAGAGGATGCTATGCGTACTCGCATCGGAAGTGTCGATTGGGTTTTTGTCCTTGCGGGAGGCGGTGGTGGTACAGGAAGTGCATGTTCTGCATTACATACATCACTAAAAAGATATCTAAGCTCCACTGAGGCCGGCGGTAAAGTTGTCTATATTGTAAGTCGTCCTACTGCACAAGAATTATTAAATCCGACCATCAAGACGAATTACGGAACACTGCTAGATGATATTTTGGATCATCCTCACCTAATAATTGACAATGAAAAACAATTGCAGTTATTACGTGGAAAAGTTGGAATGCTCAACATGTACCCTGCGGCAAATAATACATTTGCTAAGTTATTTTGGCAAATTCTAAAATTAGCTAGTCAAGCCTCCCCAATACAAACGTTTGATACAAAGGATCTCGAAAGATGTCTCAGCGTGGACGGAAGGATGTTTTTAGGTAGCACCATTGTTAGGGACATAACTGAGAATGATATTGGGGCTACGGTCTTTCAAGGGTGCCTTAGGGGATCCCCATGTCCAGCTCCAACCAAGTCACCGGCGACCGGGGTCCTGTTACTTTTAGTAACATCGGCAATGGCAGCAGATCCAGATCTCAGTAAGAAACTAGAGGCTGCTTTTTCGTATGTTGGTGGCCGAACACAAACATTGTTTTCAGGCGTTTATATTAATGATCATGTACCTGGATTGATTGCAGTTTCAATGTTTGGTGGAATGAACTAAGTCTTCATCTACAATTTCACTTTGAAGTTTGCGTAATATAGATTTTTCAATCTGACATACACGCATTCTAGTGATATTAAAAATATCCCCAATTTCTTGTAACGTTTTTCTACCATCTATAGCTGCAATTAACGTACAATTAAAATAATTTGGTGCATTTATCCAATTTCTACAGCTATTTTTATCACATGTAGCACCATATTTTAGGTGAGCACTGAAGCACGTCATCCCTTCAATGTTATTGTCACTTGACTCTTTTGAACGATTCATATTGATATTGCTATTTATAAAATAGATGATAACAATGTTCACGGTACATGTACAACCTGTAACAGCAGGAACATATGAGTAGTAGAAAAACTTTAGTTTTAGACACTAGTGTCTTACTTTATGACATGTCTGCAATTCATTCTTTCCCTGGAAATGATATTGTCATACCGTTACCGGTTTTGGATGAGCTAGATCGATTTAAGGACAAGCCCGGACTTTTAGGGGAATCCGCGCGATATGTGAATCGCTATCTTGATAAGCTTAGGGAGACCGGTCGTCTTGATCAAGCAGTAAAACTACCAGATACTGATCAGACAATTCGCGTAGAAATTAAATTTGACCACAACACTAATGTCCCAGACGGATTAAATCCGGGATATGCAGATAATCAGATCCTAGCAACCGCGCTGTATTTATCGAGGGAGTATCCAGATAAAAAAATAAAGATTATAACAAAAGATATTAATCTTCGTGTAAAGTGTGATGCTCTGGGGTTGAAGGCCGAAGACTATTATCGAGATTACATAAATTTAGGTAACGCCGGAGCCTACACAGGTGAAATTAAATTAAAATTACCGGATAAAAAAATTGACAAATTTTTCAATACTGGAACAATTACGGTAGATGAGATTAGTCTAGACAATGATGTAGAATTATTACCTAATCAATTTATTGTCGCAACGGGATTATCAAATGGATCTATGCTGGGTGTTCATCGCAATGGTACAATTCACAAAATTCAGAATTCAGAATTGGATCATCATATAGGAATTGAACCTAGAAATAAAGAACAAAAATTTGCATTATCATTATTAAATGATCCAGGCATAACGCTGGTGACCCTCACAGGAATTGCTGGCTCCGGTAAAACATTTCTAACATTAATGGCCGCCATGGCCAACCTCAACATAGGAACATACAAGAGGATTATTTTTACCAGATCTATCCAGCCGGTTGGTCGCGACCTAGGTTATTTACCAGGTGATATGAGTGAAAAGATGTCACCATGGCTGGCACCTATTGCGGATAATTTTCGACATGCATTTGGAGATACATCATATTTCGAATGCATGATAAGTAAGGGACAGATAGATATTGCACCCCTTTCCTATATTAGGGGAAGGACTTTTAATGACTCATTCGTAATTGTTGATGAAGCCCAAAATGCAACTATTCATGAACTAAAAACTATTATCACAAGAGTAGGAAAGGGCTCAAAAATAGTTCTTTTGGGAGACACAGACCAGGTCGACACACCTTACATTGATAGTAAGTCTAACGGCTTGACAATCGTGGTTGAGAAATTTAAGGCATCATATCTGGCCGGCCATATAAGGTTCAATCGTGGTCAGAGGTCGGAGATTGCGTCTCTCGCATCAAATCTCCTTTAGGAATTGGGTACTAGGAACCTATTTAAAATGGGAGATGGACTGTGGCTTCAACTAAGACTAGAACACGTAACCGAAATCGATTTCAAAAAACGTATCCATTGATTCGTCGTAGGCCGGTGAATGAGCTGGTCACTAATAAAGAAGTTGTTATAGAGGTTGCGACATTAGCATTCAGTAATCAATCATCAAAGACGTATAATTTCGAACAGTTCTTTCCGTCTGTACCATCTGTAACAGCTACGTCAAAAGATACTAGTGTAAATGTATTTATCAAATCAGTCACAACGACAGCTGTGGTAATTGAGACATCGGCAAATCTACAGGGGGATATTCATTTACATGCAATTTATGTGGCCAGTTAGGAGAAATGTGTGGACTTACGAATAGACACCAACACTTCATTGATATCCGATAGTAACGGTGAAGCAACATGGACTTTTACAACGGCATTTGAGGATAATCCCATTGTGACAGCTATAATTGTAGGAGATAATGCGGACTCAAATATCATAATTAGTGCGCTGTCAAAGACGGCCGTCACACTCCAGACGTCATTTGCAGGTGGTGATAAGATTCATGCTACCGCAATTAGTTCAACGGCTAGTAGAAGACCTCCCATGATATTACCATAATCTGATTCGCGCGTACGTAGGTATTAATAATGGCAAAAGATTTTAGAGCAGGGCAAGTTTTAACTTCAAAATTAATGGCATCCGGTGCTATTAATTCCACCAACCTAGGTTTGGTTATCTATAGTGGTTCCCAGGCGACAAATAATGCCGGGGGCCTCCCAACTAACATGCTGTCAAACGTGGGGGGCGATGTCTATTTCTTTATTTCCGGATCCAAGGGCGGAAGGGATGACACCACAATTGGTGCTAGTGGCGTTGCATCTAATGATGTTGTCTTATTTGGTGGTGATGTAGTCATATCCGGAACAATGTACGCCGAAAAGATAATTGCGGAGGTTGATGAATTAACGACAGGCAGTCTCACAGTTTCAGGGTCATTATTTGTTTCTCAAAGTGCATATTTCAAGCAAGGTATTACCGTTAATAATTTGCAAGGGTCTGCAGCTACAGATGACTTCATTGTTAAATCTGCCGGAGAAGATGAGGCGCTATTCGTTGATGCTTCCGCCAATACATTTTATGTTAATAAAGGTGAGACAGCATTCACTACTATAGTCGGTAATGATAACGATGAAGCCATCAGGGTAGACGCGACCGGTGTTGTCTTTAATGAAGATGGCCACGCAACAAATGATTTTAGGGTTGAATCTGACAATGGAACACACGCCCTATTCGTTGATGCCGGTAGTGATGTTGTCCATATTAATCAGAATGAAGCGGCAGTTACTACACAAATTCATAATGACAATGATGTAGCCATCTCTGTTTCTGCTACTGAAGTTATCATAAATGATGACTCTCATGCAAATATTGATTTTAGAGTTGAGTCGGATGGTGAAGATGAGGCACTATTTGTTGATTCTTCTGCAGACACGCTTTACATCAATAAAGGTGAGACAGCATTCACTACTATTATTGGTAGTGATAATGACGAAGCAGTAAGAGTTTCTGGCGCCGGTGTTGTCTTTAATGAGGATGGTCATGCCACTAACGATTTCAGAGTTGAGTCGGATACAGAGACCCATGCGCTGTTCGTTGATGCCGGTAACGACCAGGTTATTATCCACTCATCCTCTGCCGTTCCCACTGACGTATCTTTTTACGTTTCCGGAAGTACTGCCAATCAGGCTGGAATTTCATTATTCGGAGGTGACCTGGTAGTCAGCGGTGGTCTGGACGTTGACGGAACCACATTCGTTGTTGATGAGGTGAATAATAGGGTTGGCATCGGAACTTCCAGCCCAGGTGCAGATCTGGAAATATATAGTGAGCACCCAAAACTGTTATTGAGAAGTAATGACGCGAGTGGCGACCCTCAGATTTTATTTAAAAGTGGTGACGGTACTCAATTAGCGAATATGCGTGTTGGCTCTACCTCTAACACCGTTGAGAACATCTCAATAAGTGTGGGCGCTCAGGATGATAATTTAGTC
>NZEE01000059.1 GCA_002688965.1 archaeon | reverse complement strand
GAAAATAAAATCTTTAAAAAATTACTGGGTACGGCATTTTTGGGAAAACTACGAAACCTCTATGAGGGACATAAAAGAACCTATAAAGATATATTGAATGGCGTTCCAGCATACACAGAAGATATTTTTTATAAAATTACAAAGAAGAGGCGTTTTCATAATTCAGATGAGTTCGAAGTTGTACAAAATATTTTTATTCCTAACACCTCTGAGTTGGATATTGTTAAATTTGTTGATACACAATTAAAGTACTCTAAATATGCGACATATAAATACGACGTATACGCCCAACGCGTAGTTTTTGGTAGCAAATACAGATATCTTTGGGAAGATAACACATTCGTAACCGCGGCAACCGAAGATACACTCAATGACCTCGGGTTCCCATTAGAGGGGCAACAGCCTCCCGAAATGCCAGTAGACCCCTCTACCCCGGTACCAGCAGGCTCAATGGTCCCAGGCATGACTGAGAACGAATTTTTGCATGGTTTAAGCGTAAACAAGGTGTCGGATAATGCAGATTTAGGCGCCGCCGTGACGGTTAAAGTCTATCCATCGATTAAAGTAATAGATGATTTAATTTTTTCTACTCCAGAAATCTTCATCATGGACAAACCTCCCGTGCCCCCACATGTAAATATTGTACCATTCAGGGCTGTCAACAACAAAGTAAAAATACTATTAAGCGGATTAAGTGATAGATTTCGCGCAGTTCCAGTTATTATGATGGATTCTGACATAGAAGAATTTGATAAGATAAAAAAAGCACAATTAGTTGTAGATGGTTCTGGGAGCCCTCTTGAAGATGGGAAAGTTGAATTTGGATCAGATGATATTGTGCGTCGATTTCAGATATTTAGGACGCTTACTCGACCAAAAAAATATTCAGATTTTGGTCATGTATATATGCACGCCACCGCCGGCCATGTTATAGACGATGTTATTTTACCAAATACTAAATATTATTATACATTTAGAGCTATCGACGATCATGATCATGTCTCTAATCCAACTGCTGTCTATGAGGTGGAATTGATCGACAAATATGGTGCTGTAAAACCAATAATTAGAACCATTTCCATGGAGCCGGCAAGCGATAAAGTTAATGTAAAAGAATCACAAAAATATATCTACATTAAACCAGTGCAAAAACAGATATATTTTTCTGAAAATGCAGAAGTCGATAGTATTTTTTCTTCGCAGACAAAAAAGAAGAGATATAAAATGAGATTGACATCCAAAGGTAGTGGAAAGAAGATAGATGTTAATTTTTCATTCCGGAAGAAAATTAAATTGTAATAAACATAATTAAAATATTTAACTACTTACAATATAGGGGAGTGCATAAATGGCATTTTTAGATAATTCGGGCGATATTATACTAGACGCGGTATTAACAGATACAGGAAGACTCAGACTAGCACAGGGCGATGGCAGTTTCAAAATTTCGAAATTTGCTTTAGGAGATGATGAGATCAATTATGGCCTCTATAACAAGACTCATGCTAGCGGTAGTGCTTACTATGACTTGGAAGTACTTCAGACTCCAGTACTGGAAGCATTTACAAATAATACTTCTAATTTAAAAACGAAACTTATGAGTATATCGAGAACAAATGTGATGTACATGCCAATATTGAGGCGAAATCTGAATGACGGGAATAACCCTGCTCAGGTTGCATCATCAAGAACTTTTAGACGTAGAAACCCCAGCGGCACCAAAGCCGATATCGCAAAAGATATATTTTACATAGCTGCTGATGCAGATACATATGATTATTTACAAAACTTCTGGAGTGCAGCTGGTAATAAGGCAAGAGCTTTGACATACGATACCGGCGGGGAATTTGCCGGCGTCATCCAGGGATATACAGCCACGACAATGTCGAAATACCTTATTCGGATCGACCAAGGTTTGGACACGGAAGAAATTCCTCCAACTCTTGGTTTAGATTCAGATCTTTTAGAGACAGCTTTCATTATTGAAATGGATTACAGACTTGGAAGGGTTAAACCAGTAGAGAGCGACACCCCAACACCAGTTAATTTTATTGATGATGATAATATTGCATCATATTATTTGACGTCCAATGTCTATGTAAATCCGCAGAAAGACAAAACCGGCGGAATACCTGCAACTGCAATCGGACCGGATGGTACATCCAAGAAACAAACAGATTTAGAAGCCACAAACCCTCAGGTCTTCGCCGGCCCGCGCGGGAATACAGTACAGTTTAGAATTCAAGCATCGCAAGAACTTCAAACTTCGACTTATCTATTTACTCAGGTCGGTAGTTCTGAAACCCCTTCTAATATCACTGATAACATCTCCGGTTTTCATTCTACAGATCCGCGAGTTGATGACAAAACGACTTATTATATTGACTCGACAATTCGCGTCATCGGTGCAAATACTGGTTATCGATTGGACATTCCTGTTCGTTATATAAAGATTCAATAAGGTGAAAAATTATGGCTAGTACTTTTAAAACACTGTTAGGCGACGATGTTGTTAACACAAGAACGATGTTGCATGAGGCAATTCCAATTACAGGAACAATCTCATCTGGCACATATCAGAACACTCCTGGTACGGAATTGAATATTAAGACATTTTCCCATGGGATGTTCGAGTCTGTTTATGATTATCCGTATTTAAGTTCTTCGGCAAATCATATTTTTGATATTACATACGGGCATAGTCCCGCTGCGTCCTCATCGGCGTATAATCAAAACTCTAAGAAAACAAATATTTATAATCAAATGGCTCAAGTTTTAATGGGTTATAATGTAAGTGGAAACATTCGTACTTTTGATTCTGATGGCTTGCTTGACGACGCATCTGGGGTTATGAATCAGTGTTTTTTCCTGAATTTTTCTCGCTTGTTAGCCAAAGACGAGATCAAGAAAAATTCTTTTCGATTGAAAATCCATACGTCAGGTACTGTTGCAGCGAATGGTAGTGAAAGAGCTAATTTATTGACACTTGGTGATTATAAATCTGCCAATGAATTTAGAACATCGCCGGCCGGTGATTATGGGTTAATTTTTACCAACTCAGCCGGCGCTGGAGCCGCGAATAGCGCTTCTATTGGTTTAGTTTTTTATCAAGCAGGCATTGCTGTTTTGTCTTCTTCTATATTTGTGGACGAATTTGGTCCTCCCGGGTCAACAGACCTAGGCACCTGGGATGGTTCGGGAAACTACACGTCCACGGGTGTCGACATGGCACAAACTGGTTCAACCATTGAGAATCTCTCCGCCGGCTTTCGCCACAGGCTGAATGATATTAATTTTAATAACACTATTGAATTAAACTCAACCATTTATTTTTGTAGGGTAAACCATAATGAATTTAATTATAGTTCAAATCCAACTTTTGTTTCTGGAAGTAAGCTGGTTGTCAAGAGCAACGTAAACGACCTACCTTTGACATACATAACAACCATCGGCCTCTACTCATCAGATAATGAAATGCTTGCTGTCGCAAAATTATCAGAACCTATAAGAAAGGATCCAAATACTGAATTAACTCTGAGGGTAAGATTAGACTATTAAAGGGGAAAGTATATGCCCTCACATGTACCCACATATGGAAACTTTTTTAAGTTTAAAAAAGATGATGTATTCCGCAACAGGATAAAGACATTTCCAAAAGTAAATTTCTTTATTTACACCGGCTCGGTATACTACAATAATGAAAACCAAAAAAAGGCCAACCATCACACCCCAACTGGCCATATAAACCTATATGAGTTGAACGTTTTTCGTAATTTGCACTCTGCCTCCGATGGAGAAGTTCAAATGATTTATCCATTTGTCACGAAGCAGGGGTCTTTTTCAAGCTTCAAGACAGTCAGTACTAGTGATTTTAATTTAGATTTTAGTTTTGGGGATGAAATGGCCGGCACGTATCCCTTAACTGCCTCGATCACGGTTAATCGTTATGACACTGCGCTTTCTACAGAAAAGAGAAACACCTTAAATGCTCTTAGAAACACCTTTGATTATTATNCGCCATTAAGCCCACATTACGCTTATTCATCATCTTTTGGCGAGAAGGAAAATCAAAAATTAAATATAATAAGCATCCCATCGATCTTTTATGGCTCTAGTATAAAGAAAGGGAGCGTGAAACTTAAATTCTACGTTAGCGGAACTTTGATTGCCGAGGCAGCTGACACCAAAAAAGACGGCCGTTTAATACAGATATCNGGATCGACTACTGGTTCGACTGTTGGTCTTGCNTTGTACAACGAAGGGTTCCTGGTGCTAACNTCTAGTGTNGGCATAGACGTTCACAAGGAAACTTATGCTGCCGGCGATGCTGTGGCNTATAGTGCATCTTGGCATTATTTCGGAGCAACAGACTCTTATGCCAACGCTCCGTCGTCGAGTTATTCTATAGAATTTAGTGGTGTGAATTATATTGAAACAATAACAATGTTTGCTAACGCTAAAGAGAACCAAGTTAATTTTTCAAACAACCCAACGTTTTTGACTAGTTCTATTAACTTCTATTCTGGAAGTGACATATATTATGAAGATGCGAAAGCAGGAATAAAAAATATTGTTTCAAGCAGTTATGCGAATTATAGTGCCAGTTTTCAGCCAATAACATACATATCTAAGGTTGGTATATATGACAAAGATAAAAATTTAATAGCTATAGCTGGTATTGCTAACCCTGTTAGAAAGCTCGAAAATAGAAGTTATACATTTAAATTAAAATTAGATATATAGTATTATTATTTAATGATTTTAGGATTAGATGTTAGCACCAGTATAACTGGGATCACCATATTGGATGATTGCGGCGACATTGTATTAAACGAGGCTTGGGATTTAAGAAAAACTAAAAGTATATTTGAGAAGGCAGAATATGTTAGAGAAAGATTACTCAACGCTGCCTCAGGACTAACCCTTGAGAATATTTTCATTGAGCAATCTCTACAGTCTTTTCGTTCAGGATTTTCTTCTGCGGCAACGTTATCGCTCTTGTCTCGCTTTAATGGCGTGGTGTCTTGGTTGTGTTTNAAAGAGCTTGGCTTAGAGCCAGATTTTCTCGCGGCGACCAGCGCTCGAAAAGAGTGCGGTATAACTGTTCCAAGGGGAGAAAAAGCGAAAAAGGTCGTGATACAACATATAATTGACAATGTACCTGATGTTTCTATATCTTATACGAGATATGGTAATCCAAAAGCAGGCTGTTATGATAAAGCAGACAGCTGGGTGATTGCCCGAGCCGGCTGGTTAATTTGTCAGAAGAAAAGAAAATAAATCTCCTAAAGAAGGTTTTGGGAAAATCGTCCAACAAAGGAGACGAGTATCTTTTTTATTGTCCGAAATGTGACCACCATAAAAGAAAACTATCAATCAANATTCAAAAAAATGTTTTTAAGTGTTGGGTGTGTGATTGGTCTGGTCGTGATGTTTATCGAATTATTAGAAGATATGGCGATTATAATATTAAAGGTGACTGGAGAAATTTAGATCAAAAATTAGAAATTCAGGATTTTCATGAAAAGCTTTTCGGCGCCAAACACAAGACTATTTTACAAAAAGTTGATTTGCCAAATGAATTTATCTCTTTGGTGAACAAAAATCTACCTAGAACATCGATCATTCCTTTGAATTATTTAGAAAGTCGTGGTATTTTTAGAGATGACATTGCTAGATGGAAGATCGGATACTGCTCCTCTGGAAAATACGGTGGTCGAATTGTGGTACCATCATTCGATTGCGACGGAGACGTTAACTATTATATAACCAGGGCTTATGATTACAATTGGAGAAAATACCTCAACCCAGAAATATCTAAGAATATTATTTTTAATCATCTATATTTAGACTTTGATGAAGACTTGATAATTGTCGAGGGCGTATTTGACGCGATGAAAGCTGGTAATAATAGCGCGCCCCTACTGGGATCGACATTAACTGAGAATTCGATATTGTTTTATGAGATTGTAGAAAATGACACCCCTGTGTACCTGGCGCTAGATTCAGACGCTGATAAGAAAACTAATAAATTAATTGACTTATTCTTGAAATATGATATTGAGGTTTACAGAATTAACATTGAGCCATATAATGATGTGGGAGAAATGTTTAAGTCTCAATTTTTAGAAAGGAAACAAAACTCAATTTGTTTAAATTCAGATAATCATTTGTTGAATAGGATCGGGGAAATTTAATTACGTAAAGTGATTTCTTTATTTTTTGTTGTTTGTGGCTATTGTTTATTATATGTTTAGGCCGAGGAGGGTATAGTTGAAGTTTGCTCATTTAGCTGATACCCACATTAGAAATTTAAAATATCACAAAGAATATAAAGAAGTGTTTTCTCAACTTTATATCAAACTTCGTGAGCTTAATGTGGATTTTATCATACACTGCGGCGATATAGCNCANACNAAAACNCANATTAGNCCTGAGTTNGTNGANATGTGNTCTANTTTTTTNANGAANTTAGCNGATATCGCCCCAACNTATATAATTCTTGGAAANCATGATGGTAANTTGAGAAACTCNAGNCGNCANGATGCTTTNACGCCTATTGCCACTGCTTTAAATCATTCNAATTTATATTTACTTAANAATTCNGGGGAGGTNATNTTAAATGATAATTTTNCNATCAATGTTTTATCNGTNTTTGATAGGGATAGNTGGCAGNGCCCATCCGACNCAANNAGAATTAATATTGCTTTGTATCANGGCTCTATTAGTGGAGTNAANACNGATACTGGNTGGGTNATGGAGAACGGTGAAGATGATAACACTATTTTTAATAATTTTGACTATGGTTTTCTTGGAGATATTCATAAAACCAATCAAATCTTAGACGAAAAAGGAAAGATTAGATATCCTGGTTCGACAATACAACAAAATCATGGCGAGACTGATGATAAAGGTTTTTTGTTGTGGGATGTAGAAGATAAAGAAAACTTTATTTGTGAACATCATGTGCTAAAAAACCCAAAGCCTTTTGTAACTATTAAATTGACTCCGAAAGGGAGATTCCCGAATAAAATTAAAATTTCCCCTCGCGCTCGCCTTCGCCTGGTTTCTGAAAATAATCTTTCATTGGATATTGTCAGAAAAGCGGTTAATGTCGCAAAAGCGAGATTCAACCCAGAATCTGTTACTTATTTGAGTCGCGACGCCGGCGTAAGAGGAAATGTAGAGAATTTAACTAAGTTATTTGCTCAAGAAGATTTGAGAGATTTAAATGTTCAAGAGAGTCTTATTAAAGAATATTTGAAGGATCATCATCTAGATGCTGACGCTATGAAGAAGATATGCGAAATGAACAAAAAGTATGATGCTATAGCTAATCGCGACGAAGAAGTAAACCGTAACATTAATTGGCACTTAAAAAAAATGGAATGGGATAATTTATTTAATTATGGAGAGTCGAATAGTTTGAATTTTGATAATTTAACTGGTGTTGTTGGTATACTGGGGAAAAATTTTTCTGGGAAGTCTAGTATTATTGATAGTTTTTTATATACGTTATACAATACATCATCAAAAAATAATCGTAAAAATATTAATCTAATTAACCAAAATGAAGATGAATGTAGAGGGTATGTTGAAATTGTTATTGGCAACAAAACGTATAAAATTGAACGAAAAAGTAAGAAATATAAAAAGAAATTAAAAGATAAACATGTTTGGGAAGCTAAAACAGATGTTGATTTTAGTGTATATGATCATAGTTCTGCTTGTGAACACTCCTTAAATGGCATCACCAGGACAGAAACCGATAAGAATATCAGGAAAATATTTGGTGTCGTCGAGGATTTTTTACTAACTTCAATGGCGAGCCAAATGGACCCGTTGGCATATCTGAATGAGGGTTCAACAAGGAGGAAAGAGATATTAGCTAAATTTTTAGATCTGGAACTCTTTGACAAGAAATTTAAAATATGTAAAGAGGACTCAATTGATATCCAAGGTGCTCTTAAAAAAATATTTGATAGGGATTATGAACAAGAGATCAAAGATTCCCGCACAGAACTAGCAAGAGCNCAAACAGAGCTTTCTTTTAAGGAAAGGGAAGTGAAAAAGAAGGAGGAGGAATATGATGTTCTTGAGGATCGTCTTAAGACCCTCATGCAGGAGATTGATTCGATCCCCAAAGATGTTATTGATATCAAGGACGTCAATAATAAATTTGAAAAATGTAAAGAGACAATCGCGTCGCTCAGTGATGCTAAAAAGACCAAAGAGTCCCAAGCCATAAAGGAAAAACAATTTTTTGAAAAAATTGAAAACTTCCTTGATGGATTCAATATTGAGTTTTATGACACACAGAAACAAATTGTCGACGGTCATGAAGATGAATTAATGCTTCTTGAAGCTGAAATTTCCAAATTTGAAGAAAAGGAAAAAATAGACGATAAGAAGATCGATGCTCTAAAAAAAATTCCCTGTGGTTATGATTTAAGGCGTAAGTGTTTATTTGTCGAAGACGCCAAGCACTCTGTTAAGGACGTGAACAGGATAAAGATTTCCTTAAATCAGCTAAAATTATCTAGAGAAACAATTAATGAAAAATTAGTTAATATGGAACCTAATAAGGTTGATCATTATGTTGAGAACTATAATATGGTTTTAGAAAAAAAATCTGCCATTGAAGCAAGGGTCTCAAAACTAGATTTAGAGATAGAGAAAGACAAAGTTAAATTATTGCAGTTAAATGCGTTATTTTCTGAATTGGAGAAAAAGCAAAAGATTTATGAGGAGAACCGAAATTCTATAGAAAATTATGAATTGCTTATTGAAGAGAGAGACGAGATCTCAAATACAGAATATGCTTTGGATTTGTATATTAATGATCTAAGGAAGGAAGTTTTAGATCTATATAAATCAATCGGAAGTTTAGAGCAGAGGTACAAAGAAACAAAGAGGCAGCAAGAATATTATATCAACCTGCAGGAAGAATTCGCAACGGCAGACTTGTTTATGCAGTGTATGCGCTCAAGTGGTATATCATACGATATTATCAAGAAGAGGTTGCCATTGATAAATTCTGAAATTTCAAAGATTTTAACAAATATTGTTGATTTCGAGGTATTTTTTGAAAATGATGAAAACAAGTTAGATATTCTAATCAAGCACCCCAAGCATGATCCACGTCCAATTGAAATAGGGTCGGGAGCAGAAAAAACAATTACGGCTATGGCCATCCGCCTGGCGCTATTAAATGTGTCAACATTGCCCAAGGGGGATGTTTTTATTTTAGATGAACCAGGCACAGCGTTGGACGCTGAGAATATGGAAGGTTTTATAAGGATCTTAGACATGATTAAAAGTCAATTTAAAACGGTTTTGCTAATTTCACACTTAGACAACCTCAAGGATGTTGTTGATAGTGACATCACAATTGAAAAAATAGATGGTAAGGCATATGTGAACGAGTGAACTATTTATACTGGAGGTGAGAAAATGGCAAAAGTTAGAGCATGGCTTGACAAACACTTAGAAAGATTTATATCTCGAAAATTTTTGGCTTGGGGCACAGCAACTTATCTAGTCGCTATTCATTCATTGACGAGTGATGACTGGGTCGCGGTTACTCTAGTTTATATCGGATCCGAAGCCCTTGTTGACTTGGCGTCGCGGTGGAAACACGGCTAGTAACGGACGGATATTGTGTTAACTGTGATTTTTTGGAAAAAAACTTGGACTTGGCTTAAACATTATTGGTATTGGCCTGTTATAATAGTATTATTGATCTTTTCAGCAGC
>NZEE01000058.1 GCA_002688965.1 archaeon | reverse complement strand
ACTGGTAATGACTCAATAGCTATGGGATCATACAGCACAGCATCGGGTGATTACTCTGTTGTAGGAGGCGGATACGGAAATGTAGCTGACGATCAGTACACAACAGTTGCAGGTGGCAATTCAAACCTAGCCTCAGGCATTAACTCAACAGTTGGCGGTGGGCATGGAAATCTCTCATCGAATGCATATTCAACAGTTGCGGGAGGCCAGTACAATACTGGATCAGCACACGGTTCAGCGGTCTGCGGTGGTTTGCATAATAATGCTGACACAACCACTGCATTCATTGGTGCTGGTCAGAACAACTGGGCCTCTGGATTATCAGCTGTTATTGGTGGGGGAAATAATAACATTGTCTATGGAGACTACGGAGTAGTTATAGGCTCAAGTGGCTCAATCGCAGGTGGTGACGGTACCATTGTAATTGGTACAGATATAGAGGCGTCTGAGAATGACACCATTCACATTGGCGGTGGTGGTTCTACCTCATACTACAAGACTGTTGTAAGCTCCTCACTCTTCAAGGTCGGCGGAGGATTTTTTGATGAACCTAGTACTGTTGTGGGACCTGATGTTAACTTTTATGTCTCTGGGTCTGAGGGGTCTAAGGGTTCTAACAGTAGAGGAACAGCTGTTCTCGCAGGGGACGTTGTTGTATCAGGTACACTTTATGATGGAGCAGGCGCTTCTTACTATACTGCAGGAAACGGTCTAGATCTTACTGGTACAGAATTTAGTACAGATCTCAAATCTGGCGGTGGCCTCAAGATAGACGCGGCAGAGCTTGCAGTTGAACCGTCAGAGTTTGCAGGAACAGGTCTTGAAGATGATGGATCTGATAATTTAAGAATAGCTTCTACAGCAGCTGGACAAGGACTAGCCGGTGGATCAGGTGTAGCACTTAATGTTGGATCTGGTATTGGCATCTGGGTAGACTCAACAACAGTTAATATAGCCGATTCTGTTGTTGCTACGCTAACAGGCTCTCAATTCTCTGGAAATGTAGGAATCACAGGATCTTTTGGTGTAACCTTAGGTATGACTGGATCTCTTACAAAGCTCAATGATGGTAGAAGCTATCTTTCTCAAGGGGCAAATGTAACAATAGTATCAGAGTCAAATGGACAAGTAACTATTAGCTCTCTAAATACAACATACACTGCTGGCGACGGTTTAGATCTTGTTGGAGCACAATTTAGCACAGATCTTAAGTCAGGTGGTGGACTCAAGATAGGTACAACAGAGCTAGCTGTGGAGCCAGCAGATTTCGCAGGAACCGGTCTAGAGGACGACGGTTCTGATAATCTAAGGATAGCTTCTACTGCAGCTGGTCTAGGCCTTGGTGGAGGCGGGGGTTCAGCATTGAGCGTGGGCCCAGGCGTTGGAATCTGGGTAAACTCAACAACAGTGAATATAGATGATTCTATTGTTGCTACTTTAACCGGATCTCAGTTCTCTGGTAATGTTGGAATTACCGGTTCCCTTGGAGCAACACTGGGACTATCTGGGTCTCTTACACGCCTTGCAGATGGGACAGACTATCTTATCGGTGGATCTGGAATAAGCATAACGTCTGCATCTAACGGTGCTATTACTATAACTAATGATGGAACTGTAGGAGACATCACAGCAGTTAATGCTGGACAAGGTTTATTAGGTGGGGGATCGAGCGGCCCAGTAACACTAAGGGTTGATGATTCTATTGTAGCTACCCTGACAGGGTCTCAGTTCTCTGGTAATGTAGGTGTAACAGGTTCTATTGGAACAACGCTTGGCTTCATTGGTCGATTAAGAGATGAAGATAATGACACGTATATCACAGTAGAAGAATCTACTGATGAAGATAAGATTAAGTTTTATACAGGTGGAAATCTTCGTGTCATGATGAGAAATAGTGATGAATCAGTTATGATTACTGATAATACTGTCCCAGAGTTTACTCCGAATGCACTGTTGCACGTGAGCGGAACCGGGGGTAGTGGAAATAACTTATTTGCTGTAGGCGGAGGGAATTCCAACAAGCCATACGCGCTAGTTGTTGATCAAAATGGACAAGTGGGAGTAGGTAATTGGCATGGAGGCAGTCCAAATCCAACAGCTCCATTGCACATTAGCGGATCTATGACTACAGAAGCACAGTTTGCTGATGGTGCTTCTAATTCAGTATCAAACGTATACATTCTATCAACATCGAATGCTCCCAGCTTAGAGACAAAATTCACGTTTGGAAATTATTATAGCGGACCCACATCCCATTTTGCTAGAATGTACTATAATGATACTTCTGAATCTTCAAAGCTTATCCTGTCTTTTCATCATAATGCCGGACACCATCAGCCTATGATGTATGCAAACTCAGATGGAAAAATAGGCCTTGCAACAGGTAACAACCTTCTCGGGAAAGTTACGATTAGTGGAAGCCTAGCTTTATCTTCAGATGATGATAACTCTGCTTCAGGTTACAACTCAGATGGAATACAGTTTAGTAATGAAAACTACTGGGGCAGCACAGATGATAATCACTTCTTTATGTTTCATAGTGGAAGTAGCTTTGTCTTGGGACACAATACTTCCAAATATCCCCCTATTCGCGATGTTGGCTCACAGTCACAGAGAATGATTTTTGATAGTTCAGGAAATATTGATATTGCTGAGACATTAATTGTAAGTGGAACAAGCGCAAGCGGTGGTACAATATCTGGATCAATTCATCATACCTCAGCTGGTCTTTCTTATCTAGTTCCAGGCACAAGTGTGACAATATCATCTGCTTCTAACGGGCAAATAACTATCAGCTCTACGGCAACCAGCGCAGAGTGGGGCGATGCAGGTGCTATACTATACCCTGCTGATGATGTTTCAGAAAATGTTGGAATTGGTGCAAATACAAACGTTGCAACAGACTATGATATCTATCTAAGCTCTGACGGGGCAGCTGTATTTAATGAGCAGGGAAATGCAGCAGACTTTAGAGTCGAATCTCAAAATAGAGAAGGTGCAATACTTGTGTCTGGATCCGCTGACCAGGTCCTCATTCTTTCTGGAGGAGGAGCAACCTCTATTAACGAAGCTGCTGGGTCTGATGTAGCACTCTATGTATCAGGATCACCTGGAGCTCATGGAACAACAGTTCGAGGTTCGGCATTATTCGGGGGAGATCTTGTATCTTCTGGTGCATATCATATAGGTGGTAGAATTTATAACCTGGGAGATAGTGCAACTTACATCAGACCGCAGCCTAGTAGATGGAGAATGTTTGCTAATAGTGTTGAAGGCATGGACATCGATATGTCTCTATCACAAAAAACTATTACCTTTAACAGGGGCAATAGTGACGTAGATTTTAAAGTTAACAGCACAAATGCTGCAACCACAGCACTGTTTGTTGATGCAGCTAATAATCAACTTCTCATTCTTTCTGGTGGCAGTGCTAGCTCAACTGATGAATCTAAAGGGCAAGATGTTAATTTCTTCGTTTCTGGAACTATTAATTCTCACGGATTCCCTATAAGGGGAACCTCCTTATTCGGAGGAGATCTTGTCACTAGCGGAAATATTCATGTTGGTGAGTACATTAAGCACGATGCAGATCCTGATACTTACATTCGATTTTTACCTGACTATGCCAAGCTAACTGTTGCAAATAATGCTGTTCTCTCATATGATGAGTCTGAAAGTACAATTGTTGTGAATGCAGATAATGCAGCTAGAAATACTATAATAAAGACGGCCAACAAGACAGGCATTGCTGTTAAGAACTCTACTGACCAGGTAATGATTCTCTCTGGTGGACTCGCTACTCACCCTGATCCCGCTGCAGGTGCTGATGTAAACTTCTACGTTTCAGGATCTGCCGGATCAAGAGGCACATCTGATAGGGGAACATCTGTGTTCGGTGGAGATGTAGTTATTAGTGGATCTGGGCATTGTACTTCGTTTATACCACTAGCAGATAATACACATGATCTTGGATCTGCATCGAAACGATGGGCTAACGTATATACAGGCGACCTTCATCTTAGAAATGATAAGGGAAACTGGACAATCCAAGAGGATTCAGACAAATTGATAGTTATTAATAATATAACGGGCAAGAAATACAAGATGATGCTAGAACCTCTTGAGGAGAATGAATAATGCCATTAGTAGGATCACCTCTGATATTAAGCGGCGGTGTTATAGTAAATCAGGTAGGAAGCCCTAATGTTAACTTTAGGGTTGAAACCGGCAATAAGACACACGCAATATTTGTGGATTCAGGTGATGAGAAGATTTTCTTCCTTTCAGGATCCGGTGTCACGGGAGCAGATGGAAAAGATGTCGCCTTCTTCGTATCAGGTACAATCGGTTCAGCTGGAACCACTAACAGGGGAACTTCGTTATTTGGTGGAGATGTAGGTATCAGCGGTAGTTTATATGTAGACGATAGTTCAGGAATGTACGTAGATAAAATAAGAAGATATTCAGGACAAGATAATACTACTAAAATACTTCTTAATAATGATCATATAAAAGTGCATGCAGGACACTCAACAGAGGAAATCGTTGGGATCGGTGATAATAGCGGCGCTGATAATAACTTTTGGGTGTCAGGCTCAATTGGTTCACGGAATACAGCGATAAGAGGGACATCTGTTTTCGGAGGTGATGTTGTACACTCTGGTTCTGTGATTATTTTGGACCCTGGTGGAACAGATGAAAATCTAAAACTAGTAAGAGGATCATCTGGCAATAACTACATTACTTTTGAAGAAGACTCAGGCACAAATATTGGTCAGATTTATGCTAACTCTGCCAACCTCTTTATTAAGGGTAGCTCAGCCGGAAATGATATAATTTTTAGAGTAGGCTCCTCAAATGTTTTAAGAATGGATGGAACTACAGAGAGAATTGGAATTGGCAATGACGTTAGCACACCCGCAGCAATGTTACATGTAAGCGGAACTGATCCAATGGCATTCCGTGTTGATTCTGGAACTAGGTCAAAAGCAATCATGGTTGATGGAGAACAAGTTCTCATTCTCTCTGGCGGAAGTGCAACTTCTATTAATGATGCTGGCGCTCCTGATGTTGCATTTTACGTCTCTGGGTCAAGGACCTCTATAGGACCAGGGGAGGCAACTACAGGTAGAAATGCCGGAACACGAACAAATGCTATATTTGGCGGAGATGTAGTACTTTCTGGAAGCTTATACGGAGCAAGTGAAAATCCACCAGGAAATCCAGTTCTTCATCTTAAATCAAACACGATAGAGCTTGCTGCATTTACACAGGTTGCAATATGTGATTCTCTAGGCGGATCACCCGGTTTTGGCGTAGACACTGCGACAGATGTATTCTTTGGTGTGACTGGAAGCATAGGCGGAAAGGACAGTGGAATTAGAAGTGTATCAGTTTTTGGAGGAGATACTGTTGTATCTGGCAGTTTATATGTTTCTCCAATGGATGCTACAAATGGAATTGTTATAGTATCACCAGATGGTTCGAAATTTAGGATTACTGTAGATAATGCTGGAAATCTAAGTACGTCACCAGGATAAGATTTATAAAGATATCTTGTTATACTTTTCTTATAAGCTAAGTACCATATAAGTGTTATTTAGCTTGGGGAAGAGTAAATGTTTAGCAGTCCGTTTGGTGAAGAAGAAAGCACTGGTCCTGATTTAGAAGGTTGCGATATTGTTTTTGTTGCAGATTTTTTTGCAGAAGATTATCCTGGTGGTGCAGAGCTCACCACAGAAGTTCTGATAGATTCATGCAATGGTTTAAAAGTTGAAAAACTGAGATCTTCTGAAGTAACCAAAGAAACACTAGGAAGAGCTTTAGACAAGTACTGGATATTTGCTAATTTTACCGCACTAAATGGTGAGCTTATTCCTGCCATTATAGCAAATATCAAGTATAGTATCGTTGAGTATGATTTCAAGTACTGCAAGTTTAGAAGTCCAGAAAAGCACAAGTTTGAAACGGGTGAGGATTGTGACTGTCAAAATCAAATGAATGGAAAGATAGTTTCAGCATTTATGTTTGGTGCAGATTCTTTGTTGTGGATGTCTGAAAGACAGAAAAATCACTATCATGACCTATTTCCGTTTCTTGCAAGAAAGAAGAATGTGACAGTCTCATCTGTATTTTCTACAGATTTTTACAAGCATGTCTCAGCTATCTCTAGTCAAGATAGCGAGAGAACTGACAATTATCTTATCATTGATTCTCCATCATGGATAAAGGGTGTAGAAGATGCAGTTGCATATTGTGAAGATAATGACTTACAATATGAAAAAGTATCTGGGTTGTCTCACCAGATGATGCTAGATAAGTTTTCAACATCAAAGGGTCTTGTATTTTTACCTCCTGGGGGAGATACATGTCCCAGGGTGGTCATCGAGGCTAAGCTCTTAGGATGTGAGCTAATAATTAATGAAAATGTTATGCATCAAGATGAAGAGTGGTTTAATACTGAAAATATTCAAGATACCGTTGAGTGGTTACTAGGAGGGCCAGATAGATTCTGGGGTGCAATTTATGAACATTTAAATAGATTACCTACGATAAGTGGATATACAACAACATATAACTGCATTGACCAAAGCTATCCATTTGTTGAGTCTATTTCTTCAATGCTTGGTTTTTGTGATCAGATTGTTGTTATTGATGGTGGATCTACAGATGGAACCTGGGAAGAACTTCAAACTCTAGCAGCTGTACAGGGCGACGGCAGAATTGTAATTCACAGGCAAGAGAGAGATTGGAATCACAAAAGATTTGCAGTTTTTGATGGATTGCAGAAAGCACTAGCAAGATCTATGTGTACATCAGAGTTTTGTTGGCAGCAAGATTCTGACGAGATAGTTCATGAAAAAGATTATGAAAAAATTAAGACACTAGCTAGAACACTTCCGAAGCAAATGGATCTAGTTGCTCTTCCAGTAATTGAATTCTGGGGAAAGAAGAATAAAGTAAGAGTAGACGTTAATCCTTGGAAGTGGAGATTTTCTAGAAACAGACCACATATTACGCACGGAGTACCTGCTCATTTGAGAGTATTTGATGACGAAGGAATGATGTTTTCAAAGCCAGGCACAGACGGATGTGACTATATAAGGTCAGATTCATTTGAACCAGTTCAGTTTAATAATTTTTACGGGAAGGAACATCACGATTTACGAATGTCTGCGTTGAATGGATCTACTGAAGATCTAAAGGCTTATGCCATGTGGTTAATGTCAGTGTGCAGCTCACTCCCTTCAGTAATTCATTACTCATGGTATGATTTGTCAAGAAAGATAAAAACATATAGGGGATATTGGTCAAGACACTGGCAAAGTCTTTACAATATTGAACAGGATGATACTGCAGAAAATAATATGTTTTTTGATAAGCCATGGTCTGAAGTAAGTGACAAAGAAATAGATGAGTTATCGAGCAAGCTAGATGAAGAAATGGGAGGTTGGATATTTCATAAAAAGATTGATTTTGAACAAAAGACTCCATTTTTACAGGTTGATGAAAGCATACACCCTGATATAATAAAGGGATGGTTAAAATGAATATTATGTTCGTTATTCCTGCATATAATGCATCTAAAAATTTAGAAGCACTTGCTTCTTCACTTATAAATCAGACAGATAATAGGTGGTCAGCTGTAATTATAGATGATATTTCAACTGATGACACTGCTGATATTGCATCAAAATTAAGATCAGATAAATTTACTGTAATTAAAAATGTAGAGAAAAAATTTGCGCTAAGAAACATAGTTGAGACTTCTCGATCTTTTCAAGAGTGTGATGATATGGTAATAGCTGTGATAGATGGAGATGATTCACTTTGCAATAATGAAGCTGTAGCTTTATTGCTTGATTCGTACGAGTCGGGAAGTGATGTTGTATGGACAGCGCATGCATGGGATATCAACGGATTAAATATTTCTAAGGATATGCCGGGTCACGTAGACCCATATATGTGGCCCTGGTGCTCTTCACACCTTAGATCATTTAAGTCATCTCTTCTTAAAAACATATCTGATAAAAATTTTCAAGATACGAGTGGCCGTTGGTTTGAGAGAGGGTATGATCAAGCACTTATGCTTCCCCTGCTTCATATTTCACAATCTAGATCTTTTATTGATAAAGTTTGCTACAGATATAACATTAATTCAGTCTCTATTCCATACAGAGATTACGAAGAAATGTCACAGATCTCTACTGTAAATCTTGTAAGATCTCGCGGATTTTTAGCATAGAATGATAAAAAAAGTTGAAAAACCGTGGGGTCATGAAATTATATGGGCACAAACGAATCAGTATATTGGAAAAATCTTACATATCAAGTCTGGTCATAGGCTTTCTAGACAATATCATCAAGCAAAGGATGAGACAGTTTATGTCTTAGAGGGTACACTTTACAACTATGATGGAGAAGACTGCCTAGAAAAAATAAGCAAGGGAGAATCACTTCGTATAATGCCACATCAGATACATAGGTTTTGTGCGAATGACGAAGATGTTACACTTATTGAAGTAAGCACTCATCAGATTGATGACGTTATCAGACTAGATGATGACTATGGAAGAAGTGATGATAATAGTACCTCATAATTTTAATCCTTCGTCAGATAGTGGTCCAAACTCTTTTACATCTAGGCTGTTTAGAGTTCTTTCAAGTGAATTTGACTGTGAGTTTACTCATTTGCCAGAAATTGCAGATATTGAATTTTGCTTAATTCAAGAGGCAGCAGTAAAATCAAAACCGAGAATCACACGGCTTGATGGAATATACTTTAATACAGGGCAAAACTATCAAGAGCAAAACAGATTAATAAAAAAAACATATGATTCATCTGATGCAGTTATTTTTCAATCTAGGTTTAACAAGAAGCTAATTGAGAAATGGTTTGGGTGTCATAAAGGCGGACATGTGATTCATAATGGGCCAGCAGTTCAAGAAATCGATATAATACCAGCACTAGATTTAAAACCGCTAACGCGTGGGGGTGATGCTTGGTTCTGCGCATCTTCGTGGAGGCCCCATAAGCGCCTCCGTGAGAATATAAGATACTTTTTAGATTTTTCTCCCGATGATTCAGTTTTAATTGTAGCTGGAAAAGGGGTGTCTAAAGATGAGTTTTCTGATCTTGTAAAAGGAAATGAAAGTAGAATATTTTATGTTGGACATCTTGATAGGAACATGCTTGTAGGATTGGGAAAATCTTGCAGTACGTTTATTCACCTTGCATATCTTGATCACTGTCCAAATGTTGTTGTTGATGCAAGAGCTGCGGGCTGTAAGATTGTGTGCTCATCTACTGGGGGAACAAGTGAGATAGCAGGAATAGATGCTGTGGTAATTGAAGAGGACGAGTGGGATTTTTCTCCAGTTGATCTTTATAATCCGCCTCCTATGAATTTTTCCAATGTTTTAAAAGAAAATAAATGCAGTATTGACATTTCGCCTTTAAGAGACGTTTCAGAAGAATATTATAAAATTATGGAGAAAATAAAGTGAAAACTAGTAGACACTATTTTGACTACGAAGAGTATGTAGCCTTTCAATCAGAAAAAACTTTAAACCCAGATAAAAGAAAGAAGTGGCTCAATGAAGAGTGGAGATTAAAAATAGAAGGATTTAAAGCTGAATTTAATAAAATTTTAGGCGGGCTTTCTAAAGATAGTAGATGTCTTTGCATAGGTGCAAGAACTGGTCAGGAAGTCGTAGCATTAAATGAGCTGGGGATAGACAGCGTAGTTGGAATAGATCTGGTTCCCCATCTTCCACTTGTTGTCAAGGGTGATATGCATAATCTTGAGTACGAAAATGAATCATTTAACTTCGTGTACTCGAACGTGTTTGATCACTCAATTGATCCAGAAAAAATGATATCAGAGATAGAGAGGGTTTTAGTACCCGGGGGAATATGCTATTTGCAGTTTCAAATAGGTGTTAATCAAGACAAATACACAGAGAGTATAATTGAAAACCCAGTTCATGATATCTGTGTGCTATTTAATAAATCTTTTTGCATAGGTTTGACACCCATGGAGATAAATTTTGCTGGTATGAATTTTGAAATGTGCTTTCAGAAAGACTCAGATCTAACAGAGCTATTTGAAACCCATGGGAGCGTAAAGACGATAGATGTTCCAGAGGAATATATAGAGATATGGAACGATATAAACCTTCCAATACAGAATGCTAAACTTGATAACAGCGGGATAATATCAGATAAAATTAGAAAAGAAATACTAGACGGTCTTCATAGACGTGCGTATTACCTTACCCGTGTGGCAAATCAATTTAAGTGTAAAAATATAGCGGAGGTGGGAACAGCAGAGGGCTGGCAATTTTACACTTTTTGCAAATATGCGAGAGATAAAGATATTGATGGGTCTGTCTTTAGCTGTGATCCGAGGGATGTAAGAAATAAAAAATATGCTAGCTTGTATAAAAATGATGAAAAGGTTGTTTTTGTCAATGGGACAAGCGAGAACATGTCGCTAGACTGTAGAGATATTGATATGTTCTACATAGACGGTCTCCATGATGAAGGAAGCATCTTTTTAGATATAACAAATTTAGAAAAATCTCAAAAGGAAGATGATGTGTGTGTGTGGGTGTTTGACGATTTTGATGAAAGATTTGGGTGCTTTAAGGACATTCTTTCACTTTCACAATCTTCACGATGCTTTAAAGTGTACAATGTAGGGCAAACAGGAAGCGGAAAACCATCGCATCAGGTTCTTTTGAAAGGAACATTTTATTTAAATGACGCAGAGAATAGTATCGATCGGAACTCTATTAAATAGAAATTACAAATGAATAAAATTAATAATAGTTTAAAAATAGTATTTCTTGTTGCTAATGTCAATATAACATCGGGATCATATAGAATTTGGGTAAATGATTATTGTAGATATTTTAATGCTATAGGAGTTAATTCAAAAATACTTACGCTACAAAATACAACAGAAGAGATTATCAAAGATACAGATGTTTTAATAATGGGAAAGTGTCTTCATGGAGATATTAAATCATTATTTGATCAAACAAAGAAAGCAAATCCTGATATTCTTATTGGAACGATAACCCCGCCAAGAGATTTAACTTCTGTCAATTTTGACTTTGTGATGGTAGGATCTTTAGAGGAGGCTGACAGTCTTTCTTTTTATGATAATATTATATTAAATGCACACATAGAGTCGCTATATTATAACTCTGATATAAAAACTCATTCTCCAGTAGATATTTTAAAAATATGCTATCATGGCTGGACCCCTCACCTTTTTTCATTTGTAGGTGGTCTAAAGATGGCACTAGAAGATTTTTCAAAAAGTAGAAAAATTGAATTGAATATTCTTAGTGAAAAATCTGAAAGTGAGATAAACTGGACTGCTGATTTGGGAAGGCCAGATATTCCAATAGTTTTTAAAAAATGGAATATTGCTACTGTGCGTGATGACATAGGGCAGTGTGATATTGGAATTTGTCCCGGGGTGCATGATTTAACATTTCAGCTATCTACTATCAATCAAAATCATGGAAAGTTTCAATCAGATTACATTATGAGATATAAGAATAAGACTAATAATGGAAGAGCACTAGCTTTTATGGCTCTGGGAGTTCCTGTTATTGCTGACTTTAGCCCTAGTAATTTTCACTTATTTGGAGATGAGAAGAATGGGTATGTTGCTCACACTCCAATGGGATGGCTAAGATCTTTTAACAGACTATCAGATTTTAATATCAGAAACAAAGTAGCAAAAAATGCAAAAATATTTTTAGATAACAATTATGACCCGTACAATTGGGCACTTAGATACTATAGCTCTATATTAGAAATTTATCAAAACAAGCAGAAGGAAAAATAGAAACAATGCAAGAAAAAATAGCAGAAAATGGATTTTTATATATCGCCTTTGGCGATGCATTTACAAAAGAAGCGCTTATGTCAATAAAATCACTTAGACGATATAACGCTGAGCCAATAGCATTGCTTACAGATCAAGAGCAGACAGATGAAATGGGTCAGATAGTTGATGTGTATGCTAAAATTCAACCTAATCACATACGGGCAAAAGTTGATTTTGTTGGATTTTCTCCTTTTGTAAATACAGTGTACCTTGACTCTGATACGCTAGTTGTGAGAAATATATCTGACATGTTTGATATATTGAAAAGATTTGATGTTGGCCTAGTCCATGATTATGCTAGAAAGCGGCTAAAGTATTCAAAGCTAGTTCCAGAATATGAATCTATTCCATATGGATTCTCAGAGTTCAACGGGGGAATAATGGCATATAACTCTTCTGAAGCTACAAATAATTTTTTGAATACGTGGAGACAATATTTTTATAAATACTATCAGCAGACTAACGGATGGGATCAGGTCAGCCTAAGAGTATCTTTGTGGAATAGCAATGTTAAAATACATACTTTTCCTTTTGAGTATAATATTAGAGGAAAAGCTACAAGAGAAAAAGTTAGAAATTTAAAACATGAATTCGGGGAAGATCACTTGGAGCCAAGAATATATCACATACACTATGATAGAGAGGTTCATTTTGGAAAATTTAAATACAGTTTGGAAGATTTAGATGAGTTTGAAGAGTGTGTAATTAAGCAAGCAGTATGGTACTAATAGAGCAAAGACAAAGTAATGAAAACAATCTATATAGAATCAATTGATCTCATGGTTGACTTGATTCCAAAATGCGGGTATAATACATTTTCACATCTTTTTTTTGAACTAGGGGGAGGGGATATGAAAAAAATGAAAAACAGAAAAAAGAAAGAAAAAGAAAGAAAAATCGAAATACAGAAAAAAAAAGACAAGATTATTGTAATAAGAAATCCTTTGACAAGGTTGACTTCGGGCTTTAGTAATAAACATAATAGGTGGGCACCAAGGTCACGCATCAAAGAGCTAAGTGGGAAATATGATAGAGGGAAAGATTTCTTATACAGTGATTTTGTTTGTTTTTTAGATTTTCTGGAGGCGGAGGCCCACAAGCATGGGCAACCTCGTGATCATCATTTTTCACCCATGTATAGGCAAGCTAGGTCTATAGGACACTATAAAAGAATATTTTGCTTAGAAGACACAAAGAGTATCTACCAGTTCTTAGATTGTAGAGCTTCTACTAGTACTCAAAAAGATATAATTAAAAATTATTTACAAGATGATGTTAGGCTTAATGAGACTAATTCGTGGAATAGATATAGCCACTATCTAGACGATAAAAATCTTGAGCGAGTTGTATCTTTATACAAGTCAGACTTTGATCTATTCGGGTATTCACAAAAAAAGAAAGACGTATTTAAAGTACCGCGCATTTGTAAAGAGATATTAAAATGATTATAGCAGAAAATTTAAAATATTTATTTTTTGTAGGAAGTGGAAGAACAGGTTCGACACTTCTGGGACAATTAGTAAATTATCATCCTCGCTGCTTAATATCAAATGAGTCAAGATTTTTACAAAATTGTGTATATGAAAATAGAGATATTCAAATGTCTGCTGAAGCGATGGTGAGACAGGCAGTCCACGAATATCAGTCTGGACTTGAAAAGTCTACGACGCACGGCAGGAACCTTATTCAGTATCAAAAAGACTGGATCAAAATGGGCGACCTGGTAGCTAACAGTGAATTTGAAAAGAAAGAAATAAAGATAATAGGCGATAAAAAAGCTGGTGGAAATGCAACCACATTTAGAGAGAATCCAGATAAGTTTCAGCATATTATAGACTTACTTGGAAGAGAAAATGTATATTTTATTCAGATAACTAGAGACCCGCTTGACTCCATCTTTTCATATACCCAGTCTCACAACTATAGTGTAGAAATCGCAACAGAAAAAGTTATACAGGATACTCAGTCCGGTATTGATATTTCAAAAATGTTTAACAATTATCTTTTATGCAAGTATGAAGATCTCTTGTCTGATCCTTCTGCAATATTGAATATGATATTTTCATTTCTTGATGAAGTGTGTAGGAAAGAGTGGATAACAGAGATTTCTACTAAGATATCTTTAAAGAAAAAATATAAAAACAAGCATGTTGAAAATATTATGTCAAATAAAGATATAATGAAAAAGCTGTATTCTGCTAATTGCTTTAGAGAGTTTTTAGATGAAAGACAAAAGAGTGTCTGCACCTTAAATACTGCATCGATCTATCCAGAAGATAAATTATGATAAATTTTATAAGCATTTTGTATAATAGAAGTGAAATATTAATTTTGAAATAAATTATTGGTTATGGCTTGATATAAATTATGATAAAAAGAATTGAAGATTTTTCACACACAGATGAGTTTAAATCACTAGAGAGAGTAATAGAGACAAATGCTCCAGAGGATTACGGGGGTTTACGAATGTTTAATGGTGAAAGAGACTATTTAATGCAAATTCCTCGTGAGTTTGCAGCCACAATTTGTTTTTTAAGGTCTGAATTTAAAGATAGAAAATTATGCTACCTAGAGATCGGAACTGCATCAAATCTCGCCAACACTATGCTTTGGAATAACTTAAATATTGACAAAAATATTATTCTAGACAATCTTTGTTGTACAAACTCAGAAAAATCTTTAGTAAGAAATCTAGCTTTTAAAAATGGAACAATTTTCATTGTTGGTGATTCAACAAGCAATAAGGTAAAAGAAAATTTTTCTAGACTAGATTTTAAACTAGATTTGATTTTTTGTGATGGAAATCATGAATATGAATATGTTAAAAATGATTTTAACTTCTATTCCAAATTTTTAAAATCTGGCGGTTTTTTCATTTTTCACGATACAGACAGTAATCGATACTTAGGAGTTAAAAAGTTTATTAATGAAATTGAAATGAATGATATTCCTCTATTTAAGAAATCGGGAGAGTTCATTGACTCTTCTAAAAAAAATAGGTGCGGGATAGAAATTTATAAAAAATTGTAAAGGAAGACGTTGATGAATAATTTATATGATACATGCTTAAAACAACTATTAGATCTTTTTCCAGAGCTAGCAAGTAAAATAAGTTTACAAAATATTAGAAAAAATTCGAAGCAATTAAATTACAATCTAGCTGAGGATGCCACTGTAGATCATTCACTAATTTTTAATATAAAAAATAATAAAAAATTATTTTCTAATAGAAAAGTTTTATTTGCACATTTTTCACCTTATAAGTATGAATTAGAGGGATGGGGTCTCCCTCTTTATGCATCAAAATGCTTAGAAGACTCAGTTATCCACATGTCCTATCAAAAAGGATTGAATAGACCAAAGCTTTTTGAAATAAATGATCTAAAATCAAAAAAAATTGATAAATTTTTAGAATACTATGATGTGATAATTGCTAGATCGTCTGTTCTAAACAATATGAAAAGAGACAATGTGTTAGGAAAAATAGTTGATAATAGCAAATATGTTGTAAATATTAAAACAATGTCTCATAAGCCAAATTATGGAAATGCTGATCATTATTTTGAAGAAGAAGAGATGTGCCCTATGGCTGGCCCAGTTTTTAAAAAATCATGTAATTCTTTTTTAAAAAGTTACCCAAAGAAGAATATTATCTTGATTCCTGGAACAATATGGTATGTCAAAAATCAATTAAAGTTTTTTGAACAGATTGACAGTCATCTAATTAAAGACTATACAGTCGTACTAGCAGGAGAAAACAAAGATATCCCATCGGGATATTTTCAAAAGATCATAGATATATGTAAAAATAAAAAAATAAATCCAGCATTTATAGGAAATGTTTCAGAAGAATTTTTAATAAATTTATATTGTTTGTCAAAGATATGTGCTATTCCGATGGACCCTAGGCCGTATGGATCTCCAAAAGGCTATCCCAGGGTTTTAGGAGAAAGCATTGAAGGAAAATGTATTACTTTGTGCAATAAGGCAACAACAGTACCTGAATTCTTTAGTGACACATTGCTAGTTTATGATCATGAAGTTCAAAATAGTTTAAATAAAATAATGAAAGAAGCAAAGTCAATAGTGTCTAAAGAAAACTATATCAAAGATCACAACTGGGGAAAAATCACATTTGAAGAACAGTGTGAACAAATTTTAAAAAAATGTTTTATAAAATAAAACCATTTCCAGATATGTACGAATTTGCGATAGAAAAGTTTAATATAAAACCTGAGAAGATTTTAGCATTTGAAGATACAGATTCTGGAATTAATGCAGCAATATCGGCCAGTTTAAAGGTCGTAGATGTAAGAACTGGAGCTTTACATGGATAAATTAAGAGTTGGAGTATTTGCTTATAATTTTAAACACTGGAAAACACAGGCAGGGATTCAAAATCTTTGTATAGCTGGATATAGACCATCTGTAATAATTGCTGCGGACCCTGTCAAACTAAACTTTTACAAATCTACAATCAGGGTTGGACCAAAAGACTTATTTTTATGGCATCCGAGAGAGTTAGCAGAATTTTATAATATAGATTACCACGTGACAGTTCACAATTCTGAAGAAACCTCAGAAATTGTAAAATCGAAAAAATTAGACGTGGGTATAATTCTTGGTGCAAGAATATTAAAACCTATAGCATTTGATAATTTTAGCCTGGGTGTAATAAACATGCACCCGGGAATACTACCACAAAATAGAGGTTTAGATAATTTAAAGTGGGGAATTTTGGAAAATTATCCGCAAGGAGTTACAACTCATTTGATTGATAGTAAAATTGACATGGGTTTTAAAATACTACAGGAAAAAATTAATATTTATGAGGATGATACTTTGGTTGATTTACACTTAAGATTGCAAAGCCTAGAGCAAAAATTAATGATTGAGTCTTTAAAATTTCTAGAAAATAACAGTATCAATTCATTAGAATCTTTGAAGAGAGGCACATATTACAGAAGTGTACCTCCAGATAAAGAATTAGATTTAGCAAGATTATTTGAAAAATATAAGAAGGAAATGTCTGATGCCAGCAGTAGTTAGAAAAATTTTTGAAGAGTATGTCAAAGAAAGATTTGACCTAAGAGACTGTATTGCAGTTAATAATGGAACTAGCGCACTAATAGCGCCCCTCTGGTCATTAGATCTTCAGCAAGGTGACGAAGTTATTACAACACCTTTTACTTTTATAGCAACTACAAATGCAATAGTGATTGCTGGTGGAACACCAGTGTTTGTCGATATTGATCCTGATACGTATCTCATAGATGCTTCAAAGATTGAACAGGCAATCACAGAGAGAACAAGGGCAATCATTCCTGTTCATCTTTATGGGCGCATCTGCGCCATGGAAAAAATAAATGTTATAGCTTCTAAACACAACATATCAGTCATAGAAGATGCAGCTCAGGCTTTTGGCGCAGAGCACCTATCAGGAAAATATGCAGGTATGATGTCTGATGCAGGAACATTTTCATTTTATAAAACAAAAAATATTTCTACTTTTGAAGGCGGAATGATTTGCATATCTAAGGATTCAAGACTAAATGCTGATAAGGTCAGGGCTATATGCGATCAAGGGCAAGTTGGAAAATATAATCATGAGTATATAGGTTTTAACTTTAGGCTAGCAGAACCACTATGCCTAATGGCACTAGAGCAAATGAAAATTCATATGACAGGAATACGATCAGAACTTGGGCTCAGAGGCCCTGAGCAAGGTCATTATCCTGAAGTTGTCTATAATCAGCCAGCATACAAAAGAAAAGGAATATCGGGAAATTGTCCAATAGCTGAAAAAATTGCAAATAAGATAAAGTTTAAAATAGAGTTATGAAAAATTGATTAACTTTAGAAAAGCTTTGCAAGAACATAGCGACAAGCTAGATTGATGAAAATATGCATGATAGATTATGTCTCAAAGGGGAAAGATGTCAGTTGATATGAAAATTTTAATATGTGGACTAGGTCGAATGGGAAAGGTTCATGAGAAATATATTAAATCTTTGAATTTAAAGTATAGCTGTTATGATCCTTATCGTGACGATATTAGCGATTCGCTGCGTCTAGAAAATATTACTTCAGACACAGTTAAAGAGTTCTCTCATGTTCTCATTTCAACTCCTGAAGGAACGCACGCTGAACTATACTATAAGTTTAAAGATCTTGGTTTTTATGGAAAGTTTTTAATTGAAAAACCAGTTATTGTAAACGAGAAAGATAAGGATATATTTCTTGATTCCAGTGTTTATTCTGGGATGGTTGAGAGATTTAATCCTGCAGTTGACAAGCTTAAATCTCTAGTTGAAGTAAGCAATATAGTGAGCATGGATTTTGTAAGATGCTCTGTAAAAGGATCTTCTAATCAGCGAGTTGACTCATTTACAGACGTTGGGATTCACGATATAGATTTATATTTACACATAACATCTCAAAAAGATATCTTATCTTATCAAATCTTTCAGCACTCTAATACATTTTCACTATTTGGAAAAAGTGAATCAGGACATCTTGTTAGATTTTTATGGAGTAATGAAACATTTTCAAAAGAAAGAAAGGTTATAGTAAGACAGACTGATTGTACTTATGAGGCAGACCTTATAGAACAAACCGTTAGAAAGTTTACATCTTCTAAAGATCCCAATAGTCAAGGAATAGTTTGTCAAAATTTTTATGTTGAAAAATCGTCATCAATAAAAAATGAAATTGAAAATTTTATATCTAATGACGGAGAGAGAGTATCTTCTATGTTGTCACACATGCTGTATCTAGATATAAAAAAGGAGAAAAAATGAATGCAGAGATAGGAATTATTGGGCAGGGATTTGTCGGCTCAGCAATTAGAGAAGGTCTTAAAAACTTCTATAAGGTTAGAACGTATGATATAGATGCTGATAAATGCAATAGTACACACGAAAAAGTATGCTATGAGTCTGATATTATATTTGTCTGTCTTCCAACTCCAATGAGGCTAGACGGTTCTTGTGACACAAGAATTCTTGAGCTTGCAATAGAAAAGATTGATAAAGAGTGTAAAAATAATTTATGTAGAAATAGACCCGTATTAGTCATAAAATCAACTATTCCTCCTGGAACTACAGAAAGAATAAATAAAACGTCTATGCTTCATGTTTGCTTTAGCCCTGAATTTTTAACAGAGGCAAATTCATTTGAAGATTTTAAAAATCAAACCAGGATTATAATAGGTGGCCCAAGACCTGCTACTGGTAAAGTAAAACAAATATTTAGACGTGCATTTCCAGAGATTCCAATTATTAAGACTGGGTCAAATACAGCTGAGGCTGTAAAGTATTTTACAAACTGTTTTCTTGCAACGAAGGTTATATTTGCAAATGAGATGTACGATATTTGTACAGCAGCCAATATTGACTTTGACAAAGTAACAGAGTATGCATTGCATGATGGGAGAATTGGAAAGAGTCACTTAATGGTTCCTGGTCCAGATGGAGATAGAGGTTTTGGGGGCCACTGTTTTCCTAAAGATATGGAGGCACTGATTTACTTTGCTGAGGAGCTTGATGTGGATCCCACTTTATTAAAAAATGTATTAGACAAGAATAATAAATTAAGAAAAAATAGAGATTGGGAAAAGATGAAAGGAAGGGCAATAAGTGACGACTAGTTTAGTTACGGGAGGTTGCGGGTTTATTGGAAGCCACATTGTAGATAGACTGGTTTCAATGGGTCATAGGGTGATAGTCATAGATGATCTTTCGGCTCCGGAAAACAAAGAGTTTTACTATAATGAAAACAAAGAAAACGTCACATATTGGAAAAAAGATATTTCACAAGATGACTGTTCTGAGTATTTTTCTAATGTCGACTACGTTTTTCACTTGGCTGCTCGCAGTCGTATTCAGCCAACTATAGGAAGCCCAGGTGAATGCTTTGAGGTTAACGTAGTTGGTACACAGAGGGTTCTAGAATGGTCCAGGTTGCACTCTGTAAAGAAACTTGTATATTCTAGTACGTCATCCTTATATGGACCACAGAATGCAATTCCATTCCAGCCAAATATGCCACCATATTGCTTAAATCCATACTCAATGTCAAAATGGATGGGTGAGCATGTGTGCAAATTATACTTTCAACTTTATGAATTAGAAAGTATAGTATTGCGATATTTTAATGTTTACGGTCCAAGAGAACCTGTAAAAGGTCATTACGCACCCATAGTAGGTCTATTTAAAAGACAGGCAAGAGAGGAAAAAAGAATGACAATAGTAGGTGATGGATTGCAACGAAGAGACTTTACATACATTGATGATGTTGTAGATGCAAATATGTGTGCCGCGGAGTCGAATATCAAGCACAATGTATACAATGTTGGAACGGGTAAAAACTATTCAATTGTAGAAGTTTCTGATATGATAATGGAGGGGGTGGGTATAGAACATATAGGCGAAAGGCCAGCAGAAGTTAGGGAAACTCTAGCGGATATTAGTAAAACTATTTCTCATTTAAAGTGGAATCCAAAATATGATCTAAAGGATATGATTAATTCATACTGATAAAAGCTAATAGGTTGCTGTATTATAAAGTAACAGGAGAGTTAGAATGAGCGAATTAGAGTTTCCAACTGGAAAGAAGCACGTTTCGTTTTCTGAGATTAAGTGCTGGAAAGAGTGCTCTTGGAGACATAAACTTACACATATTGATAAGGTGGATATGTTTGAGCCATCCCCCTATTTAGATTTTGGAACATCTGTTCATGAGGGGTGTGAATCTCTTTTAGAGACTAGATCAGTAGATAAAGATTTACTTTTATCTAATATTCGTTCCGCTTGGGAAAAAAATGGTTTTGATAATCCGGACTGGTATAAAAAGCAACCTTCTTGGTATAAACATGTTCCAGTTAGTGAATGGTGTAATTGGGCTGAAAATATGTGGAATGAAATTCCTGATTTTCTTGACAAGACGTTTCCCAATTGGGAAGTTGTTAAAGCAGAAGAAGAGCTTTATGAAAAGATAAGTCGAAAATCTATGAATTTCAAAGGATTTATTGATGCTGTAATAAAAGTTCCTAAGAAAAATGGAGACGGATACATTTACTGGATTCTTGACTGGAAGACAGCCGGGGCTTACGGGTGGAGAAGAGAAAAAAAGCAGGATATCTTAATGACTGCACAGCTTATACTTTATAAGCATTTCTGGGCAAGAAAGCACAATATTGAGCTTAAGGATATCAGGTGCGGATTTGTTTTATTGAAAAGAGGTGGAAAGCTAGGTAAAATTTGTGAACTTGTTACAGTTTCTGTTGGTCCAAAGACTCTTTCACGCGGTATAAAGATGATGAATAATATGATATCTTCTGTTTCAAATAATATTTTTCTTAAAAATAGAGACTCATGTAGATACTGCTCGTTTAAAGATACAGAGCACTGTACGTAGTTTTAAATTAACTAGATGCACTCGCTGTGTTATTATCTGTATTGAGGCTGAAATAAATGAAAAAGAAAGTAGTAATTTTGTCTGATCATGCATTATCTACATCTGGTGTTGGAACACAGACAAGACACCTCGTAAGTGGACTGTTAGAAAAAAACAAATACACATTTAGACAATTTGGCGCAGCTTTAAAACACGCAAGTTATGATACTATAAAAGTTGATGATGATTTTATTATCAAGCCCATAGATGGATTTGGAAATCCAGATCTTATAAGGGTAACTCTTGCAGCAGAAAAACCAGATGTTTTATTTATTTTTACAGATCCAAGGTTTTTTCTGTGGTTATTTGAAATAGAAGATGAGATTCATCAAGTGTGTCCAATAGCATGGTGGCATGTATGGGATAACACCCCTTATCCTGAATTCAATGATCCACTATATGAATCTACAGATTTGATAAATTGTCACAGTCACCATACATACACACAGCTCAAAGATAGGCACCCGTCTAAGACTAATTTTATTCCTCATGCTGTTCCAAAAAACATTTTTAAAAAAATTAATAAAGAAGACATACAAAAGCACAAGATATCTCTGCTTGGTGAAGAAAGAAAGGATTGGTTTGTTGGAATATGGGTAAACAGAAACGCAAAAAGAAAGAGATCTTCTGATACTATTGTTGCGTGGAAACAATTTCTTGACAACCTTGAAAAAGAACATGGGCATAGAAATGCCCTATTGATTATGCACTGTGATCCTCACGATCCCGAAGGATCAAATCTTATACAGGTTTCCGAAGCAATGGACGTACAAGAAAATGTTTTCTTTTCAACACAACGTCTAGACTTTGAAAACATGAACGTTCTTTACAATATTTCAGATTTTTGTATAAACATAAGCTATGCAGAAGGATTTGGACTTTCAACACTTGAATCTATGCAGTGTGGAACTCCTATTATCGCTGTTAAGACTGGAGGATTGACTAGACAAGTTATTGATCACAGGGATGGAACGGAAAATGGAGTCTCCCTTCCAGTAGAGTTACAGACCCTTGTTGGTTCGCAGACCGTTCCGTATATTTATGAAGACTATGTAAGTAATGAAACTATTGCTAATGGAATTATGAAATTTTATAACATGTCTGATGAAGAAAAAGAAATACTGTGTAAAAAAGTTTTAGAGTATGTAGATTCTGAATTTAATTTAAAAGATGTCGTAGATAAATGGGATGAAACTCTTACTGAGTTAATAGGAAACTGGAAGGAAAATTATAAAAGATATGAAGTTTTTTCAATGTAGGTGTAAATAATGAATGTACTAATTAGGGCACCACTTTTATCTATAAGTGGGTATGGAGTTCACTCAAGACAGATATTTTCTTTTTTAGATGAAACAAGTGTTGCAGATATTAAAAAAGAAACACAGGTAGTTAATTGGGGTCACACTACGTGGCTTATAAATCCTGATTTAGAGAATGGAATTGTTGGAAAAATAATGGAATCAACAAGTAGGTCAGAAGCAATTAACGATATTTCATTTCAAGTTCAACTACCAGACGAGTGGGATCCGAACTTAGCAAGAAAAAATGTGGGTGTTTCTGCTGTCGTGGAAACAGACAGATGCAATCCTGAATGGATAAATGCGTGCAATAGAATGGATGCTATCATAGTTCCATCTGAGCATGCAAAATTGTGCTTACATCGATCTGGAGACGTGAAAACAAAAATTTATGTTATTCCAGAGTGGTATCACGTAGAGATAGAGAAGCCGTTAACGTCTGAAAATCATTTTGAAAATATGGAGTTTGAATCAAAATTTAATTTTCTTGCAATATCTCAGATAAATGGTCACAATTCAGAGACAGATCGAAAAAATATTTTTAATACAATAAAGTGGTTTTGTGAAGCGTTTAAAGATAACAAAGATGTTGGCCTTGTTTTAAAGACAAATAGTGGCAGGGGAACCAGGATTGATAGAAAAATTACAAAAAATATACTATCTCAAGTTTTGAAAGAAGTTCGCCCGGGACAGTTTCCTAGAGTTCATTTTATACATGGGAATCTTACAAATGATGAAGTATGTGGGCTATATAGAAACAAATCTATAAAATGTCTCATAAATTTAACTAGAGGTGAAGGATTTGGATTACCAATATTAGAAGCTGCTGCATCAGATTTACCAGTCATGGTTACTAACTGGTCAGCACATATGGAGTTTTTGTCTCTAGGAAAATCTATTAATATTGACTATGATCTCGTCAATATATCCAATGATAAAGTAGACAAGCGAATATTTGTAAGTGGTGCAAAGTGGGCAAATCCTTCAGAAAGTGATTTCAAAAAGAAGATTCACAAATTTTACAATAAGCCTCAAATTCCAAAAGTTTGGGCATGCAATCTTGGCAAGAAGATAAGGTGTGAATTTAACAAGGCATCAATTATTAAGAAATATGAAGAGGTACTACTAGAGATAATGGAATAATGATTGAGTTTTCAAGTTTTATAATTTTAATACTAGCCAATATTGTTACTGCTGTCATTCTTTTATTTTCTATACGATATAATTTTAAATTTGGAGTAATGATATTAAGGGTGCAAGATTCAATTGAGGAATCTTTAGATCTATTAGATCAAAGATACGCAGCAATGTCTAAAATAGCAGAAACACCAGTTTTTTTTGACTCTGTAGAAGTTAGACAGGTAATATCGGAAATTGAAGCTAGTAGAGATTCAATACTTTCAGTTGCAAATAGCTTAATTTCTTCTGCAGAAAGTGATAAAACTATAGATACTTCAGGTTCGGATATTCAAAAATGAAAAAAAAAATAGTTAAAAAGACTATCAGAAGAAGAAAAAAGGGATCTTCTAAAAATTATTTTACCAAAGAGACCCATGATAATATTAGAATTTATCAAAATACAGAATCTGATGAAATTAAGCATAAAATATACGTAGAAAAGATATGTCCTGCTTTTAATAAGCTAGCTGAGAATTTAATATTCATTCACGGATTTGCAAAAACACCAGACACATTTCAGGTTTTAAAAAATGATTGTGTAACTTTTTTATATGAAACAATTAGGAAGTTTGATCCAGATAGAGGGACAAAGGCTTTTTCATATTTTAATGTGGTAGCTAAGAACTGGCTAATTATTCAAAGTAAAAAGAGAACAAAAATAAGAAATAGAACAGTAAGCATTCAGGATGCAGAAGAGAGATCACTAACTGATCCTGTGTATCTTGAAGCATTTAAAATAGATGCACCTCAAGATAAAAATATGATGAGGCGTGAATCGTTTGCTGCTTTAAAGGAAATGCTTCAAGAGATAAAGACACGTCTTCGAACAGAAAAAGAGATTGCGTGTATAGATGCCATAATAGCTTTATTTGACAAGGTTGATGATCTTGATCTTCTTAATAAGCGAGCAATATTCGTATACTTAAGAGACATATCAAGCTTATCTCCAAAACAGCTTTCAGTTGCAATGTCTTCTATTAGAAAACACTATAGGGACATAAGTAAGAAAGATGAGTATGAATTTTTCTTTGGAGAATAATATGTCAGAAAATATAGATACATTTACAAGCAGAGTAAGAGAGAAGGAAGAGAAAATAGAAAAATTTTCCGAACTACTAGATTCCCTTGTAAATACTGAAGACAGGAAAAAGTTATTATGGAGAGATGTTTATGAAAATGCTTTAACTGATAGAGCTAATGCTGGCATTTTACTTACTGATCTCCTTATGCAAACACGCGGTAGCCTTGCAAATCATGGTCAGTATGGAACTATTTTATCAAAATATCTTGAGAGAATGTCAAAGTCAAATGATCAAATACTAAAGCTTGCTGAGACTATTTCTAGAGAGGAAGAAAAGCCCGTTGATATTAATGATATCTACAATCAGATAAACGAGTCACAAGGTGGGAATTAGATCATTTAGAGGAGGCGGTTCTTCAACAGATATTACATCTGATCTAAGCAATGTTCCAGATGTAGGTCGTATTTTATATGCTGCTGTTGTTGTTAACTTTATTTCAAACCCTGTTGTGGATCTTGAAAAAGCACCATTAAAAGATAGTACTTTTTCTACATATGCTGAGTCTCTACGATCAGGTTATGACAAGGTAAGCAATACAGAGTTGATTGGAAGAATGCCAAGAAATTCTGTAATAGGAAGGGTGATTTCTGACAGAGATGGGTGGGGAGGTAAGCCTGAGATATTTTATCCATTCTTTCCGCATATCTCGTTTCCTGTTAAACCAGGTGAGCAGATATGGGTAATATATGATACCCTAAGCAGGGGAAAGTCTAGAAAAGGTTTCTGGCTTACTAGAATTGCTTCTGACAACTACGTAGATGATTTAAACTATACTCAAAAAAATAGAGAGTCACTTTATCTAGACGCTGTTACAAGTACTGATAGTGCACTAGCAAATCAAGAGGAATCATTTTCATTTACAGAAGAAGAGGCGTTTGTATTTCCAAGCGGCGGCGGATTAACAATAAGCAGCAATGATATGTCAGGTGCGGATGCATACGGTGATATAGTTGCATATTCTAATACGTATGCTGACCAATTTGTTGGTGAGCCTGTTCCAAGATTTAGCAAGAGAGTAGGAGACCTTGTTCTTCAAGGGTCCAACAATACATCAATTGTTCTTGGAATGGATAGAGTAGGTGAAGCAGATACGCCACCAGGAACAGAAGAAACCATAGGTGAGTCTATGGAAGGTGTAACTGGATTTGGCACAATAGACATAGTTGCAGGTAGGGGTCAAGATGCAGCAACAGCTGCTGTAGATAACTCAGACCTTGGTGCTGTCACTAACACCAGGGAGTGGGATGAAATTAATAAGTTCCCATCTGTAACAGACGAGGAGTCAAACGCAGCAGAGGGGGATCCTGATTTTGAGAATGACCTCTCAAGAATTTACGTGTCCATGAATACAGATGCCGATACAAATTTTGAAATAGAAATAGATGGAGATGAGGCATCTGGTGAGGGACCTGCAATTGTCTTAAAGTCAAATCAGGTTAGAATGATTGCACGTGATGATCTTAAAATAGTTGTTGGCGAGGCTGCCGTTATTATAAGATCAGATGGTGACATAGTATTCATACCCGGTGCCGACGGAGTAATCAAGCTCGGCGGAGAGGATGCAGATCTAGCACTGTTAACATCTGGAAATGCAGCTACTGCTGGGGGTGATGGTGTTGGTACGGTTGTAGCAGCACCGATAGGTACGACAATGGGCGGTCTGGTTGGTGTAGAAGGAAGCTTGGGATCGTTCGCGACAAAGATACTGGTGAAGTAGCATGGCAGATGGACTGATAACTTCATTATATGACGATGGGTGGGATGAGCTTGGAAGTGATCTAAATCTTGCGTTTATAGAGGATGTTAAAGCTGCACTAGGCGGACCTGAATTTAGTACAGACTTTCCTCCATCGATAGGAGGTTGTGTAGAGATAGATCCGGGCGGCCTGTTATCAGCGAATGCGTCAGAGGATCTTGCAGATGCATTTCAAGTTGGGCTTGACTATGAAGATCCATCAAAATTTGAGCAGGTATTCGTATCAGGTCTCTATGACACGACACTCAAGATAATAGACGCAATCCCTCTGGGACCGTACCCACCCACGTATATAGATCCGTCATCGTATTTTGACCTAACCATGTTTAATGTTGACTGTAATCTAATTTTGGAGTTTATGTCTTGTGTAGGATCAACTTTAGTACCCCCAAACGCATCTGAGCCATGTCTCTGTGATGACGGATATATAAACACGTCAGCAGTTACGGAGACATACGAGACTGCGCTTGAGGCAGGAACAACAGAGACTGAAAGTGAGTGTGAGTTTATGATTGAGCTCATGCTAAATATTCCTACAATTGAGATAGATTTTGATCTTGAGTTCGACCTACCATTCCCTCCAGACTTTTGCGAACTTTTTCTTCCTGAGGTTGAGTGTAACTTTGAACTCCCGGATATAAGTTTTATGTTCGTCCTTGAGTGGATAATGGAGTGGTTTCTTGAATTTCCAATTTGGTTTCCAGAGTTTGTTGTAGGGATATCCACATGTATACTGGAGGGTCTATCTGATCCATGTGAGTTAGTTGAGTGCGTGGTTGGAGAGATTGAAGATGCCTTAAAGATTGATGAACTAGCAGCAGAGATGAATTTTCCTATAAGCTTCATAGCTGCAATTGCTGTGTACATCCAGAAGATTTCAATATATGCTGTGCAGCTATCTATAGCTTTCTTATTTGGTGCAGGACTTGTATCCAAGTGCATTGGAGACGCATTGGGCGTATAAAGTTAATATTAATCAGCATCTAATGGGTGAAGTTTTGGTATAAAATATATTTAAGATAAAGAGAGCGAAACTGTGGGAAATTCAAGAAATTCATTTAAGTTTAAAAGTTCTGGTATTCATATGGAGGATGCCAATCTTCAAACAGATATTGACTTTACACCTGTTGGAATTGTTACACCTGTAGAGCTGGGCGGAAATGATAGGTCTGGCTTGTTTAGAATGAATATGAATCCCGCCGATCAAATTGCTGATAACCTAAGGAATCTTATTCTTACAAATGCTGGTGAGAGATTGGGAAACTATGCATATGGGGCAAATTTAAAGCCTCTTATGACAGAATATTCATCCCAGGAAAGTTTTGATGCTCAGGCTATGATAAGAATAAAGTCTGCTGTAGAGATTTTTATTCCACAAATTGACTTAGATGAGTTTTCTTCATCTGTTGTTCCATTAAATGATGCAATGACTCGGATAGATATGACTGTAAGGTACAATATCCCGTCACTTAGGGTTCAAGGTAGAGCATTATCAGTTTCAATGTACGTTATATAGAAAGGTATTATTAAATGTCAAACAATAAAAAAGATACGCTAAAGCGAATACGAACTAATCAGAGATCTTATCTAAATAGAGATTTTTCATCATTTAGAGCACAGCTTGTTGATTACGGCAGAACATTTTTCTCTGATCAGATTTCAGATTTTTCACAAAACGGTCTTGCCGGAATGTTTACAGAGATGGTTGCGTATGTAGGGGATAATATGTCTTACTATTTAGATCATCAATTTACAGAACTTGATATTACACAGGCAGTAGAGTCTAAAAATATTGAAAGACTTGTGAGAGCTTCTGGCGTAAAAATTCAAGGTGCATCTCCTTCAATTGTAGATATTGATTTTTACTTAGAGATACCATCTACAATAGTAAGAAATGAATATGTTCCAGATATAACAAAAATGCCAAAGATTTTGGCTGGTACAATAGTTCAATCAAATAGTGGAGTTTCATTTACTTTATATGATGATATAGATTTTACACTTACAAATGCAAATGGAAGCTTAAAGGCTTCTTATTCTACAATGAAAACTGATAGTTCGGGAAACCCTACTTCATTTTCAATTAAGCAATCAGGAATGTGCACGTCTTCTACAACAGCGGTAGAAAAATTTAGTATTCCCGATAAGTTTAAACCATTTAGAACAATTACACTATCTAATCCTAGTGTCTCAGAGATTATATCCGTAGAAGATACAGAAGGTAATTCATACTATGAAGTAGAATCTCTAACACAGGATACTGTTTTCAAAAAAGTTCTAAATACAGGCTATGATAAAGATGAAGTCGCAGAAAATTTAGAATTAATTTCTGCACCTAGAAGATTTATTACTGAATCATCTCAGATAACTAAGAAGACAAAAATTAGATTTGGTGGAGGAACTGCAGAGTCAACAGACGACGATATTATGCCTGATCCGTCTGATCTTTCTATTCCGCTTTACGGGAGAAGAGAGACATTTTCTACATTTACTATTGATCCCAATAAGCTTTTGAATACAACTACACTGGGAATAACTCCTAGAAATACAACAATTTCTGTTTATTATAGATCTGGTGGCGGAATTTCTCACAATGTTGCAGAAAATACGATTAGAAATGTTAAGACTTTATTGACAAAATTTTCATCTTCTGTTTCAAATGGTGTAGTATCGAGCGTAAGATCTTCTGTAGAAGTTAATAATAAAAACAGAGCAGCAGGAGGTGAAGCTGCACCTACTCTGGATGAACTAAGAACAATATCATTAAATTATAGAAATTCTCAAGGAAGAATTGTTACAAAGCAAGATATGATTGCAAGAATTTATACTATGCCAAGCTCTCTCGGGAGAGTATTTAGATGCGGAATAAGATCTAATCCATATAATCCGCAATCTAGTATGGTATCTATTATAAGTAGAGATTCAGATGGCAACTTAATATTGTCATCAGATGCTTTAAAGAATAATCTTTCAAAATATATCAATGAATATAGATTAATATCTGATGCTATAGATATAGTAGATGCAAGTGTTATAAATTTAAAAATAACATATTCGATTTCAACAAGCGGAGATAGCAATCCCGAGACTGTCCTGCAAGCATCAAACAAGAGTATCTCAGAATATTTCCAAATAGAAAATTTTCAAATAGAGCAACCTGTTATTTTAACAGATATTATCAATATAATAATCAATACACCTGGTGTAGTCAGTCTTATAACATTAAATCTTGACAATATTGCTGGTACAGTCGATGAAAGGGTGTATAGTGATGTTAGCTATTCAGTAAGAAGTAATTTGCAAAAGGGAGTTCTTCATGCACCGCCCGGGGGAATATTTGAAGTGAAATTTCCCGATGATGATATAATTGGAATAATTTCTTAACTCTTGGGAAGATCAAATGTATAGAATATTAAGCGCAAGCAAAGACACATATATAACAAATAAAATTATAAATAACAGCTTTAGAGCAACAGATTCAAATGTTGGTCAAGCATCTACACTTGATCTTTTTAAGCTGTATGGGGAATCAAGATCAGGATCTGTTGAAAATCCAATAGAGATATCTAGACTTCTTGTTAAATTTAATCTTGATCCACTTAGGGCAATTACTGGATCAATTTTTGATATTTCAAATTCTTCATTCAAAGCTTCACTTAGGCTTAGTGATGTATATGGGGGCCAGACTACACCAAGTAATTTTAATATTATAGTATTTCCTCTTTCAAAATCTTTTGATGAAGGAATGGGAAGAAATATAGTACATTACACTGATTTAGATTCTTCAAACTTTGTTACTGCATCTGTCACCAGTGAAACACCAGATACCTGGTATGTTACTGGTGCTAATAAGCAGGGACTCCTTGGTTCTGATGATATTGATATTATATCTAGTGGAAATTTAAGCGATGATAATGGAGTTGTTAACCTATGGAGAAGTCAAGAATTTTCAACGGGTGAAGAAGATCTTTTAGTAGATGTTACACCAATTATATCTGGTATTCTAGCTGGACAAATACCAGATTGCGGATTTAGGATATCATATAGCGGATCAGAAGAAACAGATCAGAAAACAAGATTTGTAAAAAGGTTTTCATCTAGAAACACTTCTGATTATTCAAAAAAACCATCTCTGATAATACAGTACAATGATGCTCTTCAGGATCATCACAGAGCATTCTTTTTTGATTTATCAGGAAGTCTTTTTGTTAACAACTATTCTAGAAACGAATTAAGAAATTTCGTTTCAGGTGCAGCAAATACTGAAATTTCTGGAAGCAACTGCATGATTTTAAGACTAGTCAGTGGATCATCGGTATCTGGAACACTGTTTCAAAAGATTGTTACAGCTTCTCAATATACAATAGGGTCTAATGCCATAGATGGAATATACTCTGCATCATTTGCAATATCACAGTTTACTGCATCTAATGATGGCGAAATTAGACAGTCTGGTTCTTTAGGTACAGAGATTCAAAATGCAAATTCTGCAAGTTTTACCTTAGTCTGGACATCACTTGATGAGTCAGTAGTTTTTCTCTCATCATCGATGGTGGCAAATAGATCTAATAGGACATCATTTAACAATGAGTCACTTAGATTAGTTATCAATATTACAAATCTTCGACCCACATATCTCAAGGCAGAAAAGTATAGATTTAGAGTGTTTGTTGAAGATATAGATAGAGAGCTTATTGCTAAAAAGCTTCCTTTTTATACTAAAAGTGAAATATTTACGTCAATGTATTATCGTATAAGAGATTCTATTTCTGGAGATATTGTAATACCATTTGATAAAACTGGGCTGTCAACACTTTGCTCTACAGATAGTGATGGAATGTATTTTGATCTCTATATGGATTCTCTCCAGCCCGGAAGACTATATACTGTAGATTTTTTAATATCTGGTAGAAACGGTGATGTCACATTTACAGACGTAGCTGCAAAATTTAGAGTGGAATAGGTTGCGTTTATGAGTTCTAATATAAAAAAAAGGCCCGCGTTATTTCAACAGCAAGGTGTAAACATAAATAAAGCATCAAATTTAGATGGTGAAACTTTAAAATATTTTAGAGACAATACTAATTTTTTCTCTACTGCATCATTTAGATATGACCCTCCCGGAGCAGGAATCAAGTCTACTCAGCAGATCCCAATAGACTATTCTCAGTTTGAAAATCATACATTTTTTGATTCTGCACAGGCAAAGGTTAATGTTGCATTTGATAAGATAATAAATGAATTTCCTTTTGATGGCTCCGGAGAGCAGGTTGAACACTTTTTCGACACGCTTACAGGTTTTGAAAAATATATTTATGATAATTTTCCACACAGTGTTGGATATCTGAATTTTTCAGGAACGCTTGTAGGTGAAGGAGATACAGGTACACGCATAAGTGTAAAAGATTCTGCGGGAGCTATTTTTCCAGATTACTCAAATAGAACTGATGGCGCCACCATAATAGATTTTGGAACAAATCCGTTTAGCTTTGAATATTACCTATTTGTCTCCCCCGAGGAGAATCAAAACCAGATTGTGTTTCAAAAGCAGTCAACAGCGAATTTTGGAATGTCAGTAGTATTAAGCCAGTCAGCAGATATTTCAAAATGTAATATGATGTTTTGTATCTCTTCTGGAACAAATACACTTCAAGTTTCTGCCTCTATTCCAAAAGGTGAGTTTGTTCATGTTGTCAATGAGTATTCTAGAAATGCTGATAATAATCTTAAAATATATTTTAATGAAGAACTTTTTGCATCGTCATCTAGAGAAGAGACATTTGAAACTTTATCATTTAATAGGGCAAATTTAAATATTGGATCTGGATCTATATTTAACGTGAGATCTAATTTTATGCCTGGAGGTGAGTCATCATTTGAACCGGTGGTAACTCTTTCTGGTGCCCTTGATGAAGTAAGAGTATTCCACAAAAATAGATCTGTTCCTGCTCAGAAAGACTATGCAAATAAAACAATATACGCACAAGAAGGCCTTGTCCTATATTTCAAATTTAACGAACCAACTGGAAGTTATACACCCAATAGTGTTGCTCTTGACTCATCTGGTAACTCACTTCACTCTATTATTAGTAACTATAAAACATCACTTCGTACAACGGGATCGCTAAGCTCGCCTATGTCATCTGAGAGAATAGTGGAAAATCCTATCATTTTCCCTGACTATCCGGATGTAAAATCTTTAAATGCGTCACTTTTAGCTTCAGCATCCTTATATGATGCAGAAAATCCAAACCTTATTACACGATTAATTCCTCAGCATTACTTTCTAGAGGGTCAATCATATATGGGATTTGAAACTGAGCAAGGTAAAATATTTGATAGTATAACTGGTGCATCTATACCGGGATCTGCTAAGCTTGGTTCATCTCAGTATTTGACAGCATTCTTGCTTATATACGCAAAGTTTTTTGATGAAATTAAGATATTTTTAGACCAAGTAAGCAATGTTTTAAATGTTACCTATGACGAGTATGAAAGTGTCGCAGATCAGCTAATACCATTTGTTGCAAGATATTATGGAATAGAGCTTCCTCAGTTATTTTCTAATTCTAGTATTTTAGAATTTATAGATGGAGATAATATAGGGGATTCTTATGCTTATTCAAAATTATCTTTAAGAGATCTTCAAAATAAACTATGGAAAAGATTTTTAATAAATTTGCCATTTTTTAATACTACGAAGGGAACAATTACTAATATAAAATCTGTTATAAGATCGTTTGGAATTAATCCGGACAGCTTGATGAATATTAGAGAGTTTGGCGGTCCAACAAAAAGATCACTAGAAGACTTAAGATATACCACACTTAGACCATTGTATTATATAGATTTTTCTGGTAGCTATGGAGCTACACCTGCATCACTCGATGCTCATGGATTTTCTTCTAATATTCCTCATATTGTTGCACCCTATATGAGTTCAAGCAGAGTAGAGCCCGGATATCCACTGATAAGTGGAACATTTGTTGATAAAAAGCCTACACAGCGAAATGGAATCTCTAACTGTGTCGCAGATGGTCTCCTAACATCAGGATCATTTTCATATGAAGGAGTATATAGATTTTTAGAAATTAATAAGGCAGGATTTACTCATCCCGTTACACAAAGTCTTGTTAGACTAGATATAACTGGGTCCTCTACATCACCAAGTCTTTTAATGGGTTCACCAGTGACTAATCTTGTTGCAATTTCTGGTTCCTCTACTTTTTTAAATTTATTTGTCAGACCTGGTCTCAATGGATCATCTGATGGAGGAATGAGGCTCTTTTTAACAGGAGGAAATATTTTTGACGGGGAACCCTGGTATGTATCATTTGGAAGATTTAGAAGTGATGATAGTATTATGTCACTTTCACAAAGCTATCTTGCACCTATTGTTTCAAAACTAGGATCATCATCATATTTTCTTCAATGTGCTAGAACATCGGGCGGAAAGATAGTTGAGTCTTATTTTACGTCATCTTTGTTTAAAGAAACTTCAAATGTTGCAAATTGCTTTAGCTCTGCGTCGAATGCTTTAAATGTAAGTGGAACATTTGCCATTATAGGATCACAAAGTTTAGGAAGTACAGCTGGATATTTTCTATCAGACCCTAGCTTAGAATCAAGATCTGGATTTAAATCTGGAGATTTAAATCTTGCTAGATCTACTAAGTTTACAGGAAATGTATCTAAAGTCAGATTTTGGGCAAAAGGTCTAGCACCTGCACAACTAAGAGATCATACACTAGATTTAAACTCAATAGGAAGTAGAGACCCAATTGTTTTTTATAATTTTGAAAGCATGGGAACAGGATCATTTGAGCGAATAAGGGTTGATTTACAGACTCACCAAGCTGAAATAACATCTTCGCTTGGAGGATCTTTGCCCATAATTAATTTTACACAAGAGCTAGGAAATGCAAATGCGTCTGGTTTCGAATCGTTGAAAAAGATTATAAAGTCAGAAAATGTATTCTTTTCTAGAATTTCTCCTAACTTTGATCTTGCACAAACAAGCGAAAAAGTAAGAGTTAGAAGCTATGAAGATCCAGTGAATATAAAGAGAAATAGTTATTCTACTACAGCTCCAGAATATGAGGTAAGACGAAGCGAAGCACCAGATGATGATGTAAGATTTTCTATAGAATTTTCTATGGTTAAGGCTTTAGAAGACGATATAATGACATTATTTTCAAATCTGGAGTTTTTTAACAATGCAATAGGCTCCCCAAACCTCATGTTTGATGAAAACTATCCTCAACTTGAAGCAGCAAGAGAGGTATACTTTAGGCGGCTTCTTGCAAAACCAGAGTACCAGGCATTTTTTGATATGTACAAGTGGTTCAGTAGTTCTCTGGGATATATCTTAGAGCAGATGATACCAAAGAAGACAAAATTTCTTGGTGTTGATTTTATAATTGAATCTCATCCGCTTGAGAGAAGTAGATTTAGATATTTATTTGATGATAACTATCTTTTATCAATTGAGAGATCATTTGATAGAGGCGATTTATTGTTGTCACAATATGTTGGAACCCTTAAGAAGTTTTAGGAGAGAAGAGTATGCCTATTATACCGTTTGACGATAGACCAAAAGTTGATATGACAACTGTTGTAAATATTACAACAGCTATTTCTGGAGGAATAGACACTACTGAGATTGACATGTACAGGCAAGGCGTGAGTGTTAAAACTACAAAAGATTTTTCGCAAAGAATGCTTCCCTTTATCTATTCTAGCCAGATGCCTAAGGATATGCATACTCCTATAGACCATAGCATAGATAGGACAACCTACGGATATGTTGAGCTTTTTATAGACTCTGATGACGGAATCACAATAGCTCCGTTTAATGATATAGCATCATTAAATGATCCGGTTAAATTTTTACAAGATACAGGTATAACGGCATATCCACAGGTAATGCTTAGCCCAAACTTTCTTGATCCTGGAATGATGAATGGAATAATAGAGCCGTTGGGTGTGAGAGGAATTCTACCTGGATCAAATATAGACTCTCCGTTTACAGCACACGGAGTAAGGGGAGAGAAGCAACCGACATATATTATAGAAGCATATTTTGAATTTGAATCAGCAAAGCAAAGTGAGTTTGACAATATAGCACCATTCATCGACTCTGCGCCTCTTGCAATGCACAACGAGTATGTCTCCATCGCTTCAGAGGGTATTGCTGATTTTGATTTGAGATTTGTAGGACCTCTTGATGCAATAGCTATAGATGATTTAATAAAAAATGATTTAAAAACAATGAAACACAGCGTATTTAACGATATTGTTGGTCTAGGGATAATAAGAAAGGGAATGGATCACGGGTTTGTATACAGGCCTCTTCCAGCTGTTGAGCTGGGATTTTCTGGAATAAGAAACTCATGCAATGTTGACTCACTTGCTTTTGGAGGGCTTCTAAAGTAATGGCAAGATATAAAAAAGGAAAATTTAATCCTGCTAGTATATTTTTAGTGTCACCAACTGAGATTATTGATAGAGGAGAGTCTCTCTTGGCGTGGTGGAGACTCGATAAAAATCCAAAGAAGTTCCTTTCTACCGAAAATCTTTCAGTTGTTACAGCTGGATCTGACATATCATATAGTAAT
>NZEE01000057.1 GCA_002688965.1 archaeon | reverse complement strand
TCTTAAATTTCTTATAGCTGATTCTACATTAAAGGTATCTTTATTCATTTTTATCCTATTATATATGGAGGGAGTGGCGTGGAAATTTAAAGTGAGCCACGCCTCTCACTTGTCTACCTAACCAAATTAGAAAGGTATATCTTCAGTTGATGAATTTTCTTCATTAGAAGGCTTCTTATATTCATTGTAATACTTCTCAGCTCGTTTTTTCCAGTATTCAGTATCTTTATCTTTATAAGATAACACTTCTCCTTCAACATCTTGAGCTACTGGTGCAATTTCTCTAAGTACTCTAGAATATCCTTCTTCATTCTTATATACACGAATGAATATTCGTTTACCTTTTAGACCTTCTGGAGCATCATCAAATCTTAAACACTTTTTACCATTATGGTCTACAACTTCTTCAAGTATACCTGCATTGGCAAGTTTAAAGAATTTTGCTAGTGCAAACTCTTCTTGTGTTTTCTTTGAGTAAGCTTCGTAAACTCTAAGATTTAAGTTTTCAGGAAGTTCTTCAAAATATACATCTAAATATTTATTGTCATCCCAAGTACCATAAGATGCTTTTTTAACAGTAACTTCTCTCCATCCTGGATCATATTGACCACCTTCAGCTGAAGATGTAGTTCTAATTGCCATTACTTTTTCTCCTTATTAATTAATGTTTTTAAACTGAGAGTTTTACCAGTTCCAGGTTCTCCTATAATAAGAATCTTTACTGAATCAAACCCTCTCTTTTTAGCTGCTTCTATTGGCAGTTGAAAGTCTTGATGAATCTCTTTAGCCAATAATTGTGTTCGATCTTTTGCATGAGCATATCTATCACTGTGTTGTGTATGCCATACATATACCATTTCACTTTTGGCATTTTCAATAGTCTTTGTATAGAATACAAAATCAAACCATTTACTTATATCTTCCTTTGTACTACCATCAATGTAAGGCAACATTTTAGTTGTGCCATCATCTAAACTACTTATTTTAGCATGTACATTCATTACAAGAATACCAGGAAGATGACTAAGGAATTCTAATAAGCCATCGAGTGTATTTTTCAATTTACCCCAATCTTGTATCTTCATTACACCAGTCTTATGTTGTTTAGCTAATGAGCGTTGATATTTTTTAGATAATTCTGAAAATGTATCCAATATAACAGCATCTATTTCAATACCATCAATAGGTACTGTTTTATTTTTCTGAACAGTAATTTCCATTTTATTAGGTAATATTTCTGTTTCATCTATTGTCTGATTAGTATACAGTTTCATCAATATATCTTTAAATTGGGGATATGTAGATGGAGATAATACAGGAAAGTTAAACATATCCTTTATAATCTCTTTACCACCCAACGATTTAGAACCATCTTCTAAATCAAATAAAAGAACTTTCATTATTCTCCTTTATATCTTTTTATGAGAGTTGTTAATCTTTTTTGAATCAGTTTAGTTTGTTTAAGGTTTTGTGGAACTTTGGCTACACACGCTATATATTTTTTTATATAGGTTTCTAATATAATATTTTGGATAGTTTCTTCTAGCATAATTCCTCCTTTTTATACTAGTGTAATTTATCACTTTTTATACATTAAAAACAATATTTTTATTGAGGAAGACCACGCTTGCCTGTCCGCCACTTATGACAGGTTTCATTACCAATCGTATAGTACTGTCTATGCCATTTATAAAAGCAGTACGTATGGTGGGGCTAATATCTAACGGAATGGTGGTTTTAGCCGTAACTTCCTCAATCTCAGTCTATAGAACTTTTACTTCCCAACCTTTCTTACTTAAAACAATTGGTCTCTTTTCTTTTACAGCACTAATTAGTACTTGAGTAGGAACAAATTCGCTTATAAGCCATTTCATGCGATAAGCAGATTCTACATGAAGCATCCAATATATTGCTTTCTTTGCTATCCGTTTATCAAATTGACGAGTATAATTTTTAAACATAGTCAATCCTACATAAAATGAGATAGGAGATTTATTTTGTTCTACTAGTCTTTTAATACATGCAGTACCACCTATCTTCTTTAATCTATCTAAAGTTAATTTAAGAAGTTTAGGAACTGGTGCTTTTTGAAGATATCTCCAAGCCCATTGAGCTCCTGAAATCTTCTCTACTACATTGCATTCTAAAAACATATCATCAAATAATTTAGCTGAATTAGAATTCAATTTATTTGCATAAATTCTCTTTTCTCCTAAGTCAATCATTACTGATTTACGTCTTGTTCCATTTATTATAACATTATCAGATGATATTGTTATTGGTTCTATTTGTCCAGCACTCTTAAAAGATGTAAGAAGTTCTTTATAAGAAGTTCTCTTTTTATCTATTCTTTGAGGTGGATTGAATGGATTATCTTTTAAATCCTTCATTGCTATGTGTACGAGGTTCATTTTATTTCCTTTTTGTTACGGTTTATTGTATTGAAATGGATGTATTGCTGGTGCGCTAGATGTCTTAGTAGGGAATACCCATACCAACAATACATTTGCGATCCCCTGACAGAATCATCCACATTTTAGGTGAAACTATCCACCCTTTTCATTAGTTCTAACAACTGCAACACGATTATCTTCAGCAATAACATGATCATCACTTGCAGTAACCTTGTTTACATTTACGGTGTAACCATCAAGATCTAACTCGTTTCGTAGTTCACCAACAGTTGTAGATGTTACAGTAGTCTTTTCAAACGTTCTACTGTCTTTCATCAGCCATATATTAATAGCCATTATTTATCCTCCTTAAGGATTTGTGTTAAGCGCTTACGTTCTTTCGAGGCACCAATGCCCTTCCCTAATCGTTCGTCCAAAAGCCTTAACTGTTCTTCTGGGGTTCGATTCTTTCTTTCTTCTTTACGTTGAGAAGCTTTTTCTTGTCTGTATACTTTTCCATATTTTTCCATATCACTCCTTTGTTACTAGTGTCATAGATGGGAAATGAAATAGTATCTCTTTTGAATGTTCTAATTTATTCAGAACTCTACCAACTGTATTAGTCATAAAACTTCCTGCCATATTAGAACAATATGATGTAGCCTTTCTAGTACAAGGTTCAGTAGATGCATCATCATCAGAATACCAACAATCTCTATAATTCTTTTCTGTGATATTCTTTCCATTAAATGAATATTGTTGATAGCTTTCAGATCCCATTCTACCATCAATTATTAATTTAGGACATACTCTATTTAACAAGATAGCTTGTACAGCATCAAGTCTTGCTTTCATATTATCAAATCCTAATATAATAACATCATTCTTATAAGGCTTATAAACTTCAAATAATTCAGGATATTTAAATACTCCTACATCATCACAAATAGTTGATAAAATTCTTTCTAAAGCATCTACTTTTAACATTCCTAAATGAGACATATCATATTGACTTACACCTACATTTTCTATTCCAACATCATCAGGATCATAGAGACTAAATCTTTCTGCTCCTGTTCTAGCTAATTGGATAGCTGCGGAACTACCTATAGCTCCGCAACCCAAAATATGAAAATGATGATTATTAATACAAGGTATGATATCTTTGAATCTTTCAGTACGGGAGCTCATTATTTACCTTTTCCCTTTCACCATTTCTACAAGCAATAAATTGATCATAATCAGCAACTCCATACATAGCTGTATATCCAGAATTATCATCTAACATAGCTGTTTGAAGATCATCTTCATCAAATTCAAGAATATAATAATCATTCCCTTGAGCGGCATTCTTTTTATTTTCTTTATCAATCCAAGATTTTAAATCTTTCCATTGTAAAGTACCTTCTATATATTCATCTAGTTTATCTCTAAGATCTGCATATAATTCATACCAATTATTACGTACAGTAAAATTACGATATACTTCATGACTAGTACCAGGTATCACCAACTGATTGCTAAGTTTCCAATTGTTATATTGCTTGTAATTTCCATAAGAATTATTCTTCCACACACTTTTGTAAGTATAAGTAGGTTTAGAACATTTAGCTTTTACTTCATTTACTATATTCTTTGGAATCTTTGCAGTTTTATGATTAACAATTGTGATTTCTGTATCTGAATATGTTTCAATCGGTTCATAGAAGTTTACTCTGAATTTATATTCACCTCTTATATTTATTACTAAAGAGGCAGCCCATCCATTCGAGCATTGATCTTCCATATTCTTAGTATCTGTAGATGACCAAAATGCTGCCATATTCCCATGAGTATGCCACCAAATAAATCGAACATCTTCACCATATTTATCAAAAGCATCTACAAAGTAATTTGCAGATTCTTCTTTATCTATTTCACAAGATCCACTTGATACTTCTTGTTTAAGAATTATAGGATCTTTCATTTCCCAATCATCTTCTTCATCCTTACGTAGTATCATATATCCTGTTATCTCGCTTTTAAACTCATTATAGGCGGAATTTGCATAATTCAATAATTTTCGCCAGTTTTTGTCATCTATATAAAACATATTACCTCTTATTATTGTGTTAACGATTAGCGACAGCCCATCTTCTCATTTCTTCTTCTACTTCTTCAATAGACTGTTCGGTTTCATGTTGTTGTTCTTGATTTTCATTTTCTTTTACAGCATTTTCCATCAACTCCTGTATTCTATTATTCTCTTTTATCTCCTTTCTTTCTGTATGATGAGGATGTAAGCTACACATGAAATCAGTTTTATATTTCTTTTCTGCTTCTATACATCTATCTTCACATTGAGAACATATAGTATGACATTCTGTAATTGTTCTCAATTCTTCTTTCTCAGAATTTCTTTCCGTATCACGTCTTGTTCGTATCATTGCTGAACATTGATGAGGAAAGAAAGCAGCATTTGCTTTTATTATTTCAGGTGTTGGATTCTCTACCATCCCATGCCAACTATATCCAATGTGATTTATAGGATTTGTTATTCCAATACGAAATATTTTATTCCACATTATTAGAGAATGCATCATTTTAATTAATTCAAATCTCTGAACATAAGTATTAATATTAAAATCTCCAAAACATGCAGCAAGATTTCCTGATTGCCAATTCCATTTGGTTCCTCCATTATCTATATTCCAATTAATATTTGCTCCTACAGTAATAAATGGATGCTTTAGTGATGGATTATTATTCTCTGATTTAAAGAAAATTTTCATGTCAGTATGATCTCTATTTGAATTATGAGCAAGATTTAAAAGTTTTCTTGCAAATGATTTATAATCATACTCTAATATAACTATAATCTTACCATGTGGAATACTTTGCAATGGAACTTTGTTATGCTGATGAAATATTTCCATATCACCTTTTATATCGAAAACAATATTAATATTTTCTTCATCTTTAAATCTTATAAAATGGATATCATTTGTTTGCTCTGATACACTTTCTATAGAATCTAATATTGGAATAAGACTGTCAATAATAATACCATCTTTTGCAGTATATCTTGGTAAATCCATTATATGTTCAATACAATTTAAATTATAGATATCACATACTTCAGACATTTCTTTATGAAATTTATCTTTTGCATTTGTTATAACTTTATCTTTTTGTATATCATTATCTAGCCATTGTGCACCCATCCAACGTAGTGTTCTTAATTTGTTGTCTACTTCTTTGACATTGTTTGTAAATCTACGTTCAAGATATGAATCTCTATTCATTCGTTCATTATTAAACATAGATGTTAAAGAACCTCTTTTTTTCTTCCATCTAAAAGATTCAATTATTTTTCTTATTCGAGGACGAGTATCATGTCCCCATGTGAAGTTTTTACGAATTTTCAATGCCCCTATAGGTTGTTTATCTAAACCTGTTCTACCCTCACTGATATTATTAACACTTTCAAGCATTCCTAAAATTTCTGCCCTATCTCCTATAGGCAAAACTTCAAAAATAGGATTTAAAAATGTCAAATCAATTAAATTTTCACTCATTTTTCTCCTTTAAATAATTTTCTTTACAGTCATCACAAATTTTCCTTTTTAGTCCATATGTAGGAAAGTCTTCATAGTGAAGTACTCTTTGTTTTTTTCGATATCCGTGGGATTCAATTTCCCATGCGGTTTTGCATACTATACACCAACGAACTTTAAATGCAGGGCTCTTCCCATTCGTATTCACTATAGGTTTTGCTGCCCACCATCCATATTTGTCTTGTTTTTTATATTTTTCCATATTTTCCTTAAATTATACAGGGGGAGATCAAAATTGAATTTCTGTCACTATTTCTCCCCCTATAATTGAAAAAAAGACATATGTACTACCTAGATGTTATCAGCACTTGTTTCATTAGTTAAAATCTGAATTACGGATTATAACTTTAGAAATCTGGGAGGATCATCAGTTTGTACAAGTCTTTTTTTGTTGTTCAATAATTATCTAAACAGCGTTAAGGGTCCATCATCTGATGTATGCGCAACTTTTGTAGATAATTAAAATATAAGGTAAATATATATTCCTAAATATTATATTAATGTTGAGTTGTTACATATACGTACCACATATATTAGGAGTTTTGGGAGGATGTTAATATATATCTACCTTAATAATTTTAACGATTTATAACCTTATTTGTCAACCACTTTTCATACTCCCATCTTTCTGTATCTATTCTTTGACTAACAAGGGCTGTAAATCGAGGATAATCTTTCGCTATTATTTTTTCCTTTATTAATTCACGATATGTATCTAACACTTCATCTAAAGGATGGATTTTACATTTCCTTACTTTTTTAACTCTTTTAAGTTTAGGTTTCTGTATTTTGGTTAGAACAATATCTTTTAAATTGTCAGATATTTTTATCATCTAAAATTCTCCTCTAAATCTTAAAAATTCCATTACAAACCACATTAAAGATCCTGCAATAGTAATAACAAGAAAGTATGCCATGATATAGCTAATAGGCTTTCTTTCTTCATTACTAAACCAAAACCTTGCTATGCGTTCTTTTAAAGGCAATTGAGGTGTTAATTCATCTTCTATTACTTCCCAATTACCTTTTTTATTTTTTATTTTCCAGTTCATAATAAACTCCCTAATTTATATCAGTATAATCCGAATTTAAATTACATTTGGTTTGAAAGTCCTCAAAACTTTCTCTATCATCTTCAATTGCTTTTAGAACATCCTCTTCATTCAATCCTAAGGAAGTTGCAATTGATGTCATAATCATAGAACAAACTTCACCAAGATCATCATCAATTTCTTTCGTATCTTCTTCAGGATTAGTGATGTTGTATCTCATAACAGACATAAAAAGCATTTGATTTAATTGTAATGCTTTCTTTAGAATATTCATTCTTTCTGATTTTTTAATGTAAATAATATCCTCCTTTAAGGTTCATCTTCTGTATGGTATAATTTAGAACCTTGCTTATTTTTCTTAAAAGCTTTCTCCCTTTCTTCCCGAATTATAACTAACTGATCATATAATTCTGATGGAAGACTATCTTCTTTATAGTGTTTTACCACTTTTTCCAGACATTTCATTATATTTATACATGTCCTTGATTGTAACACTGTGGTGTCTAAGTGCATTATTCCTCCCTTTTTGTTATTAACGAACAATTAAATTTCAAGTGGTAGGTATATTCATGACATAACAGGTGCTTCCGTCAAATCCTATCTAAATTACCTACCACTAATAATACATAACATATAAACAAAAGCTCTCTGGTTGCTTCAGAAAGCTCTAATTGTAGGATTAATCAAATAACTTATCCTCATTTGTTTTAAGTTAATAGTTATGAACAGAATCTATCAGAATATATTTCCTTGGTTATTCTATCTGCTATTCTGATAGTTCTGAACTTGCTAGTATTAAGTCCCTCAGATTTCATGGCTTCTAGCATCATGAAGGGAACAAGAACAATGTCAACATATCTATCATTTGTCAACTCATCAAGAACCTTTTTTACATTTTTAGGAATTGATATGTCTAGTTGAACATCAGTCCATGTTCGTTCTGGTGAATATTCATTAGATAATGTAACTGTTTCTGTTTCTTTGATATTTAAAGCCATCTTCTTAGTCCAGTCTACATCACAAGCACCTAATTCCTCACCTGTAATAAATTTGAATGAATGTGGTGAACTAAAATTAACTATTGCGATACCATTTTGAAGGTGTAGTCTTTGCATTAATTACTCCCAATTAATTTGTTGAAGGTTGATATGAAGGTTTATTTTCAGCCCTAGGCCATGATGTGCAATTTTGGTCAGCATGTGCAATCATGATCTCTATGTGTTAGGTATAAGTTAGGATGCTATACTAAATGATATCCTATGTGTGAAAATTGAGAAGGAAGATCGGTACGTGATCTATTACCCATGAGCCCTTCACGACAAGATCCGAGCCTAGGAACCTCCCAAAAAGTTATTTCTTTACCTTTTCAACATCTGGTGCCAACATTGAACGTAACTTAGCGTTTTCTTCCAGAGTCTGATTCAGCTTATTAAGTATCTCGCCTTGCAATGCTGCCAAGTTATCCTGTACTGCGATCTTGTTCAGTGATGCGAATAACATCTGAAATGTATCCGTTGCACCAGCAGCAGCAGCAGCAGTCATGATAGACTCAAGACTGTCCTTTGTCTCAGGCTTAACTGCCACATCATTAGCTCGACGATATTCTCTACCATTCTGCCAGCGTTGATTCTTATCCATAGTATTTATTCCTTCCTTATGATTAGATTAAAATTAAACAACTAAAAAATAATAACCAAATCAAAAATAACTAAATTCACAAAGTGAAAAACCCCCAGTAAGGGGGTACCCTTTGAATAAACACCGCATACTAAAACGCTACAATTTTTAAAAGTTTTTGTTTTTGGGCTAGAATTAGATGGAGTCCTCCCTGAGGTGGGAGGGGTGGGAAAAAATTTCACACTTTACATTTCCGCAAGACCAGTAATTGCTCCCATATCATGTTTTATAGATAGAAGGTAGTTTTGTAGTATCGGAGAAAATCCCTTATATGCGTGCTTTGGGCAATCCAACGTCTGACCCTTTCAGCAGAACGATTCACACGGGTACTGTCTGGGTGATCCTTTGTTACCAAAGGCTACTGTGCTAATATATGATAGGGGGAATATAGGATACAAGTCTTTTTGGTTAAAGTGTAATTTAAGAACTGGTAAAGTTCACCATAGGGCTGAAGTTTACCTAAAAATACATATTAGATGAAAGTTCTTGCATGTTATCATATACTTATTATATTATAGCCTATGAAAATATATAGGTTAATCATTGGAATCAATGAAGAAACAGACGAAATTGAATTTTTAGAGGAAAGTCTTGAAGAGGATAAGCCTTATTTCGAATTAGATGGTGAGGATGTATTGCCTGATATTGATTCTAAGGATTTCGATGAAGCATTGCTTCTTAATGGAGGTCGAATAGGTCTTACATGAGGTATTACAAGGTGAAGGGCAGGAGGCATACAGTCTATGACTCTTCAGATGAAGCTCCTTCAGATATAAAGACTGGTACTGATTGGAGACTATCAGGTATAGGTGACTGGGTATTATCGGATGATGACTGTATAATCCAGATATTGAGGAAAGGTTCGATGTTAAGGAGTAAGGGGAAGGAGAGAAAGCGTGAATGGGTTGGTACATGTACTGGAACGTTCATGTGCCAGCCCAACGTTAAGATGGATACTTCTAGGAGGAAGAATATATATTCCTTTGGAGGTGAGAAGTATATAGATGAGAGGATATTAAGCAGGAGAAAACTTACTAAGAGTGAGACTTTGTTTGTTCAGTACTTAGTCTCTGGATTCTCTCCTCGAGATTCTTATTTGAAGGCATTCCCTACTAGCAATGAAAGATATGCAATGCTACGATCAGGGCAATTAACCAAGACAGAGAGGATACAGACTGAGATGAAGAAAGAATTAAAGCCATTATTAACGAAACTTGGAATAGACGAGGAGTATGTTTTAAATGGTATTAAGGATACAGCGAATATGGCAGAGAAGGAGGATGTAAGGTTGCGTGCATTATTTAAACTCTCTGATATACTGGATCTAGAGGATAAGAGTGTTGCAAAGGTTACTCAACTTACAGGTGCTGTCTTTCAGGGATTCTCTGATGATGAGATAAAAGGTGTTGAGAGGCCAGTAGAAATAGAATCATGAAGCGTAAGAAGGAAGAGTATGAATCTTACTGGGGCTCGATGGATCCATTTGAGAAGATTCTATTTATTGCAGCTTTAGCAGCAATGGTTTTATTTATAAAATACTCATATGGGATGTGAAAGGATTATAATATGCCAAATATGACAGATGTACTAATGGATGAAATGGTTGCAGAAGGAGGAGGATTCTTTGAAGAAGATACTGGAGTTACTTTTGACTTCGTGAAATTACTAGAAAGAGAGGGAGGGAATATAGTACATACAGATTCAGGTGGATTGACTAAATATGGAATTACAAGGGCTTATGGGCTAAATGATTCTCAGATAAGAAATTTGACAGAAGCGGATGCTATCAAACTTTATGAAACTAAATATAACCTTTGGGCGCCATCTTGGCAAGGGGCAGGAGGATCTCAAGCTATAGGAGATAAGATGTTTGATATGGCAGTAAATATGGGGAGATCTGGTTCTAGTAAAGTTATGCAAAGTATGTTGACAAGGTTGGGGTATAATACAGCTGTTGATGGTGGATGGGTACAGGGAGGTGAGACTGATCGCAATTATAGACAAGCTATAGCAGATTTAGGAGAGGATGTTCTTTTGAGGGAGTTAATTAATGAGCAAAAGAAACAGTATAAAGATATTATTGCTGGAGATCCTGGTAAATATGGAACCTATGCTAAAGGATGGGAAAATCGTGCCAATTTCATGAGTGACTACTTTAGGAGTCCATGAGATGGCTGATAGAACAGATAATAACGTTTTTAATAGGATGACTCAAGCCGCAGATGATTCTGGTATCTTTGAATTTCGTAAGCAAAATTTTCTTAGTGTAATAAAAGACGGATTGTATGCCAAATCAAAGGGTGCGTCTGATAAACAAACTATTGACTTTATGAAATCCAGATTAGAATTAACAGGACGTGTGAATTTTTCTGATAAAGCTTATTTGGATATAATAAAAGGTGGGAAAATAGGTAATATTCCTCAAGA
>NZEE01000056.1 GCA_002688965.1 archaeon | reverse complement strand
AGAAAAGATAATTTAGATAATCCTGAGATAAGACTTGGATATAATGGTGGTGCTGAGATAAGTGACGCTGAGATTGAAATGCCTCCAGCTAAAACAAAATTAGTAGATGCTGTTATTGGTGATGATATTGAAATTGAAGCTACAATATTAGAATTGTTTGAAAGACCTATGGTGTATTATTTTTGCCCAGAATGCAGAAATAAGCTATTTAATGGATCCTGCCCTGAGCATGGTACTGTAGAAGAAGACAAAATCAATAAAACTTTGATAGTTTCAGGGTTAATTGATGATGGTTCTAAGACCATAAACATGGTAATGTTCAATAAACCTGCTGAACAGCTTTTTGAAACTGATACTGGTAGCATAGAGTCTATTTTAAAGGAAAAATCTGTTACAGATTATGTTAATGAAAAAGGGGTCGTTGGTAAAAGATTCAAAATCAGTGGAGCTATTAGAAATAACAAAACTACACAAGAAATGGAAATACGAGTAAATCGNGTNGAAGCTGCTTAAGGTAATCTTATTAAAACCTTTCTATTAATTGTTTATATCAAATCAAATTAATTGTGTGATTATATGGCAACAAAAGTCGATGTTATGATTGAAGGTGGAAAAGCTACTCCAGCGCCTCCGTTAGGCCCTGCTTTAGCACCATTAGGTGTGAATGTAGGTGGAATAGTTGAAGAAATCAATAAGAAAACTGAGAATTTTAAGGGAATGCAAGTTCCTGTTACTGTTAATGTTAATGATGATAAATCATTTGAAATAGAAGTAGGTATTCCTCCTGTTACTGCTCTGATTAAGAAAGAACTTTCATTAGAAAAAGGGTCTGGAAGAGCTGGTGTAGAAAATGTCGCTGACATTGTTATTGAACAAGTTATCAAAGTTGCTAAGCAAAAAGAAGATGGTATGCTTGGTGCTAATCTTAAGGTTATGGTTAAACAAATTATCGGAACTTGTGGAACTATGGGTATACTTGTTGAAGGTACTTCATACAAAGACGCTTTGAAGCTCGTAGATGAAGGAAAATGGGATAAAGAAATTAAGGAAGAGAAAACTGAATTGTCTGAAGCAGAGCTTGCAAATATCAAGAAAGAGAGAGAAGCGATGCAAAAGAAGATTGAGAAAGAACACGCAAAAATGAAGAAGAAAGCTGAGAAGATCTTGAAAGAAATGGAAGGTAAAGAAGATGGTGAAAAGCGAAAGAAGATGCGTGAAGAGGAAATCTTGGATATAATTATAGAAGAGCTTGTACCTCATGAATCAGCTGCTGCAGGTGCCCCTGTGGAAGCTAAGAAAGAATAGTCATTTTACTACTATTGGTGCCAGTATTGTTTCTTTATTCCAATAATTACAATCTTTTGGTGGGCTGACTTCACATATTTCAAATTCTATTTTTTGGAATCCTGCTTGTTTTAATTTTCTAATATGGTTTTTAGAAAATTTATCACATTCATCTGAATAGTATGTTAAAATACCGTCTTTTTTCAATAATCTATGTGCTTCTTTGAAAAANCAAAAATGATTTTTATGTATCTCTTTTTCAGACATTGGATATGTATCAAATAATATTCCATCAAAACTGTTGTCTGGTAGATCTGATACAACGTCTTCCCAGAAACCTTCTATAATATTAATTTTTTTAGAAAACATTTTTTTGCATTTTTTAACTACATCTGGATGTGGTTCTATGATCGTGTGTTTTTTTATTTTCTTTGAATTTTGTATAAATTTAGCTGAAATACCTAATCCGAATCCTATTTCGAGAATATTCCCACCGTTTGCTGTAGTGATTTTTGCAAGTGTTTTCATATAGTTAGTTTCCCATTTTTCCATTACAGAGTGTCCTGCTATTTCTAATGATTTATCAGTAAATGTTGCTGGGAATGAATTCNATTTATTTTTTCCTGGAAATCCTATCTTTTTCCTTGTCTGTATAGTATCCATAAACTAAATATTATGGGTAAATATTAAACCTTAAAAATCCTTTTCTANTTGAGTTATTTGATTAAGATGAGTAAACTAGCTATACCCGGAGCTTTGAGCATNATATTTGTTCTACTAAATGTTGCAGTTNTNGCNATAATTCTAACTCANTTCACAGAAATGCTTGCATTATCNTCTGTTCTNNTGATANTTATGCTTATCATTGTNATNTCTAGAATTGAAATGAANGGTTCTATGCTTCAGGAACGTNTAAGACGNNGAAANATGCANGATGCTACTGTTGATGGGCTTGAAAATATAGCTAATAAAGTGGAAGATATGTCAGTTGTGTTCAAAACTAAAACAGATGAAATGTATGATAAAATGCANGCTAACATAGATATGCAGAGACGNGTNTGGACACATGATTTTGANATTAAACATANNGANNTGAAANNTAANNTTGCTAAAATTGAAGAANATGTTAGTCGNCTAAAAAGGGTTNNTGAGTAGAATAAACCTTTAAAAGAACTTCGTATAATTGAATGTTAACCGTTTACTGATTATCTCATATTTCTGGGAGTCAGGAGGTTATGAAGATGCCAGAAGAGAAAAAAGACAATAGTGTGGATATAATGAAGGCTGCTACTCAAAGTGAGGAAAAGGAAACTGAAGTAGTTGTAAAACCTGTAGCAGAGGGTATTAAATTCTTACGTGAAAATTCTGAAAAAAGGAACTTTAATCAGACATTTGACTTGATAATTAATCTGAAAAATATGGATGCTAAGAAAGAAATGATTAAAACCGAGGTCATTCTTCCTCATGGTAAGGGAAAAGAAATTAAAGTTGGTTTTATTTCTGATGATGCTGAAGGTGACAATGTTATAACAACTAAAGAAATGGAAGCTATTGCTAAGAAACCGTCAGAAGCTAAGAAACTTGTGAAAGAGTTTGATTATTTTATTGCAAGTGCTCCGCTGATGGTTACTGTTGGTAAATTGTTAGGACGTTATTTAGCTCCTGCTGGAAAGATGCCAAAACCAATACCACCAAAAGCTGATCCTGCTCCGTTTATTGCTGCGGTTTCTAAGTCAATTACACTAAAAAATAACAAACAAATGAAACTTCAATGTTCTGTTGGAACTCAGGAAAATGAGGATGAACAAATTATAGAAAACGTAAAAACTGTTGTTAGTACTGTTGAGAAAAGTTTACCAAAAGGTATTCAAAACATAAAGAATGTTTTAATAAAACTTACAATGAGTAGACCTGTGAGTATTTCAATGAAGTGATGGAAATGGTGTCAGAAAAGAAAAAGAAAATGCTTGTAAATATTGAAAAGGAATTAGCTGATGCTAAAGTTATTGGAATGATAAACATGCATAAACTTCCTGCAAGACAATTGCAGAGAATGAAAAAAGATCTTACAGGTAAAGCTAAAATCATTATGGCTAGAAAGTCAATTTTATTACTTGCTTTGAGAAAAGTTTCAACTAGTAAGGAAAATCTGGATAAAATTATCGACAATATAACTGCTGTTCCTGCTATTATGGTATCAGATGAAAATCCATTTAAATTATATCAATATTTGAAGAAAAATAAATCTCCTGCAGCAGCAAAAACAGGTGATACTGCTCCTGAAGATATAACAGTAAATAAAGGCCCTACAAGTATGCAACCTGGTCCTGCAATGACTCAATTACAAAGTGTTGGGTTGAAGACTGGAGTTGAAGGCGGTAATATTTCAATTATGGAAGATTATGTTGTTGCAAAATCTGGTGATGAGATTACTGGTGATATGGCTGCAGTATTCAATATGCTTGGGTTAGAACCAATGAAAATTGGTATTGATTTGACAATGGTATGGGAAGATGGTACTGTATATGGAAAAGATGTATTAGATATTGATGAAGATGAATTCTATTCTGATGTTTTATCAGCTGTACAAGCTGGAATAAACTTATCACTGAACGCTGGATACATAACAAATGATAATGCTTCTTTAGCAATACAAAAAGCGTTTGCTGAAGCTCGTGTACTAGCTATTGAAGCTAATGTGTTGACACCTGATGTAATTGGTTCAGTATTAGCAAAAGCTGCTGCTGAGATGAAAGAATTGACTGATAAGGTTGGTGATTTAGAACCTAAAGCTGAGGAACCTAAACCTGAGGAAAAAGAAGAACCAAAAGAAGATAAAAAAGATGATACTTCAAAAGAAGAAAAAAGTAAGGAGGAATAAAGATGGCAGAAGAAGAAAAGAAAGATGACCAAAAAGCTGGATTCAAAGAAGAAGAAGCTAAAAAAGATGATAGCCTTGATTTGAAGAAAGTTGCTGAAGGAGATGCAAAAGAAGAGCCTAAACAAGAAGAAGCTGCTCCTGCACCTAAAAAAATCAACTTAATCTACGATGCATTACTTCTTCACAGTGCTGGACAAGAAATTAACGAAGCAAATGTGAAGAAAGTTGCTGATGCAACTGGTGCTAGTGTAGATGAAGCACAAATCAAAGCTCTTGTTGCTGCACTTGATGGCGTTGATATAACCGATGCTATTAGTAAAGCTGCTGTTGCTGGTCCTGTAGCTGCACCTGCGGGTGGAGATGCTGCAAGCGATGCTGGAGCAGAAAAGAAAGAAGAAAAATCTGCAGAAGAAGTAGAGAAAAAGGCAGAAGAAGCAGCTGAAGGTCTAAGTTCCCTATTCGGGTAAGTAACTTTTTGTAATTATTTATTTTAACAACTATTTCTTTTATTTTGTTTTTTAATCTATCCACTCAATAGAATATAATAGTGATTGCTATGACAGTGGCTGATGCTAAGGTAAAGTTGAAACAGGAATTTAGTAAAGATTTTCGTAAATATTACTGGGTTCCTATGTTTGATGAGCATGGATATGAACGACATACATGTAAGAATTGTGGTAAAACCTACTGGGCTGTAGAAAACAGTCCTGGTGCAGACATTTGTCCTGACACAACATGCACTAAATACTCATTTATTGGCAAACCTAATGGTAAACCAATGGATTATATAGAAACTTGGAAAGCTATAGAGAAATTCTTTGTTAAACATGATCATGTATCTGTTCCGTCTTATCCCGTTATTGCAAGATGGTTTCCTGGAATGTATTTTACCCTTGCAAGTATAGTTGCATTTCAACGTTCAATGCATGGTAAGACTGTTTTTGAAATGCCACATGATAGAATCATAATACCTCAAACATGTCTTAGGTTTAATGATATACCTAACGTCGGTGTCACAGGAAGACATATGACTAATTTTGTTATGGTTGGACAACACTCTTTGTATGATAAAAATAAACCCAATACTTATTGGAAAGAGAAGTGTGCTGAGCTAGATTATGAACTTCTTACTTCAGTTTTCAATATAAAACCTGAAGAAATTAAATGGATGGAAGATGTGTGGATTGGACCTAATGCTTTTGGTTATTCATTGGAATATTATGTTAAAGGATTGGAACTCGGTAATGCTGTTTTTACTGAATTTGTTGGTACTCCTGACAATTACAAACCAATGGGCCAGCGTGTGATAGATATGGGTGCTGGATTAGAACGGTTTACATGGTATTCACAAGGTACTCCAACAGCTTATGATGCTGTTTATGGTCCAGTGATAGATAAAATGAAAACATTTGTTGATTACAATAAATCGTTATTTGAAAATTATTCAAAGATTTCTGGTACTTTAGATGTTGATGAAACTGCTAATATCACTAAAGAGAGAATGAAAATTGCAACAGAACTTGGTGTTTCATTGAAAGATCTTCAAGCAAATATTGAATCCTTGGAAGCAGTATATGCAATAACTGATCATGCAAAGACTTTATTGTACGCTATAACAGATGGTGGTTTACCATCAAATGTTGGTGGAGGATATAATCTTCGAGTTGTTCTAAGACGAGCATTAGGATTTATGGATAAACTTGGGCTTGACATAACTTTACAAAAAGTATGTGAATGGCATGCTAATTATCTTAAGAGGATGAGTCCGCGATTAAAAGAAAACCTCAATGAAGTTAATGAAATAATTGAAATAGAAACTCAGCGATATCAAACTGCAAAAGAAAAATCAAGTAAAGTAATTGCACGCATTCTTGATAAAAAAGAAAAGATAACTCCTGAGAAAATAACTCAATTATATGAATCTGAAGGAATTACTCCTGAATTAATTAGTGAAGCAGCTAAATTGCGCGGACAGGATATAAAAATTTCTGATGATTTTTATTCAAAACTCTCTGAAAAACACATGACATCTAAAACAAAAGAAAAGAAAATAACTTTAGATTTGAAAGGATTACCGTATACTGAAATCTTATTTAGAGATGAAAGCTTGTTAGAATTTGAAGCAAAGGTTTTGAAAGTTATAGATAAATGGATTATACTTGATAAAACTGCATTTTATGCAGAAGCTGGCGGACAAGACCATGATTTAGGAACAATAAATCATATCAAAGTTGAAGATGTTCAGAAATTTGGAAACATAATTGCTCATAAAGTGTCATCTGCTATAAGCTTGAAACCTGATATGGAAGTTAGTTGTGAAGTAGATTCTAAAAGAAGAAAACAATTGATGCAACACCATACTGCAGTTCATCTAATCAATGCTGCTGCACGTAATGTGCTAGGGAACCATGTATGGCAGGGTGGTTCTGGAAAAAGTGTTGAGAAAGCTCATTTAGATATAACCCATCACTCTTCTCTTAACGAATCACAGGTTGATAAAATAGAAGCTCTTGCAAATAAAATGATTCAAAAAAATCTTAAAATTGAAAAGATTGAATTAGAAAGACAAGAAGCTGAAAGTAAATATGGTATGAGAATATATCAAGGTGGTGCGGTTCCTAGTAAAGAACTTCGCATTGTATCTATTCTTGATGTTGATAAAATTGTTGATGCTGAAGCCTGTGGTGGTACTCATGTCAGTAAAACTGGTGATATAGAAGAAATTGTTATTACAGGTACTGAAAGAGTACAGGATGGTTTAGTAAGAATAACTTTGGTCGCTGGTTCAGCTAGCCGAAGATATAGAGAAAGGGAAGCAGAAATTATATCTGAAAGTAAATCAATTTTACAATGTAAAGAAGAGGAGCTAGTTAAGTATACAAAAGAATTGTTTGTTGAATGGAAAAAAGTTAGAAAAGAGAGTAAGAAAGTTTCTTCTGGCGATTTAGAAAAACAAATTAAGAGTTCTATAAATGTTTTAGATGCAAATGCAAAAGAATTGATTAGTATTGCAAGTAAACATAAGGGAATCTTTTTTGGAACTAAAGACAAATCAGTAATAATTACAATGGATGGCGCAGGAAATATAATGAAATCTTTATCAGAAATTGGAGTAAAAGGTGGGGGAAGAGATAATTTTGCCCAAGGACGATATGAGAAAGAACCTGATAAAAATGATATAAAATTAATAAAAAAATTGGTGGGATTGAGATGAATAGGACTAAAATTTTGAAAGAAATGTCAGAGATACTTTCAGTTACTGTTGAAGATGTTCCTAAAACTTTACGCAGATTTCAAAAAGAAATAGAAGAATTAAGCTGATTCATTTACTTCGTTATCTATAAACCTTAATCCACATTCTAATGGAATATCCATCATTATTGTGCATAATGAATCAAATATGTTATCTGCAGTCACGTTTTCTCCTTTTAGTCTTGATGTACCTATAAGGCTTTTTATTTTCAAAGCTGTTTGATTGACAGTTTCATCAGCTAATTTAAAAACCGCAATTTGGCCACTTGTATCAGACGACATAGCTTCAATGTAATCTATTGTGTCTTGACAGCATGTGCCATCATAATCTAGAACCGCTATTGTATAACCTCTTTCAATGAATAAATTTTCCGTTAGAGGTTCATATTCGGTAAATATTCTTTGATCTGGTATGGTTTTTGGAGGAGGTTGTTCTGGAGTCTGAGCTGGAGCACCACCAAGTGCTTGCATTACTGCAAAGGCTACTACTGAACCGAAAAATATCACAACGACAAATAATGCCATTGCTTGTTTTTTTGTTTGTCTGTTCATAATCTAAACTTCCTTAACATGTTATATGTATTATTGCGATAACTTTTTTACCCTGGTGAGATAGCTCTTTGAACATATCTAGGGCTTTTGGGGTTTTCTTTATTACAACTTCTGTCCCTTCTTTTTGCGCTTCATGTAGTATTCTTGAGTCAATTTTTACTGCATCGTTAAATCCTGTTCCAAATATCACTGTATCTGGATCTTTTAATAGTAAATCTTGGAAATGTTCTAATTCTATGTGATGTGATTTGTCTTTTTTCTCAACACCGTCCCAAAACAATACAATATCGTTTTCTTTGTGTTCTTCTCCATCAATTGTTATTTTTCCGAATTCTACTTTTTGGATTTTTGGAAGCATTTTATCACTAACAATGGATTGTTTAAAGAAATATAAATAGCCCCACCAGGATTCGAACCTGGGTCACGAGGACCAGAACCTCGCATCCTTGACCACTAGACTATGGGGCTATAATACAAGATATTCTAAGAATAATATTTTAAAACAAGCTATTCAGTAGTTTTGTCGCCCAAATCCATAAGAGTACTATTTCCCTGACGGGTTATTATATAGCATGCTACTCCTATTGGGTGTATTTTGGTAATAAGGCTCTTTCTCATAAGACCTTCTATTGCTGTGGAAATCATTTCATCTACATTGACATTCTCTGTATTGTCGCTTAGAAGGTGTCTCTCTATGTCTGTTTTTTTAGCTAAATTCGCTATACTGATTATATTGAGTATTTTTGATTCCCCTGAAGTTAAATCCATTTAAATATCACCTGTTATTTTCAATGATTCTGGTACGATGTTAAAGGTTTAAAAGTATTTCTTATAGTGTATAGATAATATCAAAATAAACTTAAATGTTTTTGATTTAAACATAAAGAATAAAATTAATAAAATATGGTGATAAAATGCCTGTTGTTGGGATAAATTTTACAGAAATTAACGCAAAAGTAAATGATGCGAAATTGGAAAAAGCTGAAATTAGTGTAAGTTCTGCTCCTAAAATAACTAATCTTATCAAAAAGGATATAAACATGGGCTCACTGAAAAGTGTACTTGAAATGGATTTTGAATTTGTTGTTAAATATGATCCTAATGTAGGAGAAATTTTACTTAAAGGAAAAATTCTTTTCAATAATAATAATATTGATAAAATTGTGTCAATGTGGAAAGATAAAAAAGAACTTGATGGAAATATTGCTGTGGAAATCATGAATGCTGTATTCAGACAATCTCTTACAAAAGCAGTTGTTATTAGCGGTGATTTAAGACTACCTCCGCCAATAAGATTCCCTATGGTACAAACTGGTCCTGAAGAAAGTCCTAAGAAATAATTCTCAGTTGTTTAGTTATTTTGAAATGTTTTTTGACTAGTTTGTCGAGTATTTTCTCTCCTTTTAATTTTACAAGTTTTTCAGCTGCGGGTTTTACGTGGGTTGCGCCTTTTGGTAATGTTATATTGTATTTTTTTCCTAATCCTTGGAGAGTTAATAGAAAAGTTGCTCTTGCAAGTATAGATGCAGCTGCTACTGCCATATCTCTTTCTGCACGTGGTTTCTGAATAATACGTATTTCCTTTGATTTTGACATTAATGCATCTTCTATGTAATGTTTTGACCCAAATTTATCAATTATTGCGTAATCTGCTTTAGCTTTTGAAAGAACATTTTCAATTGCTCGGGCATGGGCCCATGCAAGTATCTTATTTAGATTCGGTGTTTTTTTATACATCTTATTGTACTTTGTTGGAGATATCCTTACAATATCGTGTTTGCATATTTTCTTTATTTTTTCAGATAAGGCTATCACAACATTATCTGCAATGCGCTTGCTATCACGAACATTCAGTTTTTCTAATTTTTGAGTACATTCTTCGTCTACACGAACTGCTACTACAACTAAATATCCGAAATAATCTCCCTTTCCTGCCTCATCTGAGCCTATATGCGCCATTATTGTACCTTTTACCGCTAGCTTATTAATATAAAACTTTTTCTGCTATATGTTTTGGTATGACTACGAAGGTTGGAATAAACGGGTTTGGAAGAATTGGTAGAAACATTCTTAGATCTTGGCTTCAAAATCCTAAAGACATAGAAATTGTTGCTGTAAACGATTTACCAATGCCTGTCAGCACATTAGCTCATTTATTGAAATACGATACTGTGATGGGAACTCTGGATAAAAATATTACTGTTTGTGAAGAAGAAGGAAATAAAATGCTTATAATTGATGGAAAAGAAGTAAAAGTTTTTGACAAATCTAATCCTGAAGAAATTCCATGGGGTGCTGAAAACGTAGATGTGGTTGTTGAATCAACTGGAATTTTTAGAGCACGTGATGATGCAGCTAAACATATTACAGCTGGTGCAAAGAAAGTAATTGTTTCTGCTCCTTCTGATGATGTAGATGCTACATTAGTGTTAGGTGTTAATGACGATACATATGATTCTGAAAAACATGATGTTATTTCAAATGCTTCTTGCACAACTAATTGTTTAGCTCCAATAGCTAAAGTTTTGTTAGATAATTATGGAATAAAGCATGGATTAATGACTACTGTTCATTCTTACACAAGTGATCAGAAAATACACGACCTTGCTCACAAAGATTTACGAAGAGCTAGAGCAGGTGCTGAAAATATTATTCCTACAACTACAGGTGCTGCTAAAGCATTAGGAAAAGTTGTTCCTGCCTTAGATGGTAAAATGGATGGAATGGCTTTGAGAGTACCAACTCCAAATGTTTCTTTAGTTGATTTAGTTTGCGAACTTGAGAATGACACAACAGTAGAAGATGTTAATCAAAAATTGAAAGAAGCTGCTGAAGGTTCAATGAAAGGTGTTTTAGATATTAGTGATGAGCCATTAGTATCAAAAGATTATAATGGAAATCCATATTCATCTATAGTTGACTCAATGTCTACAAATGTTATTGATGGAAAATTAGTAAAAATTATAAGCTGGTATGATAATGAATGGGGATATTCAAACCGTGTTTTAGATTTAATAAATTTGCTTGCTGAGAAAGGGATGTAATTATTTTCTGGTGTGGTTATGAAACTGCTTAAAGATTTGAATAAAGAAGATTTGGATGGTAAGTGTATCATTATACGTGTTGGGATGGATGTTCCAATTGAAAATGGAAAAATTATTGATGACACACGTGTAAAAGCTGCTCTTGATTCTATAAATCATTGTACTGATAATGGCGCAAAAGTAATTTTACTAAATCATATTGGTCGCCCTGAAAATGAAAATGATAAAGTTAAATTATCAAATAAAATCATAAGTGAAAAACTTTCTGAATTACTTGACAAAAATGTAATGTTTTCTAATTTATCAGAAGCTGAAGAAAAAATAAAATTAATGGACAATGCTGATATATTAGTTTTAGAAAATGTTAGGTTTGATAAGTTTGAAATAGAAAATAATAATACTTTTGCAAAATCTCTTGCTACGTTTGGAGAATTATATGTTAATGATGCTTTCTCAGTTTCACATAGGAAACAAGCAAGTGTTCATCAAATAATGAAACATATTCCTTCTTATGCTGGAATACTTTTAGAAAAAGAAATTGAATATATGAATAAATTAGTAAAATCAAAAGAACATCCGTTTGTTGTAATTCTTGGTGGTAAAAAAATAACTGATAAGATTCCTGTGATTGAAAATTTAATTGGTGTTGCAGATTATATTTTAATTGGTGGCGCAATGGCTTATACTTTTTTGAAAGCTAAAGAAGAAGATGTTCAGAATTCTATTGTTGATAATGAGTCATTGGGAATTGCTAAAAATATATTAGAAAAAGCTGAAGCTAGTAACACAAAAATTATTTTACCGGTTGATTCTGTTTATAATGATGAAAAAGCTGGGTGTGATATAGGACCTGAAACTCTTGAAAATTTTAAAGAAATATTGAAAGATGCTAAATTAATATTTTGGAATGGTCCTTTAGGTATTTCTGAAGATACTAATTTTGCAAAAGGTACAGAGTTTATTGCTAAAATGATATCAGATAGCACAGCTACTACTGTAATTGGTGGTGGAGAAACTTTAGCTGCAATTAAAAAAATGGGACTTGTTGATGTTTATACTCATGTAAGTACAGGCGGAGGGGCAAGCATGGAATTTATATCTGGTAAAAATCTACCTGGCATTGCTGCATTAGAAGGTGTATTTGAAACAGATGAAACCTCTGCTAAGAGAAGAATAATGATTGCGGGAAATTGGAAGATGAATAAGACTATTGATGAATCTATTAAGTTTGCAGATAAGTTCAATAAAAATATTAAGAATCTAAATAGTAATGCTGATGTTCTTGTTTGTGGGCCTTACACATGCTTACATAGTTTGATAGAAATGTTTAAGGATTCTTCTGTAATGGTTGGTGCTGAAAATATGCATTGGGAAGATTCTGGAGCATTTACTGGAGAAATATCTGGGCAAATGTTGAAAGATATTGGATGTACTCATGTTATACTTGGCCATTCTGAACGAAGACAATATTTTAATGAACTAAATAAAACAGTTAATCAAAAAATTAAAGCTGCTCTTAAGAATGATTTAACTCCTGTTGTGTGTGTTGGTGAAACTCTCACACAAAGAGAGGATGATAAAACAAAAGATGTAATAGAAAATCAAATTGAACGATGTCTTGTTGATATAACAGCAGATGATATGAAGAAATTGATAATTGCTTATGAACCTATATGGGCTATTGGTACTGGTCAAACAGCTACACCTGAGCAAGCTCAACGCGTGCACGCGTACATACGTTCTCTTATCAAAGACAAATACGGAGCTGAGATTGCTAGTGGCGTACGTATCCTATATGGCGGTAGTATGAAACCTGAGAATGCTGCTGAGCTTACAGCACAGATAGATGTTGATGGTGGTTTAGTAGGTGGCGCTGCGTTAGATCCTGATTCTTTTGCAAAGATTGTAGAAGCGGTTTAAGTTCATTCAATGTGTGTTATATAGAAAGCTTATCTATGTTCTTATAATATAGGTATCCAGTTTAACTCTCACAAACGACCGGGACTTCCTGTCAAAATATTGTTGGAAATATATTTTATGTTATATACTTTACTATTTGTCTGTTTTATTATATGTTTCGTTTAGTATATACTATCTTATTACTTTTAGTATATATGTTATTCGTTATATATTTTATACAATAATAAAGAAAAATGTTTGCTTCCATATGTAGGGGTAAAGTCTCACATAAAAAACAGAATAATTAAGATTTGCCGAATTCTTCAAAAAGGCTCTTTTTAGGCTTCTTTTCCTTGTTTTCTTCGGGTTCTTCTTCTTGATCTTCGTCTAAATCATCATTTTCCTCTTGTTCTAGGTCGTCTGTATCGCTCACATCAGAAGATTCTTCATCTTCTAGCTCTTCTTCCTTGTTTTCGCCGTCTACTATCTCTTTTTGGGCTTGTTTTAGCTCTTCATTTAGCTCATGTATGTTCTCTTTCTCGTCTCTTGCAAAGCTAAGCATGAAATTATCATCAAAATCTTTTGCTATTCTACGTGTCTCACGTAAAAAGCCCTTTAAACTGCTTTCTACGTGGTCTAGAAGCCTATTTACTGTAGGGCCTGAAAGCATGTATCCTTTGATTGTATCAAAGCCCATATCAGTTTTTGTGAACTCTATTATGCCTAATGAGCGCCATTTACGAATTTCTTCGTAAGTTTGTGATATAGAAACGCCTAAGATGTCAGAAATCTTCTCAATTGTGATAGGTGTTTTCTCTTTTTTGAATTTCATAAGCTCTAGAAGCAGTTTTGCATGGTCTGCGCGTGACTTTTTGCGCTGAAGACCTATACGACGCACTAAAACCTTTGCTAAATCTTCAACAGTTACCTCATCTTGGAAGTCTGGCGGGCTTATTCTGTGCAAAACTATGTCACTCAGCTTTTTCTTTGGCATTTTCATCACCTTTATCGCTCACATCTGAAGTTACTTCAGCATCAACATCATTTATCCAGTCATCAATACTAATTTCCTTGATATGACCTGGCATTTGTAACACTACTCTTTCTATACCTGCATTAATTATAGCTCTCTTACATAAAACGCATGGACCTGCTTCAACAAGCTTACAATTGTTCTCAATATCTTCACCATAAAGGTATAGGGTTCCGCCTAATAATGACACTCCAGCACGAGCTGCATTAATTATTGCATTCATTTCTGCATGAACACTTCTACATAACTCATATCGCTGACCTTTAGGAACATTTAATTTCTGTCTATGACAAGTTCCTATGTCAATACAGTTTGGTGAACCTCTTGGAGCACCAACATAACCAGTACTTATTATTTGATCGTCCTTAACAATGATTGCCCCATATCTTCTACGAAGACATGTTGCACGATATGATACTTCTTTAGCAATGTCTAGGTAATATTGATCCTTTGAAGGTCTTTTTTTATCACTCATTTCATCACTCTACCCTAAGGGTTTTGAAACAAAAACATGTGTCTATGATGGGGTTTTCTTATGAAAAGTTTGCTAAAAACAAATTCTGTTTTGAATTTTCAATCAAAATCATTTTCAGAATCTATCAATAGCCAACTCCTTAAACCACTAGTATTGCGATTGTTGCTCTGACACCTGCATGTCTCAATGATTGTCTATGTACAGGGAATTTTATAAGTTTATGGTGTGGGGTTGTAATTACTATTGGTGTTAGTAGTTAGCGGAAAAATGGGATTTTCGCTGTTTTTGCTCTTATTTTTTTTCAGAATCATTTAGGAATGGGGTTTTTTAATTTATTTTTAAATTTTAGTTGTTTCTTACTTTGTATGAACACATATGGGCTGATAAGAAATGCGACTAAAGATTTTCACTTGCGAACTGTTAATGAACTTGTTGAACATGCGGGGGTATATGATCATAGAGAGCCCCCTATTGAGATAAAATTGCATGTGAAACGAGCTAGGGATGGTAAAGAAATGAATGCAAATGCTTATGCTATCCTTGATGTTCTAGAGTTGGGGGTTTTCAAAGGGGATGACATTGATATTCTTGTATCTGGAGAGTACGATGATGATTATTTGAAAAAATGTGCTGAAGAAATCGAAAAATTTATATGATATTTATCTTTTCTTATGAAGAAGTCTTTCTGCACTTTGTAATATCGTTGCGAGTTTCTTTCCATCTTCTGTTAATGAGATGTATTTGATTCTGCCTTTCTTTTCAAACTCGACAATGCCATGTTCTTTGAAATGATCTAATACTTTTACTGTGTGTGAGTATGTACAATCGGTTTTCTTTGCTAATACGCTTACAAATGAAGAAGCATCGTCTACTTTACTTAGCGCTATAAGTAGTTTGATTGGTTTTTTTCTAAAAAATAATTCTTCTGCATCATTGTTTGCTTTAACAGGCATGACCTTTCATCCCCTCTTACTAATTAGTTAATGTTTTCCGGTGGTATATATAATTTTTTTAGTTATTTTTCTCATTCCAAAGTAACGATTGATGGTATATAGATTTTATATAATACCGTTTAGTAGATATATATTAAAACATATATATTATTGTACAATTAACGGTGTTTTTATCTCACAATTATTTTACTTTTGGTGGAGAAGATAGATGTTCAATTAAAAGAGCTGCTGAAAGTGCCACAAAACCTATTATTATCGTACTTACCAGTGGATTAATGCCAAGCTCTGGTTGTAACAATACTTCTGTTGCTGCACGAGCTACAATTATTATTGAAAAGAATAATGCAAGTATTGTTCCAAATCTCGCAGACATTTTGTCTTGAGAGTATGCAAACAATACTGAACCAGCCCATATCATTAGGCCTGCAATGAAAAATACATAGATTGATCCATAGATAAATGCTAAACTGCCTGTTAGTAAATCAAATGCTCCGATGTTTCTGATATTGTAGTACCCAAATGCTATGGATATGAATATGAATACTATACCTATTGCATAAAAGAAGAATGATATCCTACCTTTTTCTAAAGACTCTGATAAATTTTTTGTCACTTTTCCTATTGTTTTCTCAAGTTTGAATCCTTTGATAAATAAATATAATCCTAATGCACCAATAACAATACGCCATCCTTCTGCACCAAACATTGCAATTATCAAAAATGCTAATGCTGGTAAGCCTAAGAATACTTTTGCTAATCTCTTGTCATCTATGATATTGTTTATGAAATTCTTTACCATATAGTATGCGCCTTCTAGTCTTTCGTTTTGTTGGACAACTACACGCTGTACAGAAGTGATTTCTAGCTTTGATTGGAGAATAGGCATTATGAATTCGTCCTCAGCGCCGTCTGTAACTATAACTGCCTTTGTTGCTTTGGTTTTTTTAACAACTATTGCCAATTGCCGTGCTATTACTTCATCTGATTTGATACCTATTTGCTTATGTCCTGTTAGAGTTGCGATTTCATAAGATGGGTGCTCTTTTTTTAGCTTCAAAGCTGCGAATATTGCATTTGCATCTGTGTCTGATGGGTCTGCAAGAACTAAAGCATTGGCTGCTTTTAGATTAGCTACTTGCCCAATGATAGGTCCTCTAATTCCTGTCTTTTCTCCGACATCGTTGTCCCTATCAATTGCTAAAATAATTTTTTTATCCATAAAATCACTTTTTCTGTATAAGTTTTGTTAGAAATGTTTTAATTGCTTTAAAAACTATCTTAGATGTATACTACAATTAACTATGGTGTCTATATGGCTGAAGTTACTAAGTCTTCATTTACAAAGCAACCACTGAAAAGGATGATAAAAAGTGCTGGTGCTAAGCGTGTTTCTGACAAAGCTGCTACACATTTAGGTAAAGTGATGGAAACCTTTGCCGAAGAAGTGCTTGTTAAGGCGGAAAAGCTTGCTGAAAACAGTAATCGTAAGACTGTTTTGAAAGAAGATATTAGAATGGTTGTTAAACATAAGGATTAAACTATTCCTAGTAAATTATTGGCATGAGTAATGATGAGCTTGTTCTGAAGATATTGAAGAAAACTGGTATGAGTGAGAAATCCTTCTGGGGTGTTGTAAAAAATAAGATAGCCAAAGGAATTAGTGAAGATGGGGCTATAAAGATGATTGCTAGTGAGCATGGAATGTTTATCCATACTCCTGAAAAAGAAAAACCTGTTGCAGTACCTGCAGTTGAAAGGAAATATTCTTCAAATGACATTTCTTCTCTAAAAGAAGGTGATAAAGCTATTGTCCGCGCAGCTATAATGCATGTATTTGATATAAAAAATATGTTTTTCTATGCCTGTCCTAAATGTGGAAAATCTGTTAAAGGCGACTATTGTCAAACTCATAAAAACGCTGTTCCTCAGATGGCGATGAAGCTTTCATGTATTTTAGATGATGGAACTGCTAATGTCAGAGCAATAATGTTCACAAATGCCCTTCAAAATGTCATTGGTATGAGTGCAGATGATGCTTATCAGATTTGTGAGAAAGAAGGAGCTGAAGCTTTTTTGAAAAACGTCCCTCTTGGCGAAGATTTCATATTCTCAGGTAATATTAGATTGAATTCATTCTTTGGTAAGAACGAAATGGTGGTTGGTAATGTTAAAAATGTTAGTGTATTAGATGAAATAGATGTGCTTGGGAAAGCAGTCGTTGGGGTTGGTTTGAATGGTTGAAGAAAAGGATAATTCTAAGAATGTTAAGAAGAAAATTGAAGAAAAGGAAGTTGTAAAAGAGAAAAAAGTTGAAGAAGAAAAGAGTGTTTTACTTGAACTTCCTGGTATTGGTCCTAAGAGTGCAGAAGCTCTTGAAAATGCAGGTTATGGTGAACTGATAAATATTGCAGCTTCTTCATCTGGAGAGTTATCATCAGTTGCTGATATTGGAGAAGCAACAGCTCAGAAAATAATCAATTCTGCTCGTGATAAACTTGATATGGGATTTAATACTGGCGAGAATTTGATGAATAAAAGAAAACTTGTTGGAAAAATATCAACTGGTTCTAAAGATCTTGATGTTTTACTTGGTGGTGGAATTGAAACACAATCTACTACTGAATTTTTTGGTGCATTTGGTTCTGGAAAAAGTCAATTAGGAATGCAATTAGCTGTTAATGTTCAGCTTCCTGAGAAAGATGGTGGGTTGAATGGTAGAGCTATTTACATAGATACTGAAGGAACATTTAGACCTGAAAGAATTATACAAATGGCAGAAGCTAAAGGACTTGATTCTAAGAAAATTTTGAAAAACATCTTTGTTGCTAGAGCATTTAATTCAGATCACCAAGTTGTTTTGGCTGAAAAAGCAAAAGATATTATTAAAGAAAAAAATATCAAACTTGTAATCGTTGATTCCTTAACTGGTTTGTTTAGAACAGATTATCTTGGGCGTGGTAAATTAAACCCAAGACAGCAAAAACTGAATAGACATATGGCTACTTTGCAGAAACTTGGTTACACAAACAATGTTGCTATATTGGTAACAAATCAAGTTATGTCTCGTCCTGATATGATGTTTGGCGATCCGACAACAGCTATTGGTGGACATATTGTTGCACATGCATCTAAGTTCCGTATCTATTTGAGAAAAAGTAAGCAAACAAAACGAATAGCACGGTTAATAGACTCGCCTTATCTTCCTGACGGTGAAGCAGTATTCAATGTCACTGAGAAAGGTGTTGAAAATTAAGATAGTGGTTTTATGGAAACTTCTTTGAATGTTAAATTATTAGCTCATACCCCTAACCCTGACAAAGTTGTAGCAATGGCTGCAAAACTTTGCTATAAGAATCTTAATATTGATGAGTTGCAGAATGAAGTTGACTCAATGACACCTGAAGAAATTGAGAAACAGGTTGGTAATGTAATAAAAGCTGGTCATTTCTCTGTTACTGAGCATGTTTGTTTTACATTTGGTATTGAAGGTGTTTCTAGAGCTTTAACTCACCAGTTAGTACGACATCGAATTGCATCATATTCGCATCAGAGTCAGAGATATGTTAATGCAAATGATTTTGATTATATTACTCCTCCGTCAATTGCAAAAGATCCTGAAAAGAAAAAGATGTTTGAAAAATTAATTAAATCTGTTCCTTACAAAGACTTGAGTGATGCTGGAATTGCAAATGAAGATGCTAGATTTACACTTCCAAATGCTGCTGAAACAAAAATAATTGTAACTATGAATACTCGTTCATTATACAACTTCTTTGAGCATAGATGCTGTACTCGAGCACAATGGGAAATAAGAGCGTTAGCTGATAAGATGCTTGAAATTGTCAAAGAAGCTGCTCCTATACTTTTCAAAGATGCTGGTGCGTTTTGTGTTTCACAAAAACAATGTCACGAAAGAGAAACTTGTGGAAAATACAAAAATATACCTGGCTCTAGATGGATGTGGGCTGATTCAAATGAGTGAAATATTTGATATTATTGGTAAAGAAAAACAAAGACAATTAGATACTCTTGGAATGATTCCTAGTGAGAACTTAGCTAGTAAAGCTGTTTTAGATGCGTGTGGTTCTGTTCTTAATAATAAGTATTCTGAAGGATATCCTTTGAAAAGATATTATCAAGGACAAGAATTTGTTGATAAAATTGAACTAATGGCTATTGAGCTTGCTAAGAAACTTTTCAATGCTGAGCATGCAAATGTCCAACCAAACTCTGGTAGTCCGGCAAATATGGCGGCGTATGATGCTATGCTTGAGCCAAATGATAAAGTAATGTCAATGAATCTTGCTCAAGGTGGACATCTTACACATGGGCATGCTGTTAATTTTTCTGGGAAAAAATATAATTTTGTTAATTATAGTTTGGATAAAGAAACTGAAATGCTTGATATGGATAAAGTTGCTGAACTAGCTGATAATGAAAAACCTAAAATGATTCTTAGTGGTTATACTGCATATCCTCGGTTAATAGATTTTAGAAAATTTAATAAAATTGCTGAAAGTGTTGGAGCATATTCAATGTCTGATATTTCTCACATTGCTGGGTTAATTGTTGGTGATGCACACCCTTCACCGTTTCCTTTTACTGATGTGGTTACTACAACTACTCACAAAACACTTCGTGGTCCTCGTAGCGCAATAATATTATCTAAAGGAAAGTTTGCTAAACAAGTTGACAAAGCTGTTTTTCCTGGTATACAGGGTGGTCCTCATGAACACACTATAGCTTCAAAGGCTATTTGTTTTGAAGAAGCTCTTGAACCTGAGTTTAAAGATTATGCTGCTCAGATTGTGAAGAATGCTCAAGCTCTAGCAAAAGTAATGATGGATAGTGGGTTGAAATTAGTAAGTAATGGGACTGATAACCATTTGTTATTAATTGATTTACGCCCTCTTGGGTTAGAAGCTAAAGGTCGAGCAGCTGCTGTTGCTCTTGAAGATGCTGGCATTGTAACAAATGCTAATACTATACCATATGAAACCGGAAGTCCATTTAATCCATCTGGTGTTCGTTTGGGTACTCCGCTACTTACAACGAGAGGTATGAAAGAGGAAGAAATGGAAAAAATAGGTCATTGGTTTGTTGAAGTTCTTAAGAATCATGAATCTTCTGAAACTAAACAAAAGGTTAAAGAACAGGTTTTGTCATTGTGTAAAGAGTTTCCATTTTACTGATTTTAAAGAATTGTTGTTTTCTATTAGTTATGTCTGAATTAAAAAAAGAACTTGATTGGTTATATAACTTAGAACGGTTTGGAAGTAGACTTGAGCTTGATAGAATAGAAAAGATTATGGAGTTATTTGATAATCCTCAAAATAAATTGAAATTTGTACATATTGCTGGAACTAATGGTAAGGGTTCTACTGCTTCTATGGTTTCTTCATCGCTTCGTGAGGCAGGATATGAGACAGGATTATATACTTCTCCACATCTTTTGAGATTTAATGAACGTATTCAAATGAATGGTAAAGAAATTACAGATGAAGAAGCTGTTTATTTGATTGAAGAAATTAGAAAAGTAATGGAAGAAAATGGCTTACAATTGACGTTTTTTGAATTTGTAACTGCTATTGCATTTTTGTATTTTAGTAAACAAAATGCGGAATATGTTGTTGTTGAGGTTGGGCTTGGTGGTAGATATGATGCAACAAATATAATTAATCCTGTTATAGCTGCTATAACAAATATAGACCTTGATCATACTCATATTCTTGGTAATAGTAAATTAGAAATATCAAAAGAGAAAGCTGGGATTGTTAAAAAAGGTAACCCCCTTGTTTCGGGTGTAGATGAAGTTGATGAAGATGTAAATGAATACCTGCGTGAACTTTGTTCTGAACTTGGGTGTGAATTAATACATAGTGATAAAGAAATTGAAGATTATGTTCAGAATAATTTTACTGTTGGTTTAATTGGAAAACACCAGATAAAAAATGCTTCAGTTGCATTACTTATTCTTAGAAAACTTGGAATTGATGAAAAATATATACATGCTGGGTTTGAAAATGTCAAATGGCCTGGAAGGATTGATATCCGTTCTTGGCATGGTAAGAATGTAATTATGGACTCTGCTCATAATTCCGCAGGCATGTTGTGTTTTGTGGATTATGTCAGAAATAATGTTAGTGGTGATAATACCATTATTATTGGGTTTTCAAAAGATAAGAATATTGTAGAAATGATAGAAATCCTGAAAGATGTAATATCTAGTAAAGATAGTGTTTATGTAACTAAATCTAACTTTAAACCAGCTGATATTTCTGATGTGAGGGATATTGTCAAAGAAATTGATAATGATATAACTATAGAAACCTTTGAAAATTCTACAGATGCAGTTGAAAAGGCTCTAGAAAATGATAGAGATATTATAATTACAGGCTCGATTTATCTAATTGGAAAAATACTGCAACAGGAAAAGCGTTTTGTTTAATTATATTTTATGCTATTTCCTGTTCAGAAATTATTACAAAATCGCCGACACTCTTTACGGTTGAGAATGGTACTACGATTCTATCGTGTTCGTCTCTTTCAAGACTAAGTTGCTGAATATGTTGTGTTGGCTCTGCCAATATCAAATTCAACAATTCACCACTCTCAGAAACAAAATTAATGTCTCCGACAATACCGAATTTTCTTCCAGTTTCTTCTGATACAACAACCTTGCCTACAAGGTCTCTTGCTCTACTTCGTGTTGACATTATAAATCACCTTTTTTATCCCATATTTTTAATTATGTTTGCTATCTAAAATATAAATACTTATCTTCTTACCAATAGTGTTTTGATTCTTGGCGAAAGTGTGTATGTAAAGGTCCTTCCTCGACGATTTCTCCTTACAAAATCCTCTTGCATTAATCGTATAAGTATATTGTTTACAGAACGTACAGCGTGTTGTCTGCTCTTGTATTTTCCAAGATCAAATGTGTTTGCTATTTCTCCTGGTGTTGTTTCTTTTTCAGCTAAAATATTCAATATCTTCATTTGAAGTGGTGTCATGTCTTCTAGTATATTTAGAGACATTGGACGGTATTGTTCTGTTCTCTCTTCTGTTGGTTCTTCGTCAAGTGCTCCTGCATCTTCTGGTCCAGATGATTCTTGTGCTGGTGGTAATGGACGATATTCTGGTGTTCCAGAAGGTGAATAATATTGATCAATCATTTCTTTTGTGAGGGTATCTACATTGAGTTTTATAGCTAAATTTAGCAAGTCGTCTGATACTCTCAGAACCTCTCTAGGAAATCCTCCAGTTTGATTGAAAATATATTCTATCACATCTTGATTGAATGGACCAAGTCCTTGTCCTCCTACACTTTCCACTCGCTTTTGTATCATTTCGTGTGTTTCGTTTTTTGTGAGGGATATTAGCTCAATATGAGATATGATTCTTTTTTGAAATGTTTCTAATTTTTCTTTAACTATTTCATTGAACACTGGCAGTCCTGCTACAATTAGGGACATATTATCAACACTGTCTGTAAGCACACGTAGCCATTCTAATACATCAGGATTTGCTTCATGTATTTCGTCGCACATCAATACAATATGTTTGCCTTTTGATTTTGCTTTAAGGAATTCTGGTATTTGATATATATTTTTTATGTGAGACTCAAAAGCCCTTCTGTACCATGGTTTTGGAAATTGCTCATTGAAAATTTCAACAAATCCATTTACTGTTGATGGTGGTTTGCTTATGAATATTGGAAGGAATTTATTAGATAGATTTTTACCTACCCATTTTAGCATTGTTGTTTTTCCTGAACCCGTTGGCCCAACAACTAAGAAGAGTTTGTGCTTTTCTTGGATTGTTCTTAGTAAATGGTTTGTCTGTTCAACATAACCAACAAGCAGTGCTGGATCAATTACAAATATGAATGGGTCTCCATCCCAATTATGTCTTGCAAACCATGCCTCCACATCAGCTGGTGTGACTATTTGCTTTGGTTGGGGAGTAGGTTGTTGTACTGGCTGTGGTTGTGCAACAGGTTGTGGTAAATCCTGGTTTTGGTTGGTTTCTGGTGGGTTTTGTGAGGGTATATTCTGTTCATTTGTTTGTTGGTTTTGGTCTATAGGTTTAGTATCATTTTCTTGTTCAGAATGGGGTTTTTTTTGAATATCTTCTGACTCATGTCCTTCATGTGAAGCTTCATTTTTTTCATGTGAGGGTTCACGGTGCTGTGAAGGTAGGCCTGCTTGTTCACCTGTGAACTTCATATCATTTATAACAGCGTTATTATTGCTAACACTGTTTTCTTGATCCTCTTGCGGTTCATTGTTTGTTATATTCTCTACAGAAGAAGATTTTTTTCTGACCACACTACCCTCATCGGACGGGCTCGTATCCATACACCTGTTTAGATTTTGATGTTTTTAAAGATATATTTCGTTTTTTTGTCTATTTATGGGTTGTTTTTATGGGCTAAACTTCACGGAAACTTCATTTCAACTTCATATTGCTTCATATGGTTTTTTCCCAATTTACGCTAAATGTGAACTTCACGTGAATTCACGTGAAGTTCACGTGAAGATATATGAAGTTCACGTGAAGTTATGTGAAGGTTTGTGAAGTTTATGTGAAGTTGGCGTGAAGGTACGTGAATATACGTGAAGTTTAGGTGAAGTTCACGTGAACTTCATATGAAGTTCATATGAAGGATCCTTGCTTACTACAGGTTTTAGTAGTAGTAAGCAAGTAATTGTGAGATATGTGTGATGGTTGCTGTAAAAACGGTGTTTTTTCGTGAGTATTCTACTACAGGTAAAACCAATAGTCATTTAAGTAAAAATACTATTTTATAGGCTCGAAAATTTAGAAAGAACTATAGAATGTCTCACATTAATAATTAGCGATTTTCGCCCAAAACCTTCATTATCTTGTAAATTGATGACACAGACTTTCCTTGATTAAGCTGCTCAATTACATACGGTTTAAGCCTAATTACACGCAATATTGGCTTTTTTTCCTCTTCTCCACCCAAATTCTCCTCTTCTATCATTGGTTTAAGGGCTTTTTCAATATATTTACTTATTGTGCTAGGATGAAGGCCAGTTTGGACTGCTATTTGTCTCAACCACAAACCACCTGGATTTGAAGCTAATGCTTCTAGAATATCCTTTACTTTAATTGGATCTAACCCTGGTTTTCTGCCTCTTTTTGCCATTTAATCACCTTTTAACGCGTTATTCTACTGTTTATGTTAATTAATTAGACACGTGTATTTAAATATCTATTGGTTGTTGAATTTGCGCGTAACCACTCTAAAACGTCTATATTTTGATATTTTTATGAAAATCTGCAAATTAACTCTCACGAAAAAGTGTTAGTTTTCATGGTTATCCAATGTAATCAGATAGCTCCTCATCACCAGATTCTTGGTCAGTGTCTTTAGTGGTTTCTTCAGTAGAATGCATTAAGTTTATTGCTAAATGGCTGTTTTTCAACTTAGGACAGACGCTTTTTCCCTGCTTTTCTAGATATATTAACTCATGATTTTCCAGTACTTTCAAGTCCCTGTACACTGCAGATATGTTTCTTTGAAGTATTTTGGCTAATTCTCCAACTGTTTTGGGTTTTTTCTTGGTTATTGTTTGTATTATCTGGATACGTTTTTTTGTAAAAAGAGTTGCTATTTCTTCATGTAATTGCATTTTCTTGACTTCGTATAAAGGATCAGGGTTAGCATCTAAACTAAATTCTTCCATACTTGATATATTATATCAAGTTGTATATATAGATTGTATTTTTGTTGTTTCACCTAAACTTCACGCATATTCATTTGATATTTTATGGTAAATTAATCATATATACCAGCAAAGCAAAGTATAGATATGAGATGTTTTATTGCAATTGATCTCAATGACATGTTGAAAAATAAAATACGCGTACTAACTCATAGTTTAGAGCAGATAAATGATGGATCATTGAAAATTGTCAAAGGTCATTACCATGTTACTCTTGCATTCTTAGGTGAAATTAGTGATGAAAAGGCTGAGCAAATAAAACAGGGTCTTGAGTCGCTTGACTCTGGTCGATTTGAAATTGAATTAAAGAATGTTGGAGTGTTTAAGCATAAAGGCAAGGTAAGAACTATATGGGTTGCTTGTCGTGGAATACCTCGACTTGTTACTAAGCAGATAGATGATATAACTGGCGAGCAAAGAAAGAAGCCTTTTCAAGCTCATATAACTATTGCTCGTGTCAAGAAAAAACCACCAGAGTCTATTAACACCTGGCTTTTGGAACATAAAGATTATGAAATTGGTAAGGAAGATGTGAAAAAGATTGTGTTAAAACGAAGTAAATTGCAATCATATGGTGCTCAACATACTGCAATGTTTGAAAAACATCTTAATTAATTGTTTAAAAACATCGCTTTTCTTAGGTTGTTTATGAAATGTGTTGTATTGGCTGGTGGATATGCTAAACGTATGTTACCTTTGACAGAGAATCAAGCTAAGTGTTTACTTCCAATTAATGGTAGACCTATGATTGATTTTATTATAGAAAAGCTTGATAAATTAGAGAATATTGATGAAATAATTATTTCTACAAATGAAAAATTTGCAGAAGATTTTGAAAAATATGTTTCTGAACTAAATGAAAAATACAAAATTCCTATAACTATTGTTGCTGAACCTACTATGTCTGAAGGTGAAAAACTGGGTGCTGTTGGTGGTATGGTTTTTGTAATAGATTCATTGAAAATTGCTGATGATATATTTGTTATTAATGGAGATAATCTAAGTGGACTTGATTTGAAGGCTTTTGTTGATAAATATGAACAAGGAAATTCTCCTCTTACAGCTGTTTACAAAGAACCAGATACTGAGACCGTGAAAAGAATGAGTTGTGTTGAACTTGATGAAAACAATAAAATCATTTCATTTGAAGAAAAACCTCAAGATCCGAAGAGTAATCATATGTCTGTTGGATTCTACATATTTCCTGCAAATACCTTAGATGTGATTAAAAAATATGTTAAAGATGGCGGTAACACTGACTCTCCTGGATGTTTTTTACAATGGTTGCATAAGGAAATGGATGTAAAGGGATTTGTTTTTGAAGATTATTGGTATGATATTGGTTCTTTTGAAGTTTATGAGAAAGTTCAAGAAAAAATGAAAGATAATTAGATTTAAAAATTGTTGTGGTATTGTATATTATGTCAACTGGTATTGTAACTCCTATTATTGTAGCTCCTATTGTGTTTGGTCCATACAAACATTCAACATGTGGGACTGACTGTGTGAAAAGAACAGTACCTGTTCATGTTAAGGATTTTGATGATCCCTCATATGGTGTTAATTTTTGTCCACACTGCCATGTTTATATTGCTGGCGCAGAACTAGATGAATTTAAAACTCCAGAAGAAATGTCACATTGGGTTGAAGAAGCTATTCTAGAAAATCGAAGAGTAAACGCAGCGAAGCGTTGATATATATATTCTATTTCTTAAGATATAGTATGGTTTCGAAAAGTATACAAAGAAAGATTGCTAAGAAAGTTGTAGAAGCAATGAATATGAAAGTTGGAGAAACTCTTGCTATTAGAGGTGGAACACATACACAAGATCTTGTGGAAGAGATGGCTTTGATTGCTGCTAAACAAGGAGTTGAAGTTGGGTTTAGAACAAGTTCAGATAATTTTGTTAAAAGAATTTACAAAGAAGTTCCTCAAAAATATTTAGCACGTGCTTCAAAAATGGCAATGCATGGTGCAAGTGTTCTTGATAATAGAATTTATATTGAAAGTCCAAAAGATCCTCGGATTACTGGAAACATTCCTCATAAACTCATGGGAGCTATATCTAAAGCTAACAAACCTTTGTCCGAGAAATATGATAAATTAAAAATAAAAGGAGTTATAGTTGGCTGGCCTACTAGAGAACTTGCTTCGCAACTTGGATGTTCTTACAAAACTCTTGAGAGAATTATTATCAAAGGAATGTTAGTTGACTGGAAGGTTTTGAATAAGAAAGGTAATATTTTGAAAAAGAAATTAAAGGGTGCGGACTTTGTTCATATTCATGATGAGTATGGAACGGACTTGCGTTTGAAAATGGGTAATCGTAAAATTATGATTGCTGATGGTTATGCTTCTGATCAAGATTTGGTTGAAGGAGATGTTTGGCAGAACCTTCCGGATGGAGAAACCTTTACTACACCTATAGAAACATATGCCGAAGGAACTTTAGTTTCTCCTTATCGTAGAGATTACTTTACTAACAAACCTATCAAAGGAATTAAACTTGTATTTGAAAAAGGAAAATTGAATTTACAGAAAACTAAAGCTGAGCAAGGTAATGCAATCTTACATAAAACTTTGAAACAAGCTATTGCTATTGATAAAAAAACTGTTAAAGTATTGCGAACTACACATCCAGCTGAGCTTGGTATTGGAACTAATCCGGTTATTGATCAGATAATTGGTTACTTACTTACTGATGAAAAGATTGGTGGAACGATTCACGTAGCTATTGGAAAAAATAATCCGTCTTCGTATGGTGGTAAGAGTGACTCAGTAATCCATTGGGACTTTATTACAAACAAAGGTGTTAATGTTGACGTAATTAAAAAATCTAGAGGTAAAGAAATCATTACACCTCTACTTTCTAAAGGTAAACTTGCAAAATGAAATCAATTGTTCTAAAATTGACGTTGTTAATAAAATCCCACAAAAGTGGAAAGAATATCTTAAATATACTTGCCTTTGAAGTATGTAGTGTAGTATAGTATGTTTTTTTATATACTCAAATTAAATTAAAGTTAGTGAGAATATGAGCACAATGACTAGCAGACGATTATGGAAACATGTGAATTCTGTTAGCTATTGCTTTAGTAATATTATTCTTAAATCCATGCCTAAGACAATGACAAACACATGCGGCACTGCTTAGGCTGGGATGATTCTTCTGACGGCAGAAGAGGACCGGTAAAAAACCACTTTAGTGAAAATTGATTTTAAAATTAAACAAGAAAACGCGTTGGAATATTTTTGTTTTTAGAAATAAAAAACTAACGAGGTGGTAGAAATGTACATGCCTAAATGTGGCGGTTGTAGGAGAGATATGGTAATGGTGCAACGAGAAGGTGAGTTTGTACAAGTAAAGTGCAATGGTTGCGGTTACCACGTCTTTGTATGGGATGAGAACTAAGGTGAAAAAATGAAAAAGATTGAAAAAATACCAGTAGTTGATATAGGTAAGAAAACTGAGATAAACGAATGTCAAAATATAAACATACCTATGTGCTGTGGTAAAGAAATGGAAACAAGTAGTCGAATAGGGCAATTCCTTACAGCTAAGTGTGGCTCTTGCGGCGATACTGTTTATATTAAATGTGGTAGAGTAAAAAAACCTGAAATGATCAGTGATTGATTTTATTTTTACTTTTTATTAGATATGAGTACATATTATTATGGTATTAGTTAAAACTGTTAGTGAAATTAAAAAAATTCAGAAAGCTGCTAAGATCACTTTGCAAATTATTGATAAGGTTATGAAGCAGGTTGATTCTGGAGCAACTGAAAAAGAAGTTGCGGATGCGTTTTTAGAAGAAATGAAAAAAAGAAATGTAAAACCTTCGTTCCCTCCTATAGTTGCTTTTGGTTCTAGTGCGACGACTCTACATCATAAACCTAATAATACTAAAATTACTAAACATGGATTTTTACTTCTAGATGTTGGATGTAAAGTTAATGGATATTGTGCTGATATTAGTCGTATGTTTCATTTTGGAAAAATGACTTCTCAAGAACGTAAAGTTTTGGAAACGGTCATAACAACTCAACAAATTATTTTTGATGTATTGCGCCCGGGTGTTAAAGCTGGTGATGTTCAAAAAATTTATTCAGATGTTCTAAAGAAGAATGGTTACAAAGTTCTACATAGTTTTGGTCACACTCTTGGAACTAAACCTCATGATAGTTCTCGTTTACGAAAAAATACTAAATTGAAAGAAGGTATGGTTATTACGGTTGAGCCTGGAATCTATATACGTCGTGGAAAGCAGCGCTTTGGCGTACGTATAGAAGATGATGTAGTAATAACTAAAAATGGATTTAGAAAATTATCTTAAAGCTCATTAGCAGTTACTAACAACATATCTGATGGTATTTTTAATCGGTCGTCACATGAAGATGCAATTATTTGTTTAATTTTTTTCTGTATTGCAACATCAATTAATTCTTGGTTTGCTTTGATATCAATTATAATTGTTTTTGTTTCAGGATATTCAGTAAGCATTCCAGAAAGTTCACTAAGAGGTATCTTTACAATAACTTCATTACTATCTCCGACAAGAAAAGCTGCTCTTGAACCAACTATACTCTCAAGCATTTCGCTAAATTTTTTTTTAATATTATCATCTAATTTTGGCGCGTTTGATTTGTATGTGCTAGTTTCAACACTATTTACTTCTTCTTTTTTTTGGAAATTACTTCTTTCTGTGTTAAGTTCTTTAATATCTAAAGAATCAACTGAAATTTTTTCTCTTAATGTTTTATGAATTTGTTTTTTTGTTAAATCTTCAACTTCATAACCTTCTTCAGCTCTTACAACAAAATCAATGTTTGCAACTGTTAACAGTTTCTTAAGGTCTAAAATTCCTCCACGATCACCGTCAACAAAAGCTGTTGTTGTTTTTTCTTTTGTTAAATCTATTAGAGCTTGTGGTATTTTACTTCCTTCAATTGCTATAACATTTCTAATACCGCTCTTTAACAAATTAATAACATCAGCTCTTCCTTCCACAACAACTATTTCATCAGATGCTTCAATGTCAGGCCCACAGCTTAAACCATGGTAATCTTCCACTTCGCAAGTACGAACAGCATCTTTAATCATGTCTGCTAATTTCGAACCTTCTGGCGCATTTGTAGACATGTTTTGCATTATTTCTTTTGCTCTATCTACAACATATCGTCTCTTGTTGCTTCTCACATCTTCAACTTTATTTACAGTTATTTTTGCCTCACATGGACCAACTTTATCAATGGTCTCAAGTGAAGAAGCTATTAATGATGTTTCACTTGCATCAAGAGATGAAGGAATAATTATTTCTGCTTCTGATTCTCCGTTTGTTTTCTTAATAATAACTTCAATACGTCCTAATCTTCCTGTTCTTTGTAATTCACGTAAATCTAAATCATCACCTAGCAATCCTTCGGTTTGACCGAAAACTGCTCCTATTACATCTGGTTTTTCAACTATTCCGCTTGCTTTCATTGTTGCGTAAACCATATACTTAGCATAATTTTGTGCTAATTTTCCCATATTTATCACCTTTTTTACATAATCCAAGAAATAAAACATTTACTTATGCGATTACTGTTTTGTAATTGCGAAATTTTCAATGAACATAAAACCACCATAGTGATTGTGAACAACGATATTGAATGTAATGTTCTAAACCTTGTTAATACTTATTTTGTGTTTTGTAATGCTTTTAAACCCTTTAGAAATAAAAAATATACCCCGCCACTAACACCATATTTCATGTTCTGCCAGATGGCAAAAATCGTATGGCTGAGGGTTGGAGGGGTTTAACTCTAATTTTGTAACCATGTTTTAAAAACGTTTTAGGAAAACTCTTTTTTTACCTGTTTTAGAACTTTTGTATAATGATCTTTTGTTCTTTGTATTAGGATTTTGTAGATGTCTTTCATATAAAAGTCATTTAAAGCATTAGTAGCAACGCCTTCGGATGCTGCCATTGCTGTTTCAATGGTTCCTTTTAGTCTTACTACTAAAATTCCTTTTTGTTTATTCATTTTATCATAATCACCAAAAATGGAAAATCTAATCATTGATTTTGTTCTTTTATCATAGCTCTTGTTTATGGTAAATATTAGTTTTGCAACATCACTTGGTCCATCTGTTCTAAAGGATTGATCAATCACCTTAAACTTACCGAGTTTAAGTGATTCTACATAGTCTCCTATGCTTAATGTTGTGTCAAATAAGTTGCTTGTTTCAACTTCAAATGAATTGTCAGCAAAGGTCTCTGTTATTTTACGCATAAATTAATATTTCGTACGATATATATAAAACACAGCCAATACAATACTGATATCAATAGAGGGTTGTTTATGAAGACATATGCAAAGGGGTATAGGTTTGAAAGGAATATGGTTCATACATTAAGTAAGATGGGTTTTATGGTTCTTCGTGCTCCACGTTCTGGAAGAATTGGATTAGCTTCTCCAGATGTGGTTGCAGTTAAGAAAATTGATGGAATGTCTAAAGTCATTGCGTTAGAATGTAAAAATAGGGAAAGTGCGTTTACTGTTAGTCCAGAACAACTAGATGAATTAATAGAATGGCGAGATATTGCTGGTGCAGAATGTTATATTGCTTGGAAATGTAGTCGTCTTGAACCAGTTTTCATAAAATTAGAAACAGTAATAGGTAATAGAGGGAATATTGGTAAAAAATTTGCGTTAGAACATGGGATTTCTATTAATGAAATTTAGGTTATTTTTCATTATTAAAACTATTTATACATTGTCGTAATTATATACGTCTATAAAAGCATGCTAAATGTGGTGTATGATATGGAAAATGTTAATGTTAACAAAGAAGAGCTTAGTAGGAAAATAGCTGGAGAAATTGTTCTCTCAGATACTCCTGGAAAAACAATTAAGAAGTGGAGGGAGATATTTCATATAGCTCAGAATGTTCTTGCTAAAAAAATCGGTGTTATGCCTTCTGTTGTTTCTGATTATGAGAATGGTCGTAGAAAATCTCCTGGAATAAAAATGGTTCATAAGCTTGTTAGTGCTATGGTTGATATTGATATTGAACTTGGTGGAGATGTTTTGAAAAAATTCTCAACGTTTAATGATGAAGCAGTGAATCAAGCTATACTTGATATTAAAGAGTATCTTGAGCCAATAACTATTAACAAAATTATTAAAACCACTGAATCTGAAGGAGTAATAAATCCTATAAAAAAATCTGCAAATGGTTATACTGTTATTGATTCATTGAAAGCTATTGTTAATCTTTCTCCAGATGATTTGAAAAAAATATATGGAAAATCTACTGAAAGAGTATTGGTATTTACAAATGTGAGTACTGGTAGATCTCCTTTGATTGCTATTAAGGTAACAAACATGAAGCCTGCTATGGTAATTTTACATGGAATAAAAAAAGTTGATGTTCTTGCACAACGTATTGCAAAGGTAGAAGGAATTGGAATTGCAACTACAAATATGGATTTGAAATCAGTTATGAAGAAGTTACGTTCTTTAGAATAATTATTCAACTGTTGGATCCATAACCTTTCCTAAAAATAATATTGCTCCAGTTGATTTTTCCTGTATTATGAATATGAATGGTCTGTCTGCTTTGAAAATTGGATTTATACTAGCAGATTCTTTTCCTATGACAACCGCGGTTGCTGCCGCTGCTTCTGTACCTTCTTCATTAACTTCAACAAAAGCTTGATGAATTATTTCTTGTATTTTAAGAGTTTTTGTCCCATCTAATCCTGAAAAATCAGCAGGCGGTGCTCTAAATGCTGATACCATACCCATATCTTTGAATGTTGGTACCATAAAATAGTTTGTTTTAAATTTAAATTTAGGTAGATATATGGTAACTTTTTGATCTGTCATACTGTTTTTCCATAATTCTAAATTATCCGATGTAAAATTAGATTCAACTAAAGGCATCTTACCGGTTTTTGGAAGAATTACCATCATTGATATTTCTTCTCCCTCATATGGAAGTTCTAGTAATTGTAGATTATCTGTTTCTGCATAGTTGAATTTATTTTCTTTAGGGACCAAATACATCATATTTGCTGTAACTGTTTCTGTGTCACTAACATAAAAATTCATTTCTCGGGTATTTTTAGGATCAAACTGATTCAACCATGTTCCTTTGAAATAAATTGCATTTGTTAGAACTAAACGTGTAGTAGGTTTTAAAATGCCTTTTGGTATCAGATCTTTAATTTTATTATATGTTTGATCTTCAACCCATTTATTAATTGTTTGTCGTGATCCTTCTATATCACCTTCAATATCTAGATTTGTAGTTTCTCCTCCATAATAATTTTCTATTATACTGAGATATTCTTCTAAGAATGGATAATCTTCTTGTGCCCATAATGCGTTTGCTGTACTAAGTTGGTATGATTTATCCGGCTTGTTTATTAAATTGAATAATCTTGCATAGGATGATCTTAATACAATTTCTTCATCAGGAAAATAAAATACTTGTTTTATTTCTTCAGCTGTTGTGCCACGAGCACCTTCGTATGTCATTGCGAATGCTGAAGTTATACTGTAAGGTGAAAAAAATATATTTCCTTCCTCAGTTTCTAAAAGTTTAGAATACAAATCTGATGTAAACTGATTGTTTGAATTGACAACTGCTTTTACACCTTCAGATGTTGCCTCACTATCATCTAACATCATTGCCTGAGCAACTGTACAACCGCTTATAAAAATAGTTACTAAAATGATTAAGATTGTTGGTATTGTTAATAATTTATGTTTCATAATGATACCTTTGGCGTTAGGTATATAAACCTACAGTTTTGTTTCGGTTTTTCTAGAAAACTGCTTCTAAGAAAGCTGCACCTATTATTACAATCTCTGCTAATACCATAACGGTTAATGCGTCTTTGAAAACTTCTCTAAATTCAATACTTTCTATTTTTTCTCGTATTATTCCTACTGATAGTATAGCGCCAGCTATTCCGGCAAGGAAATATGCAAGTATTTCTGGTATTCCATGCAATGCTATTGATATTAATCCTGCTGGTAATCCCATTGCAAATGCTGTCATGGCTCCTGAACCAGATGTTATTAACGGATTTATTGATTTTAGTCCAATAAACACAGAAATAACTGATGCGTTCCATGATAAAACAAAAATAGCTCCTGTTCCTAATAATGCTGAAAGTATGAAAGAAAGAATCATAACTCTACTGTTGTTCATAACATATCTTACAAATAAACTTGTTGGATCTGCTGCAAACCCAGTTGCTCTTGCTGTTGCATATTGACTTAATGTTGGTTGTGCGATTTGTAAATCAAAAACTTGCCCATATTGTGGTAGAAAAGTGAAAACTGCTGTTAATGCTATTGTTACTCCAAGGAATATTAGGGTATAGCTTACAATAACGTCTTTATGTCTTAAGAAAATATTAGATGGTTTTAGTTTTTTTTCTGCTATTAGCTCGTCTTTCTTTTCTTCTCTACTAAAAAGCTTTCTCAAAAATGGTATGAATAAGATTGTTATTAGTGCTATTGTTAATACTGATGATTGTTCAGGAAATAATGTACTTGCCAAGACAACTGCGACAAAAGAATATAATATTGAAACAAATAACAGTTCCCATGGCTTATCACGGGCTTTTTTTGGATTTATAATAGACTCTAATACCATCAAATACACCAAATACTTATTTGAATTTGTGATATTTATATGGATTTTTCACAGAATGTCTTTAATTAGACACTATTTAAGGAAAAAAATTGACGAAGTGTCGTGATATGGAGCTTAAATGTTTTTTCTTTCAAACTTTTGCTACAGTTGATGTAAATGGATGATATTGGTATTGTAGGTTATGGATCATATATACCACGACTACGAATAGCAGTGGAAGAAATATCAAAAGTTTGGAATAAAGAAGCTGATAATATTAAGAAATCACTTATAATAACTGAAAAAAGTGTTCCAAATGTTGATGAAGATACTGTTACGATTTCTGTAGAAGCTGGAAAAAATGCTTTACTTCGTGCTGGAATAGATCCTAAATTAATTGGTGCTCTTTACATTGGTTCTGAAAGCCATCCTTATGTTGTTAAACCTTCTGGAACTATTGTTTCTGAAGCTTTGTCTCTTGGAAATGAATTAATGGTTGCTGATATGGAATTTGCATGTAAAGCTGGAACTGCTGCAATGCAGTGTTGTATGGGACTTGTGAAATCTGGTATGATAGAATATGGTATGTCAATTGGTGCTGATACTTCACAAGGAAGACCTGGTGATGCTCTTGAATATACGGCTGCTGCTGGTGGAGCTGCGTTTATTATTGGTAAATATCCCTTAGCAATTATTAATGAAACATGTTCGTTTACTTCTGATACTCCTGATTTTTGGAGAAGAGAAGGTGAAGAATATCCAAAACATGGTTCTCGTTTTACAGGTGAGCCAGCTTATTTTAAACATGTTCAGTCTAGCACAGATATGATTTTGAAAAAAACTGGATTAACTACGAAAGATTTTGATTTTGTAATATTTCATATGCCTAATGGTAAATTTCCAACAAGACTTTACAAAAAATATGGGTTTGAAGAAAAACAATGGAAACCTGGGTTTGTTGTTGAAAAAATAGGTAATTGTTATTCTGGTTCAAGCCCGCTTGGTCTTGCTGCTACATTAGATGTTGCTCAACCTGGACAAAAAATTTTAATGACTTCATATGGTTCTGGTGCTGGTTCTGATTCGTTTGTATTTACAGTTACTGATAAAATTGTTGAAAGAAGAGATAAGGCAAAGAAAACTGAAGATTATGTTTTGAATAAACAAAACATTGACTACGGAACTTATGTTAAACTTAGAAAAAAATTAAAAATGTGATTTTATGAAAAATATAGCTGTTTTAGGTGTTGGACAAACAAAATTTGGAGAACATTGGACTAAGTCACTTCGTGATTTAAGTAATGAAGCTGGTGTTCGCGCTTTGACTGATGCTGGTGTTGAAGGAAGAAAAATACAAGCTATGTTTGTTGGAAATATGAGTTCTGGTAAATTTATTGGGCAAGAACATCTAGGTGCTTTAGCTGTCGACCATGCTGGATTAACTCCTATTCCATCTACTAGATGTGAAGGAGCATGTGCTTCAGGTTCATTAGCTTTTAGAAAAGCTTTGCTGTCTGTTGCTTCTGGAGAATATGATATTGTTGTTGCAGCTGGTTCTGAAAAAATGACTGATATAATGGATTCTAGTGTAACCTCTGCGTTAATGGGAGCTGGTGACCAGGAATGGGAATCTACAGTTGGTTTAACATTTGCTGGTTTGTATGCAATGATGGCTCGTGCTCATATGAGAAAATATGGTACAACTAGAGAACAAATGGGTATGATGTCTGTTAATAGTCATAAAAACGCTGTCCATAATGAAAATGCGCAATTTCCTTTTGCAGTAAAAGTTGATGATGTTATTAATTCAACAATGGTTGCTAATCCTTTGACTTTATTGGATTGTTCTCCGATTAGTGATGGTGCTGCAGCGGCAATAATTGTTTCTGAAGATTGGGTAAAAGAAAATAGAGATAAAATACCAAATATAGATGAAAAATTAATTTGGGTTCATGGTAGTGGACAGGCTTCTGATTCTCTTGCTTTACATGATAGAAAATCTCTTACTGAGTTAATTGCAACTAAATCTGCTGCTAAACAAGCTTACGATCATGCTAATGTTAGTGTTAAGGATATAGATATGGTTGAAGTTCATGATTGTTTTTCAATAAATGGATTAATTTCATTAGAAGATCTTGGTTTTTGTGAAAAAGGTAAAGGTGGAAAATTTATTGAAGATGATAATATTTCATTAAATTCAACTGTTTCAGTTAACACAAGTGGTGGTTTGAAAGCTAAAGGACACCCAGTTGGAGCTACTGGAATCGCTCAAATAGTTGAAGCTGTTAAACAATTGCGTGGTACTTGTGGTGAAAGACAAGTTAAAAAAATAGATTATGCAATGACACATAATGTTGGAGGAACAGGTGCTACAGCAGTTGTTCATATTTTCAATAGAAATAAGGTGATAAAATGAGTCATATGTCTTCAGTTGCATTGATGTGGCGACTAAATGAAAGTAGGTATAATATGATTGGTACTAAATGTACTACATGTAATGGATTATATTTTCCACCAAAGGCTCTTTGTCCTGAGTGCAGACGTAAAGGTGCTATAACACCCCACAAATTTTCTGGAATTGGTGAAATAGAATCATTTACAATAATTCATAATGCTCCTCAGGGGTTTGAGGAACAGGTTCCATATATTGTTGCTATAATTAAAACTGATGGAAATGTCAGAATAAGTGGACAAATTATTGATATAGATGTTAATGAAATAGAAAAAAATAATATTGATTTAATTGGGAAAAAGGTTTCTCATATTTTTAGAAGATTATTTCAAGATAATAGTAGTGGTCTAATTCATTATGGATTAAAGTGGCAAATTAAAGAGTGACCCTCTGATTTCTTTTGGAACGTTTTTAATTAATTTCAAGTGGAAAAGTGTTACCTATACTTCTTATAACAATGTTATACAATATATATGATTATATAGTAGTTCCAGTTGCAAACATGGGGTGGGTGTTGTGTTCTGGAACATATGTTTGGGTAAGCATAGTTTCCACTGGAGATAAGTATTTATAGTTCCAGGGGAAATAATGGTTCATTGGTGGTCAGAAGTGGATGGAAGTAATATATTTTCTAAATTTGAAATGAAAACAGTTTTCAAAAATAAGGATGTTTTATCAATAAATTTTATTCCTAATAAGATAATTCATCGTGATAAACAAATAAAGGATCTTACTGCTTCTCTAATACCTGCTTTGAAGGGGTTTCAACCTAATAATATTTTTGTTTATGGTAAAACTGGAACAGGAAAGTCAATGTGTACTAGATATGTTTTAGAACAACTTGTTGCGGCTTCAATTGACCCTTCTATAATTAAGAAACAGAAGGGAAAAAAATTATCAATAAAGACAATATATTTGAATTGTAAAATGAAGAGAGTAGCTGATACTGAATATAGATTATTTGCTCGTTTGTTATCAGAATTTGGTGTTGATGTTCCTGATACTGGATTACCAACTGATGTGATATATAGAAAGTTCTTTGATAAGATTGATGAGAAAAAACAAATTATTGTTATTGCTCTAGATGAAATAGATGTTCTAGTTAAGAAAGTTGGTGATGAATTTTTATATAATTTAACAAGAATTGGTAATGAATTGAAAAATTCAACTGTAAGTGTAATAGGAATAACAAATGATTTATCGTTTTCTGATAGTTTAGATGCTCGTGTTAAGTCATCTTTAGGTGAAGAAGAAATATTATTTAAACCATATGATGCAATACAACTCCGCGATATTTTGAAAGAGCGTGTTGGTGTTGCATTTAACAAAGAATCTGTTGTTGACGCTGTTGTTGGTAAGTGCGCTGCTTTAGCTGCACAAGAGCATGGTGATGCTCGAAGAGCACTTAATTTATTAAGAGTCTCTGGTGAAATTGCGGAGAGAAGTGGTGCTGATATAATAATAGAAGAACACGTTGATAATGCTGAGAAGAAAATTGATTCTGATAGGATAATAGAAACTATTCGTGCTCAACCAAGACAATCTCAAATTGTTTTGGCTGGAATAATTAATTTAATTAAAAAAAGTAAGCACGAGATGGTTGGTGTATCAACTGGTGATGTTTATGATAAGTATAGGAGAATTTGTAGAGACACTGGATATAAAGAACTTACTCAGCGAAGAGTTAGTGATTTGATAAGTGAGCTTGATATGCTTGGTATAATAACAGCAAAAGTTGTTTCTACTGGAAGATATGGTCGTAGTAGAAAAATTACACTTGCTATTTCAGGGAAAATTCTTACTGAAGTTAATGATCTCTTGAAAGAACAGTTTTCCTAATTTGGGTGTGGTAAAATGGAAAAAGAAATTGTAGAATTTTTTATAGGACAGGGGCATTTACTTTCTCCTTTATCTTTACAAAAACTAGTTGATGATAAATTTTCAATTAATGAACCTGAATCTGTTTTTTATGATAAAACTAGATTTGTTATTGAGCCAGAAAATATCAAAAAAGGTAAAAAAATAGAGATAATTAATAATATTGAATCGGTTCCTGATAATATTTCGGTAAGTGAATTAACTGAGATGTATAATAAGAAATATGATATGATAAAAAATATAATTGTTTCTCGGTTTAAAACTAAAGAGTTTGTTTCTATTTCGAATTTATCTAGTTCTGTTACGTTTGGTGATTTTAATATCATAGGAATTGTTCGTGGTAAAGAAAAAGAAGAAGATAGAATTATTTTAGAAATGGAAGACGCTACTGGAAGTGTTAAAATTAAATTTAATAAAAATAGTTTAGATGAAGCAGACGCATTAAATATAGATGATGTTGTTGGTATTGGTGGGGTTATAAAAGATAAAATTATTTTTGGTGAAAAAGTAATTTATCCAGATGTTCCTTTACGTGAGCCTTTGAAAGGATATGGGAGAATGTGTTATATATCTGATTTAAAATTAGATGAAGCTCCGACAAAAGATTTGGAAAAAGTATTTTCTTGGTTGTCTAAATCAAATATTGATTATATTTTTGTTGGTGGAAAAATAGGTGATATTCCTTTACTTGAGAAAATAATTTCTGAAAAATGTCCAAATAAACAAATATTTATTTCATCTTCTGATGATGGTACACCATCAGTTGCTCGTAAATATACACCTGAAAATGTTACTGGGCTTAGTAGTCCGTGTTTGATAAAAATAAATGGGGTAAATGTGCTTTGTATTGATAAATTTAATTTAACAGTTTTGAAAAAGAGATATATTGATTATGAGAATAAAAATGGGGAAAGGGGCGTTCCTTTTAAAGAATTTATTATTTCTAATATACCAGACATAATTTTCTATGCTGATACAGGTAAACCCTTTATTGAGAATTATAAGAGTATCACAATGTTTAATTCTGGCTCTCTTTTAACAGAATTTGTACCATCATTTATCAATCTTAATAATAGAGAATATGGGCAAATTTATCCTGACAACCTTAAATGATTTTCTGATAAATTACAATGGTGTTCTTATGAGTAACATAGAGTTCCAATTAATTAATGCAGATTATTTTATGAATGGGAATAAACCAGTTATCCGTTTATTTGGTAGAAAAGAAGACGGTAATGCTACATGTGTTCTTGTTACTGGATTTGATCCTTATTTTTATGTAAAAGGGGACATTAAAAAAATATTTTCTGTTATGGGCGACGACGCTCAAATAAAAGATTTGGAAGAAGTTGATAAATTCCTTGCTATAGGTTATCATAATAAGAAAACTAAAATAGTAAAAGTTATTGCTTATTCTCCAAAGGATGTAAGGGGGTTACGTGAAAAATATGACCAAGAAGAATTTATTGATGAAATTTATGAAAGTGATGTTCTTTTCAAATATCGTTATTTAGTTGATAATAATATTCATGGTATGGATTGGGTTTCTATGAATGTAAATAAAATTTATACTCAAACTACTAATTGCGACACATATGAGACAGATGCAAAGGAGAGTGAAATAAAAATTTTAGATAAAATAGAAAATGCTCCTTTGAAATATATGTCTTTTGATTTGGAATGTATATCAACTGAATCAAATAGAATGGCTGATGGAAAATTTGACCCAATAATAATGATATCTTGTGTGTTTTCTCATGAATTTAGGGGTAGTAAGAAACATGTGGTTTGTGCAAAACATACTAAATTTGATGATAAAGATATTAGTTTGAGATGTTTTTCTGATGAAAAAGAAATGCTTGAAGAATTTCAGAGAATACTTATGGAATATGATCCAGATATACTAACTGGTTATAATATCAATGGTTTTGATATACCTTTTATTCTTGAAAGATTGAAAATACATAAATTACCTTGTTCTCTTGGTAAAACTCCTGATTTTAGTTATGTGCGTTCTTATGGACCAAATAATGAGAGTGTTATATCTGGTAGAGTTGTTGTTGATCCATTTCAATTACTTAGAAGAGATGTTTATGTTAGATTACCAAGATATGATCTTGGAACGGTTGCTAAAATAATGCTTGGTGATGATAAACTTGATGTAAAACATAAGGATATCAAAGATCATTGGAAGAGTGTAAAAGGAACAGAGAAATTGATAAGATATTGTGCAAAGGACTCTGAACTTGCACTTGATTTATTGTTTAAGAAGCGATTATTGGATAAATTCTTTGAATTGAGTAAGGTTTCTGGAGTTTTATTGCAAGATAGTTTAGGTGGGCAGAGCGCTCGTATAGAAATACGAATTTTACATGAATTTAGAGATACTGGGTATGTTCTTCCTACTAAACCAAATGATGCTATCATCAATAAAAGAAATCAGGAAAGAAAGAAAAAGGGGTTGAAAGGTGCTACTGTTCTTGAGCCTGATAAGGGTTTACATACTAAAGGATGTACTTTGATACTGGATTTTAAGAGTCTTTATCCTTCGCTTATTATTACGTATAATCTATCGCCAGACACTTTGATTACTGAAGAATCTCCTGAGCTTAAAGACGATGAGAAGCATACATCGCCTTTGGATGATGTTTTTGTTGATTCTAAGGTTCACAAGGGAATTATACCAAGAATACTTGAAGGATTGTTAGAAGCTCGTGCTAATGTTAAGAAAATGATGAGGGAAGCTAAAACTGATGATGAAAAAGCGATTTTAGATGCTCGTCAGAGTGCTTTGAAGATTTTACTTAATTCTTTTTATGGATATACAGGATATTTGAAAGCTCGTTTGTATGTAATGGCTGTTGCTGGGGGAGTTACTGCTCATGGTAGAAGTAATTTGATAAAAACTGAGAAATTGATTAAAGATAAGTATGGATTATCTTTGAGTTATGGTGATACTGATTCTGTTTTTGTTGCTACAGATGAAGAGGATTTGGATAAAGCTAAGAAAATGGGTGATGAAATCAGTAAATATGTGACTGATAATCTTCCTGGTGTTTTAGATCTTGAATTTGAGAAGATTTACCGAACTTTTTTGATTTTAACTAAAAAAAGGTATGCTGGATGGTCATTTGTTCCTGATTATTCAAGTGGAAAGATGAAATGGAAAGATAAAATAGAAATGAAAGGAATTGAGACTGTTAGAAGAGATTGGTGTACTCTAGTTTCTGGTGCTTTGAATGAAATAATAGAAATAATTTTGAAACAAGGTGATATACAGAAATCTGTTGATTTTATTAAGAAAATTGTGATAGATGTTAAAGAAAACAAGGTTGATATTGAGAAATTAGTTGTTGTTAAAGGTGTGACTCGTGCATTAAGTGCTTACAAAGGTGTTCAACCCCATATTGAGCTTGCAAAAAAACTAAATCAGAGAAAACCAGATGAACCAGTGGTTGTTGGAGACAGAATTGGATATGTTATTACTCGTGGTAATGAGATGTTATCAAAAAGAGCTGAGAGTGTGGAATATATTAAGGAAAATGGGCTTGAAATTGACTCTGATTACTATATTGATAGACAATTACTTCCTCCTGTTGAAAGAATACTTGCTTCAATGGGTATTGAGAAGAATGAATTACTAGGATTTGGTAGGCAAGCTTCAATTGCTGACATAATGAGTGGAAAGCAGCGAGTTATGAAGCATGATATTAAGGTAAATCATGGGTCTGCTGAAAAAAAAGAGAAAACTGTGTCTGTAAATGAAATTAAAGGATTTTCTTGTGAAAAGTGTTCAAAGAGTTATAATAGACCGCCATTAAGTGGTAAGTGTGAATGTGGTGGTAGTGTTGGTTTTGCTTCTCAGAAAAAATAATTAAGATGAAGTTCATTTGAATTAACTCTTGGTTCCATATGAAATCTGTCCAAATGCAACAAGGGGGTTAGATTCTCCACTGGAAATAGGGGGGTTGTGAATTCATATGATATTGTGAAATGGCGTGAAATTCCTATTTCATATCATAATTATTTCATTTCACATTTTTTATCTTCATTTCACAAAATATGTTGATATGAACACAAAATATGAAGTTGTGAACAAATATGAACAAAGAAAGAATAGTTCATATGTATGAATAATGAATAAAAATGAAGGAAAAATAAAAGAAAAATGCAAAATTTAACAAATTTAGTTAAATAAAGAAATTTATATGTCTCGGCCCTTAACTGTGTTTCTTCGGTTAGCTTTTGCTCTTTCAGCTGCTCTATCAATCAGTTTTTCAACTGTAGCGCTTAATTCAGTTGCTGCGTCTGCACCAAAAGCCATTTTTTTCTTTTTTACAAGTGCCTTAACTTTACTACGAACAATTAACATGTCTGACATTTCAAATCCTCCATACTTTTGTTGTTTTGGCTGTTAATATCACTATTTAGAATACACCCCAAAACTGCTATTTATTACACTTTTAGATATATAAAACTATCGCTTTTTAGAGCGTTTTTTGGCTATTTTAGAGCATTCCTAGGTAAAATAGAGCTGTTGGTATGATTAAAGCAGCTATTAGAGATGTTCTTAGTACATTGAGTTTGATGGTAATAATTCCTATTATACACGCTGTCCATGATAAGATGAATCCTATTGGTCCTGTTAGTATTAAGATTAGGATGTTTAGGAGAATGAGTACTGCTAGACTGAGCTTAACATAATTGATTTTGCTAATATTTCTGATTAGTAATTTTGCTAAGAATAATGTTGTTACTGCAGCAATTGCAGCTGATATGAGAATAATTGGTAAAATAAAGAGAAATTCTGTTAATCCAAAGTTGATAATACCTGAGATTAGTTGCTGAACTGCTACTGCTGCACCTGATCTTGGTTTGGAAATAAGCCATAATGCTAAAAATGATAAAATTATGTTAGATGTGGTGATTGCACCTATTCTTACTAGAAAACTATCTTTAGTTTTTCTTAATCCTGCTGTTGGGCTTGTTATTATTGCTGCTTGACTTGCTCCTACTCCTGGTAAGAGTCCAGAAAACATGCCAGCTAAAGAGCCGACAGTAGCTGATAGTATATTTTCTTTGTTTAGTAAATGTTCAGATATGTCAATTATTTGTTCTGGAATATGGGTTTGGTGTTTTATTTGTGTGATAAGCATTGGAAATGCAAATAATCCAGTTAGTAATGGAAAAAGTGCGGTATTTTGGAAAATCATGATTTGTGTTGAAATTATACCAAGTAAACCTGCTAAGGATATGATAAATATTGTTTTTACGTATTTTTTTGAGAAAATTATGATAAAACCTAAGATAGCTATCAAAATAAATCCAATATATTGCTTGATTGTCGCGTAAATTATCGGAAGAGTTGCTACAAATAAAGGAGATGTGATTGTTATTACAATAACTGAGATAAGTCCTCCTAAAACTGTTAATTTGATTGCTTTGTATGCTTCACCTTGCATGAGAAGTTGGTGTCCTGGCAAGACTGATAGTGATGTACTTGGATCTGGAGCACCTAGAAGTATTGAAGGTATGAAGTCTGTTATTGAATTGGTTACTGACATTGATATGATTAGAGTTATCATGGGATAGATGTTGATATATGGAAATGCAGATATTATAATTGGTATTGTTAGAACTATAGTGTTTGGATGAATTCCAGGAATCATGCCAGTTATTATACCTAATATACATCCTAATATGAGAAATAATAATATTTCGAGCATATGATTTATTTAAAAAGATGTCATAAAATAGATTGCTATAAGAAGTGATTAACTATGATTGGACTTGGTGGATTATCAGGAATGAATCCTGCGAAAATGGAAAAGATGCTTAAGAAATTAAACATAGATATGCGTCAATTACCTGCTACTGAAGTTATAATTAAAGGAGAAACTCATGATATTGTAATTACTGAGCCTGATATTTCTATAGTTAAAATGCAAGGTAGAGATGTTTTCCAAATTACTGGGAACATAGAAGAAAAAGCTAAATCTGGTTCTGAGAAAGCTAAACCTGAAGCTGTTAACAAAGAAGATGTGAAAATGATTATGGAGCAGACTGGTAAAGATAAAGAATCTGTTGAGGCTGCTTTGAAAAAAGTTAATAATGACTTGGCTAAGGCAATCATGGAATTAAAGAAGGAGTGATTAATATGACTCTTGTGTATGTAACTATTGATGATCTTTTCAGTAGTCCGGTTTCTACAAATATACCTGACCAGGTTAGAAGAATGTTTGATTTAAGATTAGCGAGACAACGACCACATTCTGTTCAAGATTTATTAGATCAAGGATATACTAAACAAGAAATTGATTCTACTCCGATTACAGAATCAACTGATGTTAGGGCGGCAAGAAATTGGGGAGCAGTTGCTCATTTAATTCCTTAGAAATTATTTTGTCTTAATTTTTTCTATGTAATTTATTAGACGAATATCGCTAGCTATCCAACCTATGAATACTAATCCCCAAATATAGATGTGGTCTGAACCAAAAAGTATGAAAGTTCCCATTACAATGAATAAAACTAAAGGAAATGATATTGCAATTAATAAAGGAACTATTGACCATAATTTTAATTTTTTCATTACTGATAGAAAAACATCAATATGTCTGTTGATATGATTTTGTTTGTTTTTGTATCCAATGTAGATTAATGAGTATGCGGCAGCCATGAATAAAACAAATACTGTGAATACTGGTATGACATTTGTCATAAGTATTGGTGTTGTTATTTGTCCTGCTAAAAAGTAAAACAAACCAATTGATCCTAAAAATAGTCCTAATAAGAATAATGATATTGGAACAGCGTCTGATTCGTGATGTGGATAGTAAACACATTTCCAATAAAATATTATGAATATCACAACAATTATCCATGGTAACATAGATAGAAATTATTCTTGGTTTATTTATAGAGATTTAAAATTGTCTAAACACTGCTTTATTCTGGCTCCTTCTATAACTTTATCACAAAACGATATATCACTTTTTGCTTTTGCATAGGAAATATAACATCTATCTTTATATATGCTTGTCAGTTCTTCACAAAGATCAGGATTACTTTTTTTAATTGATATATATGAATAACAGTCTTCTTGGCATGTAAAGCAGTTGTCAGTCTTCTCACATAAACTCTCATTGAGCTTTGCTATACCAACTTGGCCAAAACATTGGCCTTGATTTGTCTCAGGAATTTGATCACATATGGTTTCATTTTTTATATTGAATGCAACTGTCATAATACATGAAATACTGTCATTACATTCAGAAACATTTGTTATTGGCTCTGGTAAGTATTCAATTTTTGAACCAGGCATATTGGCTACTCCGTAGGGGCGGCAGTTTAAATGACAAATGAAGGATTTGCCTTCCCATGTAGATATTCTGATATAGAAACCTTCACGATTATGTTTCTGCATTAAATCAATCAATGTCTGGTCTTCTCCAGTATATAAGTAAAATTGATTTCTTGGTGTTTTCCCTTCTTCAGCAATCAGATAAGGTTGAGCTATTGTTTCGATTTCATCAAAAAATTTTTCACAATGACCATCATTAGGATCGAACTTCCAGTCACTATTATAAAAACATTTAGTCCATAATAAATTTTTTACTATATCATAAGATATTTGTGTTTGATCATTGTATGAAAAGCTTTTTTCTATAGGCTCAATTATTATACTTTTATTGAAGTTTTTTAAATAATATCTATCTATTTTGTTGCTGGCGTGAAATTCAAGAACATACGTACCTTCATTTAAATCCAACTCCTCACTAAACCCTGCTGGTCCAAAAGAAGTTAAACATATATTTGGTTTTATAATTTCCCCAAGGACAATTTTTATTGTGTTATTTTTAGAATTTATGTTATGTGTAATACCGTAATTAGAGCACGAGAAACTTTGCTTTGTTGATACACCAAGATATAAATGTATTCCGTCAAAGTCGTTTGTGAAGGTTTTTTTGATTGTAAAATCTATCTCCTCATTGAAAGTCGGTGTCACAACTAAATTGGCGCAACCACTTACTAAAACAATTATAGCTAATAGTAAAATAAAAAATAATTTCATTTTCATAATAACCATCCGTTTTTGGTTTATTTATAGAGATATTTAATTATTTCTCCATAAGCTGGACGTGTAATGAAAATACCTGCTAGTACACCAATCATTGTTACTATTGCAAATCCTCTTAGGATTCCGAATCCTAAAATAGTTAAAGGCAACATAGCTGCGATAGTTGTTCCACCAGCTCCGAATACTATGAAGAAGGCTCTCTTCATCCTTTCTGTGAAAGAAATTTCTTCTCTCTTACCTAGTATAGTCTCATCTGTAATCATGATTATACTATCTATTCCTGTTCCAACTGCTGCGATTATTCCTGCAATAGCTGCTAAGTCAACAGTCCAACCAATCATTGTTGCCATTCCAAGTATGATAACAAGTTCACTTAGAGATGTTAAGACTAAAGGAATTACTAATTTTGGTCTCTTATATCTGATAAATGTTACAAGTGCTACGATGAGTATTGCTCCTAGTCCTGCAAAGGCCGCGTTTTGTAAGAAACTTTCTCCTAATGTTGGTGAGATAACATCTAACTGCGCAATTTCAATTGCTACTGGAAGTGAACCTGATTTTAGTATTGATTGTAATCTTAGACGTTCTTCAGCTGCTTCTTCTAATGTATCTGCTCCTCCTGTGATAGAAGGCTCACGAACTATTTGTCCTTTTAGTGAGTTGACTATATTTAGTCTGTCAAGTTCTTTATCATCTAAGTATAACATTAACGGAGCATTAAGATATCCATTTACAGTTTGATCAAGATTATTAGTTATCATTGCAAACTTATCTGCTCCTTTTGGAGATAGTAAAACACTAAATGCCCATTCATAACCATTTGACACTTGTTGCATTCTTGATCGCTGTGGATCAAGATAAACTGTACTTATATCTTCTCCTGTGAAAACAATTGATGTTAAGTTTATAGCATCTACTGAAACACCGTCTATGGTAAATGGTATATCATCAAGTTCAAATGTTTCACCTTTACCATATTTCTCTCCATTAATTATAATTTTATTTCCTTCTACTGGAATAATATGAGTTTCAGTTAGTTCTAATACAAGTTCATCTCTTAATATTATAGGAACCTTTGCTTCAAATTTTCCTTGTTTTTCTAGTAAATCTGTAAGTTCTTGTCTTGTTCCACCTGCTAAGGTTACTTCAATAAAAGCATCTTCACCTGCTAGCATTGGTCTGAAGTTTGCTTCTCTTAAACCAAATACATTTATTCTAGTCTGTAATGTTGTTATGATTCTATTCATGGCTTCTGAATCTACTGTGATGTTTTCTTCAGAATCATTTATAATTGGTTCTATTACTGCTCTTACTCCACCTTTCAAATCTAAACCAAGATTTATGTTGCTTGTTGAAACTTTTTCAACACCAATTCCCAATTCTGTGTTGTTTGCTCTTAGTAGAATTATACCGTCATTTGTGTCAACATTTATTATTCCAGAATATTTTTCTAATATTGCCTCTTGAATATTTTTATTATCATTTATTGATAGAATTATATCATCTACATGTAGTTTTTCAATTCCTTCAACACCTATGGATTTTTCAATATGATTTATTTTATATCCATCTGGGTTAAGATTTGGTCCTATTATGATTATAGATACGACTACAAAAAATATCCATATCCATATTCTTGGGTTTTTTAATAATCTCATTCTTCATCACTTCCATGCTTTCGAAGCATGTGAATTCTTAATATGCCTACATTAGTTAACCATGTTGTTGGTACGTCAACTATCAAACCAATTAATAATACAACCGCAATTGTTTGTAGAGTAATGTTTCCTGATAAGAAAAATAGTGCTAGTAATGCTGCTATTGTAGTACTTGTCATTGTTAATCCAGTTTTTACTGCAGATGTTATTCTTTTCTTTAAACTATCTTCATGATGTTTCAATACTCTTGACGTTAGTAGTATGTCAGTGTCAATAGAATAACCAATAAGTAAAAGAAGTCCTGCTAATAGTGATAATGATAATGGAATGTGTAAGAAGCTCATTATTGCTAATGTAACTATGATGTCTGTTGCTGCTGCAAATATAACAGCTAGTGATGGTACGACAGAACGGAATATTATGAATACGATGATTGCCATGAATATGAATGCAACGATAATAGCTGTTTGAGTTTGTTGAAAGAACTGTTCGCTTAATTTTGGTCCCACTTCTCGGATATTTGGTTCGCCAATTGTATTTAATTCTGTGTCTTCTTCTAAAGATTTTAGTAACTCATTTGTATCTGTTTCAAGGCCAGTTTCAATTAACAAAGTATCTTTTAATCCACTAAGTAAACGAGCATTTACTTCAAATCCTTTATTATTTAGAATGTCATTTATTTCAATACTTGTAAGAGAAGTTTGTATTTCAATTGTTATTTGCTTTCCACCCTTTAATTCTATGTCTCTTTCAATGAATTCTCCAGTTGTACTTACATTATACATCAAGAATCCTATTGAAATTACTAAGAGAATTATAGGTAAGAACATCAATATTCTCCATGCTTTATCTTTATCATTGAACATATTCACACTGTTCTAATGCTTGATTCTTTATGTTTTTAAAACGAATTACAGTTAAAAAAATTAGTATGGGGTATATAGTATGTATGATGTCGTAGTTCTTGGGGCTGGTGTTGCAGGTTCATATCTTTGTCAAATGCTTAGAAAACAAGGTGTGAGTTTTGTTTTAATTGATAAAAATAGGCAGTTTAAGGATGATAGTGGTATTGTTTCTGCTGAATTCTTGGATTTAATGGAAGATGTTCTTGGTGAGAATGCTGGCAAGAAATTAATACGTTCTAAAATTGATATAATGAAGATTGTTTCTTCAAAGAAAATATCTATAAAATTAAAATCTGAAAAACCATTTGCTTATCTTGTTAATAGAGAATTATTAGAAGATAATCTACATTCTGGCATTTCTATTGCTAAAGAAAATGCATGGAAAATTGATTTTTTTTCTGACCATTGCCATGTTTGGACTGATAAGAATGATTATAAGTGTAGAATGGTTATTGGTGCTGATGGAGCAAATTCATTTGTTAGAAATCAAGCTGGCTTACCAAGGAATGATAATGTAAGTGGGGTTTTATTTAGGTCTAAAAAGAAAATCACTGAAAGCGATTGTATTGAGGTTTTTCTTAATAAAAATTATTCTAAAGACTATTTTGCTTGGTATGTTCCTAAAAATAAAGAATTAGGTGTGATATTTGGCCCTAAATCTGATAAGAAACAATGTATTGAGAATCTTAAAGAAGATTTTGATATAACTGATGCAGATATGGTAAGTTCTCCTATTCCTATTGGTTTTTCAAAAACCTATTCTGATAGATGTTTGTTAGTAGGTGATGCAGGTTCTCAAACTAAACCATTAACAGCTGGTGGTATTGTGTTTTCAATGAAATGTGCTAAACATGCAGCTAAAGTTATACAAGATGCAGTTGAAACTGGTGATTTTTCTAGATTACATGAGTATGAGGAACTGTGGAAACATGATATTGGTAAGGCTATAAAGAAACAACTATCTTTTAGAAAGATATACTATGGAATGAATAATAGAGATATTGAGAATGTATTTGATATGGTTGTAGATGATTTTGAAGATACAGAAATTGTGAATTATGATAATCCAATGGAACTTTGGAATTCCCTTTCTAAGTCAAAAAAGACCAGACTTGCTCTAAAAGGTGTGAAAGGAATGATAAAAAACACGCTTTTTTGATGATATGAAATGTTTTAAAATGTGATTGACAAGTGTTTGCTATGGATGATGATAACCATAAGGAAGATGAAGGACAAAAAATAGCTGAACAATCTGTTGTAAAAGATGTTGTTGCTGTTGATTATTCTATGTCTGAAAAAGAAGAGAAATATGATACTCAAAAACTGAAAGGGTTTGGAAAAACTCTTTTGAAATTTGGGAAAAAATATTGGGTTCCTATTTTACTTCTTGTGATATTTATATTGGCTTTCAATATGAGGTTAAGCGGATTTGTAATGCCTGATGGAAGTTATAGATGGCCTTATCTTAGAAATATTGATTCTTATGCGTTGATGCATCAGATGGAATTAATCTTAGATAATGGAGGAATAATGCCTGCGGTTGATCCACTAGTACTTGCTCCTGAAGGAGCTGTTTTAACGCCCCATCTTTATCCTTACCAATACATTGGAGCATATGGTTATCTTGCGGTGAAAGCGTTTATTCCTGAGTTCCAGTTATGGGAATTTTTAATATATTTACCTGCTTTACTTGCAGCACTGATGGTCATACCTGCATATTATATTGGAAAATTACTTTATGATAAGAAAGTAGGTATTATTGCAGCTTTTTTGATAGTTTTTGCTCCGACAATAACTGGAAGGTCTTTGGCTGGTGATCCAGACACTGATGCTGTTGCAATGCTGTTTACCCTTGCAACAATGGCTTTGTTCTTGTTTGCATACAAAGGAATTAAGAGAGACTCGTTTACATTGAAGAATGTTATCTGGGCAGTTGTTGCTGGTGTGATGATGTCTGTTTATTCATATACTTGGGCAGGCGCATGGCATATCCCACTTTTAATATTGGCATTTGTTTTCCTATTGATTGTTATTGCTTTTGTGTTAAATCGTGGAAGTATAATGGATAGAATAAAAAACGTATGGAAAACTAAGAAACATGTAATTTATAGTACTGCGATTGTTTTCCTTACATTTGTTTTGGTTATGTCTATATTCTTTGGATTTAATTATGTTCCTGATACTGTATTTGGGACTCCTATTGGTATGTTAGGATTGTTTGGACAGGAGATTACATTTACATCTGAAGAAGGAAGACAATTTCCAAATGTTTATGTTTCTGTAGCTGAATTGCAATCTGGTGGGGATATTAATTCTGTTGCGCAGAGAATAGGTCCTATATTTTTCGTATTAACATTTGTGTTTGCGATACCGTATTTGTTATTATCTTATATTATGACTAAAAAACATCTTGATACAATTGTCTTGATTTTGTTGTGGACCATTGGTTCTTTGGTTGCAAGTATGGCTGCAATGCGATTTTCAATTATACTTGCACCACCTGTAATTATTGGTGCATCAATTATAATTTCAAAAATATGGAGGCTTGCTCTTGGGCAAGATAAGAAATTGTTGCAATAGGTGATTTTATGGGAAGTATGATATGTAAAGTTTATGGTGTTGTTGATTTGATAGCAGCAGTGGTATTGATATTTGCGGAGCTACCTGTGCCTAATTTTATTGCATGGATACTTGCAGCAATATTTGTAATTAAAGGAGTTCCGAGTTTGTTCGCATAGGTGATTTTATGAAATTAATGTATAGATATGGATTGATATTTTTAGTGACTTTGTTCACTATTTGGGTAGTCTATGAACCAATTGTCCAGAGTAATTATATATCAATGGCTTCTGGAACAGTTCTTTCTCCTAATTGGTGGACTAGTATGAACTGGATAAAAGAAAACACAGCTAATTGTTCTGTTATAGCTACATATTGGGATCCAGGACATTTTATTACTGGAATTGCAAATAGGAATGTTGTGTTTGATGGCGCGTCGCAAGGTGCCAATCGTTTGATTGATTTAGGAAATGGTACTGTGATTGAACGTTCACGAATACAGGATATTGCTACTGTATTGTTTACATCAAACGAAGAACATGCTATTGATATATTAAAAAATTATAATTACGAAGGGTGTGAAGATCCGATGTATTTTATAGCTTCTTCTGATTTACTTTCAAAAGCTCAGTGGTGGTCTTATTTCTCTACTTGGGATCCAGTAAATAAAGGGACTATTTACACATACGCAACTCTTCCAGTATCAGAAGCAACACCGATAGTTTCTGAAGAAACAATAGCTTATAAATATGTTCTTGATGCTGATAGATATTTCTTAATTTATGACCGAGCTGGTGAGTTTGAAACATTCTTTGTTCAGCAAAATACGTTCTTACATGTGGAATCAATTTATGCTTTTGATCCAGAAGGACGTCCTTATATTTCTACTAATCCTGAAGCTGAGGTTAAAGGACGATTATGGGTTTCTCCTGATAAACAAACTGTAATATTTATTCCTGTTGAATTACAGGAAAGTTTGTTTACAAAGATGTTCTTATATGATGGATATGGTTTAGATAAATTTACACCAGTAATGAACTTTGGTGGAGAAGTTAAATTATATAAAGTGGACTTGAGTTGATGAAGTACAATAAACTTGTGCGTGACAAGATACCAGAAATAATTAAAAACGATGATAAGGTACCTGTTGTGCATACTGCTTTGGATGAAGAGTATTCTAGAAAACTTAAAGAAAAACTTGTTGAAGAGGTTAATGAATATTTAGGAAGTGGTAAGGAAGAAGAACTTGCTGATATTTTAGAAGTTGTTTTTGCTTTATCTGATTTTAAAAATATTCCAAAAGATGTTTTGGAAAAGATTCGTAAGGATAAGAAAGAAAAGAGAGGTTCGTTTTCTAAAAAGATAATTCTAAGTGAAGTTTTAGAAGATTAGGTAATTGAATGTTAGATATATTCCTTGATTAACATGTCTAAAGACAAATAATGTCATGAGTATTAAGAATATAATATATAGTATGATCAAACCATATTTCTTTAATTTAGATTCATCATACATCATTGCAAATATCATGAATATTGGGAACATTGTTAATGCGTAACGTCCGATACCTCGTAGGTTTGATGATATTAAGATGAATAAGATACTGAATAGTAAATAGATAGTGTATTCTGGTTTTAGTTTTTTGTATGATAAGTATGTTACTGCTGCAAGACCTAGGAATGCTAAGAGATTTGCACCATTGTATAATAATGAATCAAATGCACCTGAAAACATTTTTTCAATAGAATCTATGATTGGTGTCCATGGTAAGCTAAGTCCTTTGTCATATATTCCAAATCCATAATTTAATTGGATTAAAGCATCTCCTGTTACAACATGATGATATCCTAAGAATGCTGCTAATCCTAATGGAATTAATAATAGAAGAATAATGCTTGGTTTGAGTACTGATAGATTCATTTTTCCGAATTCAAAGTGTTTACTTCTTAGATACATGTAGAGCATTGGTAAGAACATTATGACTCCTTGAATTCTTGTTAAACTTGTTAAAAATCCTAAAACACCGACTAATAGCCAATTATCTTTCTTAGCTGCAATAAACATTCCTAAGATAAGTGCTAAGAAAATGGATTCAGCATACATTGCTGTGAAAAAATATGCTGTTGGAAACAACATTAGTAATAATGCTGTTCTGTAAGATTGCTTTTGTCCTAGTTCATCTCTGATTAGGACATAACCTAGTATGATTGCGATTAGTGAGAATAAGTTTGCTATTAAGAATGCTGCTAATGCTGGTGAGATAAAAGGAATTGCTGACAGTAATAAAATTAATAATGGAAATAATGGGTATACTGAGTAATTTCCAGTGTTATTGAATTCTTTATTGTATCCATTGATAGCTACATCAAGATATCCTGCTCCATCATATTGTGCCCATTGATTTAGAAATGCGTTTTCAGTTACAGGTCGTTGATGTTCGTTGTCTAATGGAAACGCTACATCACCTACAAAACCCATTGCTAAGATGAAAATCTTGATTATTATGAAGGCTATGATGACTTTTCTGAAAAATGGGTCTTTCCATAGGTTTTTTATCTGATTAACTATAATCATAATAATAGAATTCAAATATAAGTTATTAAAACATTACATGGTACCTATAATTATTTCAAGAGCGTGGATTTATGAAATTAAAGAAAGAACATTTGTTATTGATCATTATTGTAGTTGCTATATTCCTGAGAATGTTTGGTTCTGGATTGTATGAACATCCTGATTTTTTTTCAGATGAGTTAGGTAGAATAACAACTGGCAAGTATATGCTTGAGACAGGACAGCCTATTTTGTGGCAAGATGCAGCTGGATTAAATATACTTCATTATTCGCACCCTCCTTTTGATAAATTAGCTTACGCAGGTTTTGTAGCGCTTGCAAATGATGGGTTTTTAGTTAGATTGTTTCCTATAGCTGCAGGTATACTTACAATATTGCTTACATTTTATCTTGGAAAGACGTTGTTTAATAGAAATGTAGGAATTATTGCTGCATTGTTGTTAGCAATATCGAGATATCATATTTATGGTTCTCAATTAATTGATGTTGATGGAAGTTTCTTACCATTATTTTCATTAGCAGCTATATTCTTCTTTGTTTTGTATAAGAAAAAGAGTTATATCTATAGAAGTGCCTTTGCAGCGCGTCAATATCTTTTGATATCTATGTTATTCTTTGGATTATGTATATTTACGAAATTATTAGGAGTATTGATAATTGTTCCAATATTAATTTACTCAATATACTTTGATAGAAGTAAAAGAAACTTCTTAACTAAGAATAGAAAGTTAATTAAGAAAAAACATTTTGTAGAACTAGGTTATTTTGTCTTTTCTGCAATATTGGTGTTATTACTCATATTTGCAATTGCTATGGCTTATGGAGATATGGGATGGTTTAATGGACCATTTGATGTTTTATTGAATTCTGCAGGCGGAACTGCTAATGCAAGCTTAACAACTACGTTGCAAAACAAAGCATTTTCATTATCAGCTATAATGTGGCAATTAACTCCGTTCTTAGCTGTACTTGGGTTGTTAGGACTGATTTTTATTAAAAAAGATGAGAATTATCTCTTACTTGCAACGTGGATATTGTTTTTGCTTGTAATATTTATGATACCAGTGCATGGTGATGTCCAAAGATACTTTACTATGGTCTTACCAGCGGTGTTTATCTTAGTTGGTAAGTTGATTTATGATGTTTACAAGGAAATTAGAGAAAGAGACTTGATAAATCTTGGAATTTGTTCAGTAATAATCTTTTCAGTACTTGCATTCTTTGGGGTTAATGACTTAATGGGTTATTATGAGGTTATTGTTCCTGTAGTTTTGCTTGCAGTGTCAATAGGTATAGGATTATTGTTCTTTAAGGGTAGCTTGAGAAAACTATCTGTTCTAATATTAGTTGCTGGTTTCATATCAATGAGCTTATTTGCTATTGTTGGCACTAATTCATGGATTGGTATTGGAACACATACAGTTCATGAGCTTGCTGAAGGTGTTGAAGAGAAAGGATGGCCATATGATGAGGTATGGGCATGGGAAGATACAGTGTATCAGATAACTCCTAAGGATAAAATAATGGTTTCTAAGCGACCTGAACTGAATATGGAGTTTGTTGAGAAGAATAATGTGAAGTATATTGCTGTTCATACTTTACGTGATGAGGCATTGTTCAGAGAATTTGCTAAAAACTGTAGAACTAGCGAATTTATTGAAGTTAATGGACATGTTACTGGATTATTATGTGAAATTTAAAGACTTTAAAATATACGAAACTTGTTCTATACATGGATGATTTAGACCAGCTTTTTGCTGATACTTACAAAGGTAAACGCGTTCTAGTTACTGGAGCAGATGGTTTTATGGGCTCTCATTTAACTGAACGTTTGCTTGAATTAGGTGCAAAAGTTTCAATTTATGTTAGAGGTACTTCAGTTTGCGGAACATCTAAGATTGAGTTGAAGAATTTGTCTCATGTTAAGGATAAGTTAGAAGAAGTTATAGCAGGAGATATTGGAAGTACTGATTCAATTGAACTTGTTAAAAAAAATAAACCAGAAATTATATTCCATTTAGCTGCAAATGCATATGTTCCAAATTCTTTTGACCATCCTATTGAAGTTTTACAAACTAATTTGATTGGAACTATAAACATGTTGCATGCAACAATGCAAACACCTTCAGTTAAGAGAGTTGTATGTACTTCATCAAGTGAAATATATGGTTCTTGTGAAACTGATATAAATGAAGAAACTGTTTTACATCCTACATCTCCATATGCTGCTTCAAAAGCTGCAGCTGATAGATATTGCTTTTCATATTTTACAACATACGAAGTTCCTGTTGCAATAATTCGTCCTTTCAATACTTATGGCCCTCGACATACATATGATGTGATTCCTAAGTTTATTGAACTTGCATTAGAAGGAAAAGATTTGACAATTTATGGAAAAGGTGAGCAAACAAGAGATTTTACATATGTTGATGACATGATTAGAGCATTTTTGACAATGGGTGCTCATCCAGATGCTGTTGGTAAAGCAATTAACTTTGGAACAGGTGTAGATGTCTCTGTAAATGATATTGCTGAGAAACTTGTTAAGATAACTGGTTCTGATTCTAAAATAACTCATATTGATAAACGTTTAGCTGAAGTTAATCGTTTATGCTGCAATGCTTCAAAAGCCAAAGAATTGTTTGGTTGGGAGCCAAAAATCAGCATTGATGAGGGTTTAGAAAAGAATATAAACTTTGTCAAACAACAGAAATAAGTCAGTAGGTAAAGAATATGTCAGTCTTTATTTCAGATACTGCGGTAGTAGATCCTAGTGCTAAAATTGGTGAAGATACTAAAATTTGGCACTTTTCTCAAATCCGTGATAACGTTGTTATTGGAAATGGTTGTAACATAGCTAATGGAGTATATATTGACTCTGGTGTTGAGATAGGAAATAATGTTTCTATACAAAATAAATCTTCAATTTACAGACCAGTTGTAATTGAAGACGATGTTTTTATTGGTCCTAATGTTTGTTTAGCAAATGACAAGAATCCTCGTAGTGGTGTTATTAGAGATTTAGAAGGAATCTCATGGACTGTTCATAAAGGTGCAAGTATTGGAGCTAATACTGTGATAATGCCTGATGTTATTATTGGAAAGTATGCTTTGGTTGGTGCAGGTTCAGTTGTTACTAAAGATGTTCCTGAACATGCGCTGATGGTTGGTAATCCTGCAAAAGTTATTGGATATGTTTGTGAATGTGGTCAAAGATTAGATGATAGTAACACATGTTTGAAATGTAAGAAAAAAATTGACTTGGTGAGATCTAATGGAAAATAAATCATTTTTAATGGCTAAAGATTGGTTGGTAAATTCTGGAATACAGAATATATCATTAGATACTAGAACTAATGGTGGATTTAATTCTTGGTATAATTTAGATGAGAAGAAATATCCTTACATTTATTCGGAAATAACTGGTTATGGTATAACTACATTATTGTATTTGTATAAGCAAACTAAGGAAGAAATATTGTTAGATAGAGCTAAGATTGCAGCTGATTGGTTGATTAATGTTGCAATGCATAAGTCTGGTGGTGTAAAAACTAGAGATTATTTAGAAGATACGCATGAAGCTGGAATGTATTCTTTTGATAGTGAAATATTATATTCATTTGATATTGGAATGGTTTTGTTTGGATTGATTAACTTGTATAAAGTTACTGAAATAGAAGCTTATCTTGATAATGCAAAGAAAATTGCTGATTTCTTATTAACAATGCAGAGACCTGATGGAATGTTTTTTGCAAGTTATGATGCAAAAACTGGAAAGATGAATGATACATTAGGGAAATGGTCTTCTCAATCTGGAAGTTATCATTGTAAGAATGCAATGGGAATGATTGACTTGCATGAAGTTACTGGTGATAAAAAATATCTTGATAGTGCTGTTGCAGTTTGTGATGCTGCTTTGAAAATGCAAGAAGAAGATGGAAGATTTGTTAGTTTTAGAGATACCGGTGGAACACATGTTCATCCTCATAGTTATACTGCTGAAGGATTGATTTATGTTGGTGTGAAAACTCATAATAAAATGTATATGCAAGCTGCTGCAAAAGCAGTTGAATGGACTTTGATGCAGCAACTGGAAACAGGTGGAGTCCCTTCTTTGTATGTTGATAGTAAACCAAATATTAATGAAAGAGTTGATACGCTTGCACAAACGCTACGTTTAGGTGTTTTAGTTACACAATATGGTTGTATGATTGATGATCATGTAATTGAAAGAATGGCTAAACTAAAAGATAGATTACTTTCTTTGCAACATTTAGAAGAGGGAAGTCATAAAGGTGGATTTTATTTTGGATTTGAAGATGGAAATAAAATGAATCATGTAAATTCTTGGTGCAGTATGTTTGCTCTGCAGGCTTTGGATATGTATGATAAATTTTTCAATAATAATCAAAATGTGTTTATTGATTTGCTGGTGTAATTATGGGTTTGAATAAAGGTAAGATTGCAATTTTGGCTGGAACTAGACCTGAGATTATAAAGATGAGTCCTGTAATTCGTGAATGTGAGAAAAGAGATTTAGATTATTTTATTGTTGATAGTGGACAGCACTTTTCATATAACATGAGTAAACTGTTTTTTGAAGAGTTAGAATTACCACATGCTTTGCATTCATTAGGTGTTACATCTAAGTCTCCGTTGCAGCAAGGTGAGCATACTGGTAGAATGATGTTGAAGATAGAACGTGTTTTGTCTAAAGAGAAACCAGAACATGTTTTAGTTCAAGGTGATACTATTACTGTTTTATCTGGTTCATTATGTGGAATTAAACTTGGAATGAAAGTTGGGCATATTGAAGCTGGGTTAAGAAGTTATGATAGATCAATGCCTGAAGAAGTTAATCGAGTATTGAGTGATCATTTGTCTACATTTTTGTTTGCACCTACTGAAAATTCAAAACATAATGCATTGAAAGAAGGAATTGATATTAGTAAGATTCATGTTACTGGAAATACTATTGTTGATGCTGTTCAGCAAAACTTAGAGATTGCTAATAAGAAAGTCGATGTTTTTAATAATTTGAAAATTGATGGGGACTATTTTTTAGTTACTGCTCATAGACAAGAGAATGTTGATACCAAGCATAAGTTAGAAGGAATATTAAATGGTTTGAATAAACTTTATCAAGAAACTGGTATTGAATCTATATACTCGCTTCATCCTAGAACAAAGAAAAAAATAAATCAATTTTCATTAGATGTTCCTAAAGGTATTCGAATGATTGAGCCAGTGGGATTTTTGGAGTTTTTGCAACTGGAATCTAAAGCTAAACTAATACTTACTGATTCTGGTGGTTTGCAAGAAGAAGGATGTATATTGAAAGTTCCTTGTGTAACTTTGCGTGAAAATACAGAAAGGCCTGAAACTGTTGATGTAGGTGCAAACGTTATTGCTGGAACTAATGCTGATAATATTTTGAAACATTCATTAGAAATGTTGCAAAAGAAACGTGATTGGATAAATCCATTAGGTGATGGTACAACAGGTAAACGAATCATGGATATAATTGAGGAAAACTAGGTGTTATTATGAAACTAACTTTATTGGTTCCTGCATATAATGAACAGGAAAATTTGAAAAGATTTGAGAAAGAAGTACTTCCAGTAATGGATATGTTAGAGAAAAAATATTCTATTGTTACTGAATTAGCTTTAGTTAATGATGGTTCTACTGATAATTCTTTAGATGTTATGCATGAACTTGCAAAAAAAGATAAGCGAGTTGATATCATAAGTTACTTACCTAATCGTGGAATTGGATATGCTTTGAGAACAGGTATCAAAGAACTTAATAGTGATTTTACTGTTATGCTAGATTCAGACTTAACCTTTCATCCAAATGACATTCCAATCTTGATGGATGTTTTAGGAAAAGCAGATGTTATACTTGGTTCTCCATTTATGAAAGGCGGAACAACTCAAGTTCCTGTTCATAGAAAAATGCTTACAAGTATAGTTGCGTTCATGTATAGAATTGTTCTTGGTAAAAAGGTAAAAGCTGTCACACCAATATTCAAGTTATACAATACTGATGATTTGAAAGAACTTGAATTAGATAGTGATGGATTTACAATCTTTGCAGAAATGTTGAGTAAACTTATTTTCAAGAAAAAGACAATTAAAGAAGTTCCTGTTTCTTTGACAACTAGAATACATGGTGAAAGTAAATTGAAATTTACTAAAGAAATTAAGAACAACTTGAAAATGATGTGTAAGATGTTGAAGTGGCGATTTTAAATATATTTATTCTAATTAGATTTATGGTAAAAGAATCTAGAATTGGTTTAGCAGGTTGGAAAAGAAATATTGGAAAAAGTGTTCATGCTGTACGGCGTACTCGTATAAAACATAAGTATATAGATGGTAAAATTGAAATGCTTTCAGGTGTTCCTGTTGTTAATACTGGTTGCGCAACGCATCCTATATCTCCTGGAGATAGAGTTGGTATATATGACACAGAGGATGGGCCACGTAGAATATACACTTTTCAGTGATTAAGCAACTTCTTGGTAAACCTTAACAATATTTTTGACAATATTATCCCAATCAAATGTTTCAGCTGTTTTGACTCCTTGTTTTTTCATTTGTTGGAGTTTTGTTCTGTATTTGAATAAAGAATTGATATTTTCTGCAATTGCTTTACTATCACCTATTGGAACGATTTTACTGTTCTGCCCATTAATGTAATCACGAGGTCCTTCTGTATTTGTTGATATAACTGGAGTTTCACATATCATTGCTTCCATTGGTACTATTCCAAATGATTCTCTAGTAGATGGCAATACTAATAATTCAGATTTTTTGATTTCTTTTAGAACATCATCGTATTTTGGTAGCCATCCCATGAAAGTTATCTTAGCTTTGGTTTCTTTTGCTTGTTTTTCTAATGCTTTTCTATCACTACCATCTCCAATAATAACTAAGTGAGCATTCTTTACGTCACGAAAAGCTTCTATTAGAACATTTACTGATTTTTGAGGAACTAACCGTCCTACATATATGACACGGTTCTTTACTTTTCTCTGGCCTTTTGTTATTTTTCTGATCCATGGAACATCAATACCACTTCTTAGAACTTGGACTCTGTTATTGTCAATATTAAATGAATCACTGATTTTTTTCTTAAGAGTTGTGTTAAGAGTTAGTATACGTTTAGAACGTTTTGCTGCTATTCCTGTAAGAACTTCCATTAGTAAACCAAATACATATGCTTTACCTTTGTACATTCTTTTCCATTCACTCAAGTATAAGTCATGTATTGTAGAAACCATTGGCTTTCTTCTAATTAATGATGCTAAAGCACATGGTAATATTGCTAAATGCCCATTTGCATCTATAACATCATAATCTGCGCGCATCAATGCACGGAAAGTACCAACCCAATACTTTATGCTTTTGATAAGACTTCTATTTGGTGGATTTGCTAGAGTTAATTCGCTCACAGCTTTTACTTTATTTCGTTGCAAAACGCCTTTATACTGGTTTGTGCTTGAATATACTGTTACGTCTGCTCCGAATTTTCCCATTCGTTCAGCCATTTCATAAACCCTACGCTCAACGCCGCCAGATATAGGATAAAATAGTTCAGTACATAATGCGACTTTGAGTGGCTTTTGAGTTGTAGTCATATTTGTTAGTTTTCAATAAGGGTTTTAAAATGTTAATTTAATGTGATTTAGTATGAAAATACTGCTAATTGACCCAGAAGGCATTGTAACTGGAGTTAATACTGGACTTGGTTATATAGCGTCTTCACTGAAAGATAAGGGACATTCTGTGAAAGTACTAGATTTCAATAATAAGAATGGTGATGAAACTGAACGTTTAGCTAAACTAGTGAAAAACGTTGATGTTGTTGGTATTTCTTTCAAGTCTTTTACATTATCACATGGTTTGAAAATAGCTAATGTGTTGAAAAAATTGAATTTTAGTGGAAAAATAGTTGCTGGTGGTCCTCATATTACTATTGATGGCTTAAATTTCATGAAAGAGCATACTAATTTTGATTATGCTGTTTTAGGTGAAGGAGAGCAAACTGTTATAGAGTTAATGGATGTTATTTCAGGTAAAAGAACGCCTGGAAGGGTGAAAGGATTGATTTACAGAAAGCATAGTGAAGTAAAACAAAATAAAATGAGAGAATGGAACAATAAGATTGATGAAATAGCATTTCCTGATTATACTGATTTTGATACTGTTATTGAAAATGAAGGCGAAATAGCGTCATATCCATTAGTTAGTTCTAGAGGATGCCCATATGATTGCTCATATTGTAGTGTTGGTAATGTTATTGGAAAAGCTTGGAGAGCTCGTTCAGCTGATCAAGTTGTTAAAGAACTGGAAAATGCTAAAAATGAGTATTCTTCAACTGAATTCAAGGTTTTAGATGATAATTTTACTTTAGGAGTTCAAAGAGCAAAGCAAATATGCAATAAAATGATTGACAAACATGTTGATATGGGTTGGTCATGCCCAAATGGTATAAGAGCTGATAAGTTAGATGATGAATTACTGCATTTAATGAAGAATAGTGGGTGTCACACTATATCATTAGGTGTTGAGTCAGGTGATATGGATGTTTTCAAACGTATTAACAAAGGAGAGGAACTAGCAGATGTTGAAAAAGCAGTTAAAATGATTAAGGAACATGATATTCGTGTTGAAGGATTCTTTATTATTGGTTTACCTGGCAGTACTTATGAAAAAGATAAGAAGTCAATTAAATTTGCTAAAGAATTAGGGCTAGATTCTGCATCTTTTGGTATTCTTGTTCCTTATCCTAGTACTCCTGTATGGGATTGGGTAAAGGATAATAAGGAAGTTAAGATGCTTGGAGACTGGAAACAAGGCTTTCATATAGGTGCTAAAGAGAAAGCAATATTTGAGACAGACTCTTATAGTGCAAAAGATATGGTAAAGTTATACTATATAGCTAATATGAAAATGATAAAGAAGAAGAATATACCTAAAGCTGTTAAGATTTTTGTTAAAAGCCTGTTCAAGTGAGGGATTTTATGGACCATGTTAAATCAATTGTTAAAGGATCTACTATTGTATTTGTGATGATACTTGTTGGTACATTGCTTGGTTATTTACTTAGACTTTTTATAGCGAGAAACCTTACAGTTGCTGATTATGGTTTATTCTATGGAGTAATGGCATTTATTGGAATATTTGCAGGATTTAGAGATTTAGGTCTGAATGCAATGATAACAAAGTATATTCCTCATTTTCGTGTAAAAGATAAAAAAAATCATGTTAAACCAATGTTGTTAATGATAGGAGTAATACAAACGATAATTACCTCTGTTGTTATGTTAGGTATATTTTTTCTTTCAGATTGGATTGCTTTAACTGTTTTTGGAACAATAGCTGCTAGTATTGTTTTGAAAGCTATTGCTCTAAGTACAATAGCAAGTATATATTTCCATATTTTTCAAAGTAGTTTTCAAGGATTAAGAAAAATAGAATTATATTCTATAACTGATGTGTTAAGAGTTGGATTTATTTTTATTCTAACTTACTTGTTTATTGGAAACGGTGCTCAAGGAGTTTCATATGCTTATTTATTTGGAGCTGTAGGAGTTTCACTTTTATTTTCAATACCGTTTTTTTACTTTATTAGAAAATTGCATGCAGACTTTTCTTTTGCAAAAGAAATACGTGGCGATATTCGTAGGAAAATGTTAAGATTTAGCGGGCCTGTTTTAATTGGTAATTTTTCTGGTTTATTTACTTCTTATTTTGGAACAATTGCCATAGCTTATTTTGTTAATTTAGAAAGTGTAGGATTTTATCAAGCTGCTTTACCTACTTCACAATTATTACAATTCTTTGCTGCAGCAATAATTGCTGTTGTTGCCCCATTTTTTGCAGAATTATGGGCTAAAGGAGATAAAGAAACTATAGAAAAAACTTTAGGATTTATCTTATTAGCTATCTTTTTCATAACTTTGCCAATTATATTTTTAGCTCCTGTTGTATCTGGAGATATATTTATTTTATTATTTGGTGGAAACTATGTAGGTGCAGCTCCTATGTTATTAGTTTTATTTGCAGCTGCTTTCATGTATTCATTATTTTCCATTTTCAATACAGCTTTGCAATCTATAGGAAGAACTGATCATTCTATGAAATCATTATGGTTAATGGCAATAATTACAATAATTTTAACTTTCACATTAGTTCCTGTTTTGGGTGGAATTGGTGCTGCTATATCTCTTTTTGTAGCTTATTTTGTAACAGCATTATTTGCGTATAAGTATTTGCGTAGAGAATTTTCTGTAAAACTTTATGCAAGTAAAGTGTTTGGTATAATAGCATCTAGCATAATAATGTTGATTGCTGTTGTAGTAGTTAAACAGTTTGTTTATATGGAGAATTTGTATTTAGAAGCTGTAATTATGACTGTTATGGCACTAGTTTTGTATGTTTTATTAATTGTAGTTTTCAAAGTATTTACTAAGAAAGATGTAGAAAAGATGGAAGAATTACTTCCATTATCTATTGTAAATATATTGAAAAAGGTATTACGTGATTAAAATGAAAGTTGCATTNTTNCATGACTTTTTTGAAAANCCTGGTTTATCAGGNGGTGGNGAAGCTTTAGCTTTAACAGTTGCTAAGGCGTTTAAGGCGGATGTTTATACTGCTTATGTGCATCCAGAATTTAAAATTCCTGAAGGTTTGAATGTTCAACAGATAATACCAAATGCTGCTAGTACTAACAAGGGTAAAAAAACTTTAGATATAATGGATGCTTTTGAAAAATTAGATTTAACTGAAAAAGGATATGATTTGTATATATTTTCTGGAACTAATTGTATAACTGCTTCTGGAAAGCATCATCCTAATTTATTATATTGCCATACTCCTCCTAGATGGTTGTATGATTTGAAAGAATGGTTTGATTCACATTCAAATATGATTCAAAGAGTTGCATTGAATATGCTTCGTAAAAAAGTATTTCCTAGAGATCAATACTATATGAGACAATTTGATAAGATTGTTGCTAATTCTGAAACTGTTAAGAAGAGACTAGGAAAATACTATGAACCTTCTTTAATGGAGAATGTAGATGTGGTTTATTCATTTTTGGATATGACTAAGTACAATAATTATAGAAAGAAAAACAAAATAGCTAAAAAAGAAGAATTTTATTTATCTACTGCTCGTTTAGATCCTTTGAAGCGAGTGGATATGATTGTTGAAGCATTTCAGAGAATGCCTGACAAAAAACTTGTAGTGCTATCATCTGGGCCCATGCTTGAGAAAATACAAACTATGTCTGATAACTATGATAATGTTGCGGTTTTGGGATGGGTTCCTGAAGAAAAATTAATACAATTAATGAATGATTGTGTTTGTACAATACAAATGCCTATAAATGAAGACTTAGGATTAGGACCAATGGAAAGTATGGCAATGGGTAAACCATGTATTGTTGCAAATGAAGGCGGGCCAGCTGAGACTGTTTTTCATGAAAAAACAGGATTATTGATTAAACCTAAAGTTGATGAATTAATAGGAGCTGTGAAATCCATGACACCCCAGAAAGCTGCTAAAATGAAAAGATCTTGTTTAAGTCGTGCTGGTTATTTTTCCAAAGATAAGTTTATTCTAAGAATGAAAAAAGCTGCTGATGAAGCTATGAAGAAACATGTTTGATAATATTTTACTCAGCATTGATTTTATAACCAAATTCTAACATTTTATTAATATCAAGTTCGGAAATTAGAAGATACAAAGTATATCCTTTAGCACAACTACATGCCTTACATACGGTATCATATGTTGATTTGGATATTACATTAAAAATATTAATTCCTTGATTTTGATAATAATTTTTGATTATTTCCCCTTCTGTTGTTTCCAGATTTGGTAATGTGCCAACATCTATTGGATATGCAGAATAGTTGTTGTTATGGGATTCTAACCAATCTATTTCCCAAGGATTTCCTAAACACTGAATAGGATCAACTTCAACCCATGTTTTTCCATCATCTTTAGGTAAATCAGGAATTGTAGTTATTGGTTGACAGCAATAATCAAAACATTCTTCTATATCTGTTAATCCTAATACACGTTGACATGCATCAAATGTAGTGTCATCTATTCCATCGTTATCAAAATCATATCCATTTATTATTAATTCCATGTCAGATGAATCTCTACATCCTCTTAATTTAACCATTCCGCACCCACTTGACCATGCTTGGCCATCGATTGGTGGTCGATGATAAAACCACATTCTTCCGACAAAATTAGCGAAAATAAAACCTGATACAGAAACTATGATTATTAGTACAATAATGATTTTGTAACCGGTTTTCATATCTATATTTCGGGGTTTTAGAATATAAAGGATGGTTTATCTTTCAGACCGTCTTT
>NZEE01000055.1 GCA_002688965.1 archaeon | reverse complement strand
AATTGTATTCCTAAAATTATATTGGAACCACCTGAAAAAAGATATGCTCTTGGAGCTAATCCTGATAAATTATTTGATGTTACTCTGATAAATCCTTTAAGTGACCCAAAAACATTCAAGCTTGAATTTTTAATGAGTCCTGATGACCCAGCAGCTTCGTTAGGTCCAGAATTTAAGATTGGAAACACAAATGGTGATTACTATGNNTGTNGNTGTTCCANNAATTAGATTNTAATGANNANGTNGATGTNTGGATGTCAAATGGAGCNCANNGAGCAGGAAGTTACTATATTACAGTACGTGATANTGNTAGNNCTGCNTCAGATANNGGNCTTGTGTCAGTATTTGCNGAATCTGTTGNTGAATTTGGATTTTTACAATTTTTAGCATTACTAGCTGCTGCTGGTATAATATTACTTTTACTCTAAATCAATTTTAAGACTGTTTTTAAACATATCATTATAGAAGTATAGATAACGGGCCTGTAGCTCAGTCTGGTAGAGCAACGGACTCTTAATCCGTCGGTCGCGCGTTCGAATCGCGTCGGGCCCACTTATGCAGAACCTTTAAAAAGATGTCGTGCATAAACAGTAAGTAATCTAAAACCAACAGTTTAGGTTTTTGAAATTTTAGGAGGTTGGTGTTAATGCCTAGTGATAGACCAATAGACGTTTTAAACGATGCAAAAGGGAAACGCGTTTTAATTCAGTTAAAGCGTGGAACTGAAATATCTGGTATTCTACAAGCTATGGATCTGCATTTGAATATGTGGCTTGAAGAAGCAGAGCAAAGTGATGAAGGAGAAAACGTTAAACTTGGTACTGTGCTTGTAAGAGGAGACAATATTCTTTATGTTTCTCCTGCTGAAAAGAACGGTTCAAGTAAATAAATTTGCTTTTAATTAAAGAGGTTTTTGAAGATGACAAAAGGAACTCCATCGATGGGTAAAAAGAATAAAGTAACCCATATAAGATGTAGACGTTGTGGTAGACATAGCTTTAACAAGCGTAGTAGCGATTGCGCTGCATGTGGCTTTGGAAAAAGCTCTAAAATGAAGAAAAATGCATGGAAGACTAGAGATATACTTAGAAATAGAAAAAGGGTGAAATAAAATGTCAACAAAATGGCAATTACAATCAAAAAAACAGAAAACAGGTGCTTTGAAGGGCAAAAAGAAGAAGCATAAAAAATATGAAAGAGCTCGTGATACTTTACATACTTCTGTAGAAGACACTAGACGTGTTAAAATCAAAAGAATGCGTGGTGGTAGTCTAAAAAAGATACTTATTGCTACAAAGCAGGCAAATGTTATAGTTAATGGTAAAGCTGAGAAAGCTGAGATAACTAGTGTTGTTGAAAATTCAGCTAATAAGGATTATATTAGAAGAAATGTAATTACAAAAGGAGCTATAATTGAAACTGATAAAGGAAAAGCTGTTGTTACTTCTCGTCCTGGTCAACATGGGACTGTAAATGCTAAATTAATCAAAGAATGAGCTTTTATTAACTTTTTCTTGTATTAATTTTATTGTGATTAAATGAAATTTATTGCTCTTATCCTTGCTGCTGCAATAGTTGTTATATTTCTTTTACAAATGACTATAAGCGGATTTACAGAATTTATGTTACTTATTCCTGCTTCGTTTTCTGGTTATGAAATAATAACTCATATGTTTATTCATGCTGATTACACTCATTTATTTTATAATTTATTTGCTCTTGCATTGTTTGGAACTATTCTTAATAATGTGATTGGTGATAAACGATTTGTAATTTTGTTTGTTATAGCTGGTTTAATTGCAGGAGTTTCAGCATTCATATTTTATGCTGATTCATCTGTTTTGGGAGCAAGTGGAGCAATAATGGGTATTATGGGAACTCTTGGAGTTCTTCGTCCTAAAATGACGGTATGGGTAATTGGTGCGCCAATGCCAATGATAGCAGCTGTTGCTGTTTATGCATTTATTGATTTAGCTGGGTTGATAGGTGGAAGTCAAGGAATTGCTAATGGTGCTCATTTATTTGGTTTAATTGCAGGAATTGTTTATGGATTTTTCTTAAGAAGTAAACATAAATTACAGGAATCTAAAAAAACAAAATATACTGTTGTACATATTGGAGATAAGGAAATGCATTCTTGGGAAGATAAGTGGTTTTAAATTTCTTTATATTATAGAAATTCATATAATTATTATGAATAAAATAATACCAATTATGGTAATTTTTATTGTTGCTGTATCATTTACTTCTACTCAGGTGTATGCGTTTTCTTTATCTGATCTTTTTACATCAATCTCTGATTTTTTTGGTTTAGATAATTATTTGACTGGGCAAGCAATTTCGAATCCTGTTGAATTGTTAACTTACGGTGATGCGGAAACAGGCGATATGATTGGTTGGGAATATTATGATGGAATTTCGTTAGATCCTCATTTTGGTGAGTTTTCTTATTCTGGTACTGGATATAGGAGAGCAGTTTTTTCAAAACAATTAATTACCATCGATGTAAATAAACCATATGAACTTTCTGGGTGGTTTAAATCTACTGGGCCAATACAAAGTAGATTATATTTAGGTTTTGTTCCTTTTGATGAAAATAAAAGACAAATTACTCCACAAAGAGTTTTCTTTTATGCTGGTAGTGAAACTGTGTTGTATGAGGATGTAAAAGCAACAGATACTATAGTTAAGATTGTTGATGGAAGTAATTGGGAAGCATATCCTAGATTTGGTTATATAGCATTTGATATTGATGATTCTGGTAATTATAATGATTTGCCTATGCTAAATGAAAAAATGACTAGAGGCGGAGGAATTTCAAGTGTGACTGATATGGGTGATTATTGGGAAGTTCAATTAGAACATCCTNACTNGTGTTNNNTATCCAGCAGGTACAAAAATTAGAGAGCATAAATCAGGAGCAAGTTATATGTATTCTGGAGTTTCTAATGTTCTTGTCCCGCATCAATGGATAAAATATTCAAGAATAATTACAGAAGAATCTGATTATGGTATTTCAAGTTACACCTGGTGGAAAGGTACAAAATATGTTAAAGTTATGATGTTATTAAATTATAATCAAGATGATACATATAGTCTTTTAGTTGATGATATTTCTTTGGTTACTGAAGATGTGCCAGGAGCATCAGTAACAAGTGTAGCGACAAGTGTGGTGACAAGTGTAGCAACTACGAGTGTGGCAACTACTACAATAGATAGTTGTACTGAAAATGTATGCTGGCAAGCAGATTATTCTTTTTTGAATAATGAAGCAAAACAATTTCAAAAATTCTGTAAATGTGCTGAAGGTAATCATGATTATTTAGATAAATTATTATGGGATGCTCAAGTTACTGCTTATAAGTTCATATATGGTGGAGATAATGAGAGATGGGATGTTAATTATCATGAAATGCAAATTCCAGCTTATTCTGTTCAATGTTCAGATGGTAATTGGTATACTACAGATCAAACCTATTGTTATTTATCCGATACCACAACAAGTACTACAACAAGTACTACAACAAGTACTACAACAAGCACTATTCTAGCTGATTCGACAAGTACTATTTTAGCTGAAACACCAACTACTGAAGTAATTGTACCGCCAAGTGTTGCAACAACAACAATATCTGAACCTGGTGTTGTGAATTGGGAATATCAATGTATAGAATGTGATGCTAATACTGCCGATGGAACTGAATTATTTGACTTTAATGAGGATGGCTTTATGGATATAGCAGTCCCATGGGAAGGCAAGAAAGTAGTATTATATATTAATCCTGGTACAAGTGGAGGTAATTGGGATATAAATCTTGTTTGTCCGAATAATTGTGGTCCTGTAGAAGATACTCATTTTGTTAATTTAGATGGCGTCGGAAAACATGAAATTATTGTTGTTCAGCATCCGGGCAATATATTATTATATTGGGCTGATGATTTAGAAGGAAATTCTTGGACTCAGTATACAATAACTCCTCGACATACTGCTACAGGTGATTCTGTTGGTAAAAATTGGAAATCTTTAGTGGGAGTTGATATAGATGGTTTGAATGGACCTGATATTGTTTCTGGTGGTGGAATGAGGAATATTTATTGGGTTGAAGCACCAGCTAATCCAAAAAGTGTAAATGATTGGAAATTTCATCTTTTGACAGATACTGTGGGTGGCAGTGGTCTTATGAGTGTGCTATCTGAAGATGTTGATGGTGATGGCGATAATGATGTGCTTATTTCTGATAGAGCTGAAGGTGTTGTATGGTTTGAAAATCAAGTTAATGAAGGTGTTATAGAACATTGGACACCTCATCATGTTGGTACTAATGCTTGTCCTGATAAAGATAAAATGCGATGGATGATGTACAAAGATTTTGATGGTGATGGAATTAAAGATGCTATTGCTGCTGATAGTTGTACAGATATTGATAGTGCTATAACATGGTTTAAGGGACCATCAGATCCAAAGAATGTGCCATGGGCTAAGTATACTATTGGATTTAGAGATACTGCGTATGAAGGTGATAGTTCAAAAGCTGTTGATATTGGAGATATTGATTTGGATGGAGATAATGATGTAATAGTTGTTACCCATAATAATGGAGGTAAAGATGGTAAAGTTGCTTATTGGTTAAGACAGCCAGATGCTGGAATTACAGAACCAGTATGGAAATTTAATTTAATTTATGATAGAGGTGGTACAAAACACGATGAAGTACAATTAGTTGATATTGATAATGATGGTGACCTTGATATGGTATCTACTGAAGAAGATCAAAGGCTTGGCGTATTTTGGGTTGAAAATTTAATTCCTCCACCAGCGTCAGGTGGAATATTTGATGGTATTGTTGAATTCTTTGCAGGGCTTTTAGGACTTTAAGTTGTATGCTTGTTTAGCATTTACTTCTGTTTTTTGTAAAACTTCTTCAAGTGTCATATCTTTCATTCTCGCAACTAATTCTGCTGTTTTTGTAATATTCCACGGAACATTTGTTAGTTTTCCATCGTTTTTTTCTTTTAATGGATCACACCAAGGTGCATCAGTTTCTAATAATAATTTATCAATAGGAGTTTTCTTAATAAGTTTTCTGAAAGATTTGCTTTTTACAGCTATAGTATTATATGAAATATAATATTTTCGTTCTAAACATTCTTTCAAGTCCTGCTTATTACCTGAGAAAAAATGGATTATTACATTAATGTCTGAGTCTTTTAGTTCCTGTTTTAGTATTTCTAAGCAATCGTCAAAAGCGTCTCTACAATGAATGACTATGGGTTTGTTAAGGTCTTTAGCTATTTTTAAGAAACGAATGAATATTTCTTTTGTTCTATCGCGCTTTGCGCTATCTTTAACCCATGAATAATCTAAACCTATTTCTCCAATAGCAACAATTCTGTGAGCGTTTTCACGAATTATTTTTTCATAATCATCTAATTGTAAGTTTTCATATTTTAATGCGCGTTCAGGATGTAATCCTAATGCAATAAATACGTGTTCATTACTTTCTCCAAGTTTTAGAACTTTTCTCACATCTTTTAGATCAGAAACTGCTGAACAGAAGCGACAATCATGTTTTTTTGCTTCTTCAATAACTTGTTCAGGGTTTTCAATATATTCTAAATGGCAATGTACATCAAACATTTATTACACCTCTATTGCATAACGTAGTAGAGCTCCTACACCACCTAAAGCAAGAAATTGTGTACCTTCTCTTGTTTCTGAAGATACTACAGCAACTTCAGAACTATAATTTTTTCCTAATTCTTCCATAGCTTCAATTATATCTTTTTCTCCAAGTAATTTTTTTACTTTATTACAGATTGAACATTGTTGGCTAGTCTTTTTTTCTTCTGATACATATGCTTTACTTAAACCACAATCACATTCATATTCAACTTCTTCTAAATCAACATCTTCAGATATAATTATAGTGTCAACTGCTCCTAATTCTATGGCTTTTATGGTTTCATTAATACCATATGTTACTTTTGGCGCAGTTTTTTGTAATTCATTAAAGAATCTCTGTAAAATATCTTTTTCTTTTGACAATTCCGCATTTCTTAAAAATTCCTGACCCCTTTCTACTGCTTCATGTAAACCTGGTTCTCCAGTTGTTCCAATATCAACTATACCAACTACTTTTTTCTTGTATTGTTCTTGAACATAATTTCCTTCAATATACATGTTTTTGATAGGACCTGGCCCAGCAATAAGAACTCCATTAACTTCTTTATGATCAATCATTAACTTGTTTAAAACTTCGCCTATTTTTTTTAGCCAATCATTCAATAATCCTTCTCTAATTCTACTAAATCTTGCAGAAGATTGTCCACCTGCTCGTGTTTTTCCAGGTACTATAGATTCAAAATGATGCATAGGTTTGATTGCTTTTCCTACTAATAATCCTAAATCAGCTTCAGATTTATCTAAAACTACAATAGCAATTGCACCTTTTTCTTTCATCATATCGTCTAAAGGAGTTGTATCAAATTTCTGATCACACCAATATAATTTAACTTTAATTGGTTCTGGTGGTTCAATGGCCCATAGTTCTATATCTTTTGAGCCCTCTTTTTCTGATACATTTCCAGAAAATAAAGCTAAACCATTGACAGGAGTTTTTTTGTATAAAGCAATATGACGTATGATTTTTTCTAAAGCATTTACAACATTGTTTCTTACAGGCTTTGATTTAATATTTTTTGCAGTTCCTTGCTCGTCTTTTAATTGGCTGTTGATTTCATGTAATGAATATCCACTAGGAACATATACTGTGACTAACTCTGTATGACGACCACGTATACCTTTGAGTAGTTTTACCAATTTCTTTAGTTTGTATTTTTTTCCGCTACTTATAGTTTTTTGTTCATCCATGATTCACACCACAAGAATACTTTATATTAGTGCTTTAAATTGCTAAAGTTTTATTTCTGTTTTTTCAATTTTTGTGTCAGAAATATATGATATAGTTTTTACAGAATGCGCTGCTATTAAATCTTTTTCTATTTGTTTGAACATTTCAGGAATAACCATCTCTGAAAGTTCAGCTTTCAAAGATAATTGCTTATCTTTTTTGAATTTCCATACTTTACTATTAAGTTCTTCTAATTTTGATGTTGAAAACGGTATTTTTTGTTTTTTAATTTTTTCAGATATATCTTGGAATTCAGGGAATTTTTCAAATTGAATGTCTTTTCCATACATTTTATTGTATATTGTGTATGTNATGAAAGGAATTATTGGAGATAGAACTTTTAGCATAATATCTAAACAATAATTTAGAGTGTAGATAGCACTATTTTGTTCTTGTTCATTAAATAATTCAGATGAATTATAAGCTCTATTTTTTACTAATTCAATATAATGTGATGCAAAAGTTTCCCATAGGAAGTGTTTCATTTTTATTGCTGGATTATGGAAATCGTATTTTTCATATCTTCTTTTAGCATCTTTTGCTAAAGTGTTTATTTCATGAATAATCCATTTATCAAGTTCTTGTAATTCTTTAGTGTCAAAGTTTATTGATTTTTCATTTTCTGGAAACATTTCAATGAATCTTGCCACATTCCATAGTTTTGTTAAAGTTTTTGTAGCTCCTTCTATTCTATCAAATGAGCATCTAAAATCAGTTTTTGTAAGATTTCCTTCTATTGCAGCCCATAATCTAAAAGGTTCTGCACCGAATTTATCAAGTATTTCTTTAGGATCAATAACATTTCCTTTACTCTTAGACATTTTCTTTCCTTTGTTATCGACAATATGATAATTAATCCAAACATCTTTGAATATTGTTTTGTCTGTTAACATATGACATTTTAGTAAAGTATAGTATAACCATGTTCGTACAATTTCTTTTCCTTGTGGTCTTACAGTACATGGTGCAGCTTTTTGGAAGAATTCATCATCTTTTTCATATCCAAGAATATACAACGGAGATATTGAAGAATCAAACCAAGTATCTAATACTCTTGTTTCTCCTTTAAATTCTGTGCTACTGCACTTAGGACATTTTTCAATTGGTGGTGGCTCATCCCAAGGTTGAACATATTTACCTTTTTCTCCTAAAATTGGTTCATTACATTTTTTACAATACCATAATGGAATTTCAGTTGCGTAAACACGACGACGAGAAATTGGCCAATCAATGTTAACTGCTTTAATCCAGTCTAATAAAATTTGTTTTGATTTAGGATCAAATATATTTAGTTCTTTTGCAATTTTATTCATTTTAGGTTTGTAGTCCATTTGTTTAACATAATATTCTTTCATTGATATGAATTCTATTGGATCTTTACTTCTTTCACAAACTGGAGTTTTATGATTAGTTGGAACTTGTTTTACAAGTAATTCTTTTTCTTTTAATGTATCAATTATTTTTTGTCTGGCATCTTTAACTAGTAATCCTTCTAAGAAGCCAGCGTGTTTGTTCATTTTTCCATCAATATCAATTGCTATTACTGGTTTTAGTTTTTCTTCTCTAAAGAATTGTATATCATGAGTATCACCTGCAGAACACATCATTACTAATCCAGTACCTTTTTCAATATCAGCCATTGGATGTGGTTTGATAGGAATTTCTTTATTAAATATTGGTGATATAGCTGTTTTCCCTTTCAAATGTTGATATCTATCATCTTCAGGATTGTAGATAACCATTCCACATGTGCATACTAATTCTGGTCTGGTTGTTGTTATAATCAAGTCTTCCCCAGTTTCTTTAACTTTGAAAATAATATCATTGAACATTGTTGGCAATTCTGCGTACTCTATTTCTGCATCTGCGATAGTTGTTCCACACCCAGGGCAAAAATTATTGATTCTTTCATCTTCATGTATAAGTCCCTTATTCCACATATCAATGAAAGTTGCTTGTGTTAAGGCTCTGTATTCTGGTGAGTCTGTTTGATATACATCTCCTATATTTTTTCCAACATCCCATGAGTTAAATGAAATACCTGAACGCAAGAAAGATGAAACTGATTCCATACTGAACTTTTCTAACATTTCTTTGCACATTCTTATGAATTCTTTTCTTGTTACATCGCACATTTGAATGTTATAATCTTTTTCAACTGACATTTCAATTGGTAATCCATTTCTATCTAATCCTAATGGAAATAATACTTCTTTTCCTATCATACGATTGAAACGAGCGAAAAAGTCCATTAGTACGTATGTAGTAGTTTGTCCAACATGTACAGGTCGGTTTAGATATGGCGGAGGAGTATCAATACTAAATAGCTCTTTTTTTCCAGACATAACATTGTCTCGATTGAATTGGAATAGTTGTTTTTCTTGCCATACTTCATACAAAGGAATTTCCATCTCTTTTTCCCATCTTTTTGGTAATTTGTCTTTAGTTTCCATGATTATCATCCTAATTCAGTAATATCTATAGTAATTACACATTTACTAAGTTATTATTGTCTGTAAACAACAATATATATCCCTTGTTTTTTAATAGTAACATGGCAAAGGGATTTTTAGTAGTTTTAGTGATGTTAGTAATAGTTTATAGCTTTTTTACTCTATTCCCAACTACTCCTACAGGATTTGTAACTGAAGAAAATTTGATTACAGGAATGGCTACATATGAGAATGGTTATTATTTTGATTGGTCTGATACAATAGAAGTAACTACTGCCAATAATAAACCTACTAATTTAGCTGTTTCTGGTATTGGTACTAATGGTGTTTTAGTTTGGAATATTAATGATGGGAGTATGCAAAGCGCACAATATGTTCAGGGTGTAAAAGATGGAGATACTGTGGATCTTGGGGATATGAGAAACCCTTATTTTTCTGGTAGTGATATTATTTTCGAACAAGCAAATGGTGATGGAAACTATAGAACTCATTTTGCGTCATTGGCATCAAAAAATTCAATTACGAGTGATGTATTGATATCTGATGATGCTTCAATCTATTGTTATATTAATTTGAGTGCTACATGTACTGATAATGGTGATGATACATACACTATTGATACAAATACTGAACAGTTGGGTGGAGATAGACTTGATTTTATTGGAAATAAGACTGATGATACTTGGGGATTGTTTGGCTTAGATAGTACTGATAATCCACTTGTCCATTCATATGTTTTATCTATTCCAGGTGAAGAATCTTTTGTGTCTTTAGCTTCTCATCTATATGTTGGTCCTCAAGATACTTCTTCTATTTGTAATACTGAACCAGCTAATTCAGCTTGGCTTGATTGTACTTCAGAAAGCTTTGGTGATGAACAACATAATTACGTAGATTTTTCTTCAAATGTTACTGATGTTATTGTTGAAACTGTTGGTAATGCTGGTTATATTTTCTGGATTGAGAAAAAAGATGGTAAAAATGGACTATATTATACAAAGTTAACAGATGATGGTGAACAATATAGTGGGGTTCTTGAATATAGTTCAATTTCCGTGTTTAATTTATCTGGAATATATTTTGATGGTACTCATATCAATGCTATAATTACTTCAGAATTTGGTAATGTCTTTAATTGGTCTAATGTACGTATTGCAGATACTTCAGATTTAGCTACTATTACTGAATTCAATCATAGAAGGGAATTTAGTCGTCAATCATTTGCAATGTTGAATGAGAGTATTTTAATTACTTGGAGCAATTCAAGTGGAGTATTTTATTCATACAAAGGCAATGAAGTGGAATTAGATACACAAGGTTCTGATGCAACTGTAGCGGTTGTAGATAATCTTACTATGATTGCATGGAGATGGGCTTCTACTGGTAAATTGTCATATAAACTAATAGATGAATCTACTACTGAAATTAAATCTGGGTCAATTACTGGTGCAGAAGCAAATGGTGATATTGCTATTGATTCTACTGTAGATGGATTCCACTTAACATGGCTTGATAATAATGATGGTTTTAACAAAGTCATGTACAAATATCTTAATGTTTTAGGTACTGGCGTGTGTCTTGCTAATATTGAAGCTACTTGTGAATATTTGTTTAATAATACTTATGGTGTTGAAGCTACTGCTGTGTGGAGTGGTGGTGAACGTAGTTTTGCAAAAATATCAGGAAATCTTACAGATCCTGATGCTCCTTTTTCAAGAATGGCAGGTACATTTGTTTCATCTCCATTTACTGTAGCATTTAATGTAAGTGATTCAGGAACAACACCTACTAATTTTAATATTTCTCTGGATGTTGATGTGTTTGTTAACGATGAGGTTACTGATAATGATGTTGTAGTTTGTCGTTCTGATATGCCTCTTAATTGGCTTCCATGTAGACAACCGATTAATCAAAAAGAAATGAATAACCTTTCTCATAATTCAACTTCAGTTACTCAAAAAGTTAATGCTTTGAGAACTCATATGAGTACAATGCTTCATATTACGCTTTCCAATTCTTCAATAACTGATGCTATTTCAAGTTCAACTAGTATGCAAAATAAAATAGAATATACTAGAGTTCTTGATATTACATCAGCAGGTGTTTCTAAAATAACTTTATCGCTTAGAAATAAAGGAACAAGTGATTATACGAACTTTTTTGTATTTGATGCACTTCCTAAAGAATATGCAACTCATAGCAATAAAGTAACTACAGGTTCAACTGGAATTAAGCGAATAGTGTTAAATGACCCAGAATTTATGTTCTTGTATGATAAAATACAACCAAACCAGACTATTACTATAACATATTCTGTTGATCAGTATGCTAATGTATCTCTTGATGATATTGGCGACCCACATACATTTACTCTTCCAACTGTTCAGAGCGTTCCTCCAGATGACACTGATGATGACCCAGATGATACTGTTAATGATACAGATGATGATGACGACGATGACGACGATGATACTGATACAACCTTATGTGCTCCTGGTTGTCCAAACAGTTATCTAGATGATGGAACTTGTGATTCTGTTTGTAATAATGTTGCATGTAATTTTGATGCGGGAGATTGTACTTCTGATCCTGTTGATCCAGATGACCCTGTTGATCCTGTTGAACCAGGAGACGATGGAATGGGATTAATATTGCTTTTCATTATAATTGCTGTTATTGCAGTAGTATTCCTTCTTTTCAGAGCAAAAATCATGTTTTATATAAAATATGTCACTGCATGATATTCTTATTTTTATAGTTCTTATTCTATAAGATAGTATGAGTGTAATTGTCATTTCTGGAATGCCTGGTTCTGGTAATAGTACTGTTGGTAGATTACTTGCTAAAAAATTGAAACTAAAGTTCTTTTCAGTTGGTAAACATTTCAAAGACCATGAAAAAACAGCTAAAAAAGAGACTGAAAGAGCGTTGAAGCTTATGAAAACTAAAAAAGGAAGTTCTTCTGATTTTCATCATGGAATTGATAATCTTGTTATTTCTCTTGCTGATAAAGGCGATATAGTTATTGAGGGTAAAATAGCAATACGAATGGTTGGTGATAAAGCAGATTTACGTGTTTGGCTTAAAGCTTTGCCAGAAGTTCGTGCTCAAAGATATTCTAAAAGAGATAAGACTAATTCTAGTCAGTCTGCTAAGAACTTAGAGGAAAAAGAGAGAATAGAACGTAAGGTATTCAAGGATGTTTATGGTTTTGATTTCTTTGCTCAGGAGAAAAATGCGGATAATGTTATAGATACTTCTGATAAGACTCCTGATGAAATCGTGGATATAATCCTGCGTAATCTAGAAGGCGGATATAAAGAATAATGCTCGAGATGAGATTTGAACTCACGACCTCCACGTTATCAGCGTGGCGCTCTAACCAGACTAAGCTACCCGAGCTTGATTTCTAATGTTTATAATATCACTTTTATATGTTTAATTGTGGCGCTTTAATAAAAAGGGCTCTTAGATCAACGGTAGATCGCTTGCATGGCATGCAAGAGGCTGGGGGTTCGAATCCCTCAGAGTCCATACCTAGCCATTTTGACGTATTTTGGCTATTTTTGGGGTTGTCGATTCGAATTTAAAACCCTTTAAAATCTTCAAAATTGAGTTAATTTCTAACACATTATACCGAATCGTAAAATATGTCATTTTGACATATTTGCATGAATTTGAAAAAATTTGTGTGAAATCATGCTCTAATGGGCATTACAGGTACTTTTCTTGTACTTAGATGTAGTAATGTTCAATACAGTTATTCTCGTAAAAACGTGTCTTTTGCGCTTGAAAGCGTAATTTACTGGGTTGTTTCTTTAGTTCTCTTTTTGGAGGGTGTTGTAATGCATGAGGCTCTTCGTAAGATGTTTGCTGGTCTTGATTTGCCTGGTCTGGGTTCCTTGGATGGTTTGGTTGAATTCGGTGAGAAGAACCCTTTGTTGTCAGCCATCCTTGGCAATTCCTTTTCTCAGGATGCAAATCCTGAAGACGACGACAGTGGCAAGGGTGTTACGCGAATTGTGAGGTGTCCTTGTGGTAGGTGTGAGGGTGGAAAACTCATTGTTGTCACACCCAGGATCAAGAAGATTTCTCGAGTTCGGAAGCTCAAGCATGAAATTTCACTCATCGAAAAAGCACGAGTGGATGACGCAGAGATGAATGCTTACATGCTGAAGATTTTTGCGGGTGAGGAGGTTTCAGGTGAGCCTGAAATACTCAACCACCCTGATTGTATTTTCATTCGTTTGAGTTCGATCATCTATGCAATGGCTCGTGATCATTACAGTCTGATTTGTGATGATTATTCGGCAATGGAAGATGGTCCAGCCAAAGAAACTTTTCTTGTGAGAATCAAGAAACTTAAAAGTATCTTGGACGTTTCTCCAGAAGAGTTCAACCAATGGTTGCTAAATGAGTTTGGAAAACCAGAAGCTGAAGGCCGTGATCCTCTTATGGCCTTAACTATTTCCATTTCTCGTTCTGTCTTCTCGTATGCTGTGTCAGTTGGATCTGAACATGATGCAGCAAATGAGCAACGTCTTGAGAAAAATCAGACTGAACTCAAGTCATTGTTGAATGAACTGGGCGTCAAAGAAGGCGACCCGATGTTTGACAATGACCCGGAGATTCAGATTCGGCTTCAAGATGTTGCTGCGCTCTTTGCATCCATGGGTGACAAGAACGCAAACGTGGAGCATGTCATCGCTATGTTGAGTTCAATGGATCCGATTCCAAAGGTGGATGAAAGCGTTCCTGGAGAGAGCGCTGATGACGATGGTTCTGGCCACGAGTGAGAAATCACTCTGAACAATGCGCGCGGAATGGTTTCAGCTGTTCCGCGTGTTTAGATTTGTCAAACTATAAGGAGGGAAAGCCATGACTGTGTGGGAAACTATGACTATCTGGGAAAAGTTGTTCCCGATTGTGGTATTTGGTGGTTTTGCTCTTATTCTTTTCCTGCTGGACGCTGTTGTTGATCAGGATGGTGGTTGGCTTGAGAGCATACTTCGTTGCTTGTTTGACTCAAAGAGGAGGGACGATAAATGAACAAGATGTACTGGTTGTTTTGGGGTGTTGTTCTCATTGGTCTATCTATGTGGGTTGGTCTTGGGCTTCTCATTGGTTTCAAGTGGATGATTGCTGCCACTGTTGGTGTAACCCTGTTATGGGTTAGGCTCAAGGGAAACCAGCCAGAACCTACTCAGCTGGAAAAAGCTGAGGTACACGAACTGTTAGTTCAATGGGGAAAACAACAAGCTTCTAAGAATAACGGAGGTGTGAAATTGGAGAAGAAATCGCCGTGGTATATGGACCTGCCGATTTACGCAGGATTGCTTGCATTTGTCATTTTCGTATTCGGCGCTTTTCCTGGGGAACTCTGGGCCCAGATAGTTTTTCCATCAATCTATCTGCTCATCGGGTTCGTGTTCTTTGTTTTTTTTGTGGAGATGTACGCAAGTTCTCGTGGCAACCAACACAAATTCCAGTTGGTGGTTGTTGCTGTTTTTTGGCTGCCAGCTGTAATCGCATATGGTATTTTGCACATCGTCTCACGATATGACGACAATGTGCACGTTCTCATCCGAGAAGCTTGATTTCTTCCCAATTGTTGGGTTGGAACATTACTGAATGCGTCTTTAGACGCGGAAAGGGATTTGGAAATGGCAAAGGTAGTGATGGGTGTGCTGGATGTCAATCTTCCTCAGAAGACCGGCAAGGTTCGTGAGGTATTTGATCTCGGGGACGGGTATTTGGTGGTGGTTACCACTGACCGCATTAGTGCGTATGATGTGGTGATGCAAAACGGCATTCCGAACAAGGGGCAGGTGTTGAATTTGCTCAGTGATTTCTGGTTTAACCAACTGGGTGCAGTTGTTCAAAACCATATGATTTCTACTGCACGGAGAGATATGCCGCCGGAATTCCATGGCGAGGAATTCCATGGAAGGACAATGCTTTGTTGCAAGGCAACTGAGGTCATTCCGGTTGAGTGTGTGGTTCGTGGCTATATCACTGGCAGTGGCTGGAAAAGCTACACGGAGGACCGCACGGTTTGTGGTATTGGACTTCCTGCTGGGCTCCGGGAATGTGAACAGTTGCCGGTGCCGATTTTCACACCGACCACAAAGGCTGAGTCAGGGCATGATGAGGCCATGGACTTTGCAGGTGTTGTTGATCTGATTGGCCCGGGTCATGCTGGGATGTTGAGGGACATTTCCATTCAGCTCTATCAGGAAGCTGCTGATTATGCTCTTGAGCGTGGCATAATCATTGCTGACACCAAGTTTGAGTTTGGATTTGATGCCAGCGGTGAACTCATGCTCATCGATGAAGTTCTGACACCTGACTCGAGTCGGTTCTGGCCAGCCGATGTCTATAAGCCTGGGCTTGTTCAGCCTTCGTTTGACAAGCAACCTCTTCGCGATTGGTTGCAGGCACGCTGTGATGATGGGGAGTGGGACAAGACTCCACCAGGACCTGAGTTGCCTGATGATGTCGTTGGGCAGACTCGTGCGAGGTATGCTGATGCGTACGAGAAGCTGACTGGCCAGAAGTTTCCGTTTGCGTAACTGACAGTAATGGGAACCCTCAGTGGATTCCCTTGTTTCTACAAGAGGAGGGAACGATGGCAAGGAAGAGTTGCCCGAGTCGCAAGAAGATCACGAACCTGGATGAAGAGCGCAAGCCCAAGGAGGGAAAATTTCACTGCGTTATCGTAGGCAAAGAGGTTTCGTTTTCTGACAGAAAGTGTCACAACGAGGAATGTGGAATGAGGGTGTAACATTTTTCCATGGAAACTGGAAAGGAGGTTGCCATGTCGTTAATCGTGTACATTTGTTTTGCGGTGTTCTTTGGAGGCATCATGCTTCTGACACTTGTGCTTGGAGGTGATGCTGATGCCGATGTCGAGATTGATGCTGATTTCGATATGGACCTTGATGTTGACGCTGATATCGATGGCGACGCTGAAGTGGATGGTGGGGGTGGTTTTGGCCACTGGTTCAGTCTCAAAGTCATTTGTGCTTTCGGCACGGCATTTGGTGCAGGAGGTGCTATTGCAAAATGTTATGATGCATCTCCTACTCAGTCGTTGCTGATTGCGTTGGCATCAGGCGGTGTTCTTGGATTTCTTGTCAGCCAACTGTTGGGGTTTCTCTATAAGCAGCAGGCAACATCATCTTATTCAAGACGGTCGTTGCTTGGCAAGGAAGGTTCTGTTACCATGACTATACTTTCTGGCTCCGGATGCTCCGGCAGCTGAAGAGCCGGCGGCAGATGTTGCAGATGACACACCTGAAGAGTAACATCTTCCTTTCAAGAGAACCGCAAACCAGCGGTTCTCTTTATTACTGTCAACTTATAGGTAGATATATATCGAATTGTACCTTTAAATGCATTATGTTCAATTATCTATCACTCTCATGAACTCGGACGCACAAATTTCTACGTGTAATTAGTTAATCATAGGTAAACTTTGAGTTATAGATGAGATTATAAGGTGAAATTATGCCAAGACAAAGACGACCTCGAAGAGGTTCAACTGGATATACGAGAAAAAGGGCAAATAAGTTAGTTCACAATATAGTTTCTAATCCTAGAAATAGAAAAGCAGAAAAAGAGCCTAGAATTGATGGTTTTGCTTGTTTTAAGGCAGGTATGACACAAATTACATATAATGATACTTCTATAAAATACACAAAAGGTAAGCTTGTTTCTAAAGCTGTGACGGTTTTGGATGCTCCTTCTCTTTTTGTTTGTGGTGTGCGTTATTATTCTTATGCAACATCTATTGGTGATAAAAAATTCGATATGACTGTTTTGGGTGAAAAATGGTCAGCTTCTGTTCCTAAGGCAATAAAAAATATTATTCCTTCAAAAAAGGCAATTTCTGATGAAAAAAAGAATGAAACTGCTTTTGTTCGTATAATTGTATGTACTCAACCTACTGAAAGTGGTATGAAAAAGAAAAAAGCTGATATATTAGAATTAGATGTTTGCGGTGAAAAGGAAGCTGCAATAAAATATGCTGAAGGTTTGATTGGTAAGGAACTAAATGTAGAAGATGTTTTCAAACCTGGTGATTATGTTGATGCTGCTGGTGTAACAAAGGGATTTGGATTTACTGGACCTGTAAAGAGATTTGGTATTAAGATTCAGGGTCGTAAAAATGAGCAACATCATAGGCACGTTGGTTGTACTGGTTCTGAAACTCCTGCAAAGATGGATTGGAGAACACCAGCTGCAGGACAATATGGATTTTTCAATAGAGTTGAATTAAATAAGAGATTAGTTGCTATTGGTGATGATTCAAAAAAAGTAAATCCTAATGGTGGATTTGTTAGATATGGTTTGGTTAAGAACAAATATGTATTGATTGAAGGTTCTGTGCCAGGAATTAAGAAAAGAGTTATATTTTTGAGAAAAGCTTTACGAAACTCAAAAAGTGAGCCAGTTGAAATTAAAGACATTTCACTGGAGTCACAACAGGGTGATTAAAAATGAAAACTAAACTTTATGATGCTAAGGGAAATGAGAAAGGTGAAGTAGAACTACCTAAAGTGTTTGGTACACGAATTTTACCTGATGTTATTCAAAGAGCTTTTCTTTCAATTATGAGTAAATTAAGACAACCATATGGACCAAGTTACTTTGCTGGTAATAGATCTTCAGCTCACTATCATGGTGCAAGACATTATAGATATACGATGATGAATAAAGAAACTGCTAGACTTACACGTATCCATGGTGTTGTTGGATACATGAGTATGACTGCAAGAAATGCTCCTCAAGCAAGAAAAGGAAGAAAATCTCATGCACCTAGTATTGAGAAAAATTGGACTGAATTAATTAATAAGAAAGAGAAAAAACTTGCTGTAAGAAGTGCTTTAGCTGCAAGTGCAAATATTGATGTTGTAAAAGCAAAAGGACATAGAACAGATGTTTCTCCTATGATATTTGAAAATGGATTTGAAAGTATTTCAAAAACTAAAGAAGTTTTTGCTAGTCTTGAGAACGCTGGGCTTTCAAAAGAACTTGCAAGATGCGGAAAGAGAAAAGTTCGTGCTGGTAAAGGAAAAATGCGTGGAAGAAAATACAAAGTTAAGAAAGGACCAGTTATTATTGCTTCAAAAAATTGTAACTTGATTAAAGCTGCAAGAAATATTCAAGGAGTTGATGTTGTAACTGCAAAAGATGCAAATGCATTATTGCTTGCACCTGGAGCTTTTGCGGGACGGTTAACAGTTATTACAGAAGATGCTTTGAAAGAATTAGATAAAAGATTTGGAAAGTGATTATGATGGCTGCAAAAAAAATTGAAAAGAAAAAAAAGAAAGAGAAGAAAAAATCATTTGCAAAAGTAGATGATCCATTCAAAATTATACGGTTTGTATTGATGACAGAAAAAGCAATACAGAATATAGAAATAGAAAACAAACTTTCATTCATAGTTTATAGAGAATCAAATAAACGTACAATAAAAAACTCAGTTGAATCAGCTTTCCAAACTGAAGTTGTTAATGTTAATGTGCTTAATGACCAGAAAGGTCGAAAAAAAGCAATTGTAAAATTTAAAGAAGATGGCGCAGCAGGCGATATTGCAATGCGTCTTGGAATGCTATAAGGTGATTAAATGGGAAAACCACTAAGACAACAAAAAAGAGGAAAAGGATCACTTACTTACAGGACTCCTAGTCATAGATATCCTGGTAAGATTTCATACAAAGTAAATCATGGTGATAAAGCAGAAGGAAAGGTTGTTGATATTTTTAATGCTCCTGGAAGAGGTGCACCGGTTTTGAAAGTGAAAATTGATGGTAATGTTCATTTGATGCTTGCTCCTTCAGGAATGTCAACAGATTCAACTATACTGTTTACAGATGATGATAGTAAAGTAAGTTTAGGAAATGTTTTACCTCTTGGAAAAATATCAGAAGGAAATACTATTTTTAATATAGAAAGATATCCAGGTGATGGTGGACGATTTTGTAGAACAGCAGGATCTTCTGCAATAGTTGTGAGAAAAGGAGAAAAAACTTGTGATGTTCAATTAGCTTCAAAAAGAGTTAAAACTCTTTCAGCAATATGTAGAGCTACTATTGGTAAAGTTGCTGGTGATGGAATACTAAGTAAACCATTTGCAAAAGCTGGAACTAAATTCCATAAAATGAAATCTCGTGGAAAGATTTATCCTCGTGTAAAAGGAGTTTCGATGAATGCTGTAGATCATCCATTTGGTGGTTCAGCAACCCCTGGTAAACATAAAACTGTGAGAAAAGATGCTCCACCTGGACAAAAAGTTGGAAGTGTAGGAGCTAGCTCAATGGGTAGAGGTAGAAAGAAAAAGAAGAAGTGATTATGATGGCTGAATTAACATGGAAAGGTAAAACTTTGAAAGAATTAAAGGCAATGCCTATGGAAGAGTTTGTTAAATTAGTTAATGCAAGACAGAGACGAAGCATTACAAGAGGTTTCAATGATAAACAAAAGAAACTTCTTTCAGATGTTCGTGCATGGAAAGATGGTTCAAAACCAATAAGAACTCACTGTAGAGATATGCCAATTATTCCAGAAATGATTGAATTAGAATTTGCAATTTATAATGGTAAAGAATTTGTGAAGTTTATTCCAACTGTTGAAATGTTGGGACATTATTTAGGAGAATATTCACAAACAAGAGGAAAGGTATCACATAGTTCACCAGGATTTGGTGCTACACGTTCCTCAAAGTTCGTACCATTGAAGTAAGGTGATTGAATGACATATACGTTTAAACCAGAGCAAGAACATGCGAAAGCATATGGAGATAACTTAGGCGTTAGTACGAAAAATTCAATAATTATTTGCAGAGCTATAAACAATAAGAAATTAACTGTAGCAAGACGGTTACTTGAAGATGTTATATCTGAGAAACGTTCATTAAAAGGAAAATATTATACAAACGCAACTACAGCAATATTGGAATTACTTGGCTCATGTGAAAAAAATGCTGAGTTCATGGGTCTTGAAATGGATAAATTATTTGTTCATGCTGGTGCAACACATGGNGTTAATAGACGAAGACGAAGACGAAAATCAGGTTATGGTACTGCAATGAAATTGACAAATGTTGAAATTATGCTTATTCAAAAAGGAAAAGAGAAAGTAGCTAAAGAAAAAACTGCTAAGAAACCTGTTAAGAAAGAAGAAAAAATTGATTTGAAAAAAGAAGTTGAAGNAGTTGTAAGAGAAAAAGCTAAAGAAATAAAGATTGAGCCTAAAAAAGAGGAAGCTAAAAAAGAGGAAGCTAAGAAAGAAGAGGTTCCTAAAGAAGAAAAAAAGTGATTTGAATGAAAGAAAAAATGTTTATTGAAAAAAATATAGAAAAGGTGCAGATAGAGGAATTTATTAGAAAGGAGTTTGAAGATGGAAAAATAGGAGAAATAGAACTTCAACGTACTCCTGTTGGAACAAGAATTATAATTCATACTATGTCACCAGGTTATGTTATTGGAAGTAATGGATCAAAAGTAATGGAAATTACTGATAAAATAATAGAGCAATTTGGTATTAAGAACCCACAAATTGATGTTCAGAAAATTGAAAATCCAGATCTTAATGCAACTATAGTTTCCCAAAACCTTGCTTTTGGTATAAATGATAATATTAATTTTAAGAAACTTGGAAACCAGGCACTGGAAAGAATTATGCGATCTGGAGCAATAGGATGTGAAATAGTATTTTCAGGAAAGATTTCAGGTGCTCGAGGTCGTCGTGAACGTTTCATGGCAGGGTATCTTAAAAAATGTGGTGAGACAAGTAAACGTCTTGTAAGAACAGGAACAACTGTAGCTACTCCAAGACTTGGAAATGTTTCAGTTCGTGTTAAAATTATGGTTAACAAACTTCCACCTATTATTGATGCAAGTAAGCTTCCTGATGAAAAAGTTGAGGAAGTTGTAAAAAAGAAAGTAAAAAAGAAATCTGTTAAGAAAAAAGAAGATGTTAAAGAAGATAAAAAAGTGAAAAAGAAAACTACTGAAGTAAAAAAAGTTGAAAAGACTAAAGAGAAGAAGTGATTATAATGGCTATAATAAAAAAGAAAGAGTTCGCAAAGATGACTGAAAAAGAATTAAAACAACGAAGGGATGAGTTTAAGCTTGAACTTTCCAAAGACCTTGCAAATTCAGAGGTTGGTGGAGGGGTTAAGAGTCCTGGTAGAATTGGTGAACTTAGAAAAACTTTAGCTAGAATCGAACATAGATTGTGCGATTTAAAAAAGAAAAATGAGGTGAAATAAAACTTGGCTGTATGTAATAAGTGCGGGCTTCCAAAGGAACTCTGTGTTTGCGAAAATATAACAAAAGAACAGCAAAACATCCGTATCTATACTGAAGAAAAACGGTATAGAAAAAAGATGACTATCATAGAAGGGATTGATGAATCTTCAATTGATGTCAAAGCTCTTTCAAAAAAACTTAAGAGCAAATTGGCATGTGGAGGAACATACAAGAATAATAGGATAGAGCTTCAGGGTGATCACAAGACAAGAGTTTTGGAACTACTTCAAAAAGAAGGGTTCAATGAAAGCAATATAGAAATTGTATAGGTGATTGTATGATAACAATGGGAAATATTGGAAAACATGAATTTATAGGACTTTATGGCAAAGTTGAGAATGCCTTGAATGGAAGTAACATTGGAATTCATGGTAAGATTATTGATGAGACAATGAAGACGTTAACATTTGATGTTCACGGTGACATGAAAAAAATTCAAAAAAAAGGAACAGATTTCATGTTCACTTTACCAAGTAAAAAGAAAGTTTTGGTTGATGGTAACAAATTGGTTGCCAGACCTGAGGATAGGATAAAAAAGAAAATTAAGAAGTGGTAAAATGGTAAAATCAAAAGTAAATAATATTGGAATTGAGGCAAAAGCACCTAAACAAAGCTGCGATGATGTAAAATGTCCTTGGCATGGTCATCTTAAAATAAGAGGTAGATTACTTAAAGGAAAAATTATTTCAACAAAAGGAACTAGAAGTGCTGTTATGCTTAGAGAATACTTTCATAAAATTTTAAAATATGAACGAAGTGAACGAAGAAAAAGTCATATTGCAGTTCACAATCCAGATTGTATTGATGTTCATGTTGGTGATGTAGTTCAAGTTGCTGAGTGTAGACCATTATCAAAAACAAAGAAATTCGTTATAGTTGAAGTAATTAACAAGAAGGAGATGAAGTAAGATGAAATCAATGACAGCAAAGATATCAAGACCATTAGTTGAAAGAGCAGTTTTGACATGCGCTGATAATAGCGGAGCTAAGCTATTGAGAATGATTACAAGAAAAGGTTATACTGGTGTTATGCGAAGAAATCCTAAAGCAGGTATAGGAGATGTAATAGTTTGTTCAGTTATCAAAGGAAAGGAGAAATTAAGACATACTGTTGTTTATGCAGTAGTTGTTCGACAGAAAAAAGCTTTCCGAAGACCTGACGGAACAAGAGTTAAATTTACAGATAATGCAGCAATCTTGGTAAATCCGAAAACATTTGACCCAGTAGGAACTGAAATACGTTCAGCTGTTGCAAAAGAAGTTGTTGAGAAATATACAACTATTGGAAAGATTTCCAGTGTTGTAATTTAAGGTGTTTATAATGAAAAAGTTTTCAAAAGCATGGAAAAAGAGCAAGAATCCTGGTAAACAAAGGAAGTATAGAGCTCAAGCTCCAAACCATATTAGAAGGAAATTGATGTCAGCTTTGCTAAGCAAAGAACTTAGAAAGCAATATAATAAGAGATCATTGCCTTTGAGAAATGGTGACTCAGTAAAAATTATGCGTGGTAATTCAAAGGGAAGTAAAGGAAAAGTTACAGATGTTGATATGAAGGAATTGAAAATAAAAATTGATGGTGTTACTATTAAGAAAGCTAATGGAGAAAAAGTTCAAGTGCTTATTGAACCGAGTAATGTAATGATAACACTTCTTAACATGGATGACGTAAAGAGGAAAAAATTTATGAAAAGAAAGAATCCTGTGAAGAAAGTTGAAGAGAAAGAAGTTTCAAAAAAAGTTGAGAAGAAAGAAGAGAAGAAGTGATTATGATGAAAAGATCAAACATGCCAAATTTTTGGCCAATTTCGAGAAAGAATCGTAAATATGTAGTTAGACCTATACCTGGACCACATTCAAAAGAAACAGCTATACCTTTAGGTGTATTGATAAGAGATGTTTTCTCACTTGCAAGAAATATGAATGAAGTTAAGAAAATTTTGAATACTGGTAAAATAGAAGTAAATGGAAGAATTTGTAGAAAATATTCTATGCCTGTTGGATTAATGGATGTAATGAATATAGGTGATGATGTTTACAGAATGGTTCCTTCTTCAAAAGGACTTAAACCAATTCAAGTGAATGATGGGAAAGAAAGAATCTTGAAAATTAAAAATAAGAGTTTGATTGGAAAAGAAGTTATCCAACTGAATATGTTTAACGGATATAATATGCTTGTTAAGAAAGATGAATATTCTACAGGAGATTCATTGTTAGTTGATAATAAAACAGGTTCAATAAAAAAACACATTAAATTTGATAAAGGTGTTTTGGTTGTTGTTGTAAGCGGAACTAATATTGGAAAGATTGGAAAAGTCGAACAAATACATCCAAGTAAGAATATGCAACCTTCAACTCTTACTGTTAGCGTTGATGGTGATAAAATACTTGTTCCAAAAAGATATGTGCTTGTTATAGGTGAGGACAAATCTGCTGTTGAAATAGAGGTGAAGAAAGATGAGTGATAATCCAATGAAAAAGATATTCATAGAAAAGGTAACATTGAATATAGGTACTGGTAATGATGGTAATGTTAAGCATGCTTCAAAGATTTTGAAAGAAATATCAGGTATGAAACCAATATTAACTGTTGCTAAAAAAAGAAATCCTTTTGGTGGTGCCCAGGGTAAAGTATTGGGTTGTATGATTACAATTAGAAAAAATAAAGAAGAAATGTTAAAACGATTGTTAGTAGCTGTTGAAAATAAAGTACCTGCTTCAAGTTTTGATAATAATGGTAATTTTTCATTTGGAATAAAAGAGTACATTAATGTACCAGAAATGAAATATGATCCTGATATTGGTATGATAGGATTGGATGTTTGTATTACGGTAGTAAGACCAGGATTTAAAGTGAAAAATAAAAGACTACCTCATAAAATAGGAAAAAAACATTTGATAACAAAAGAAGACGGTATTGAATTTGCAAAATCAATTGGAATTGATGTGATTTAGATGGTGCGTAATAAACAAGTTAAGAAAAAGTATGGTAATGGAACTCATAAATGTCGTAGATGTGGTACTCTTAATGGTGTCATAAGAGTACATGGTTTACTGTATTGTAGACGATGTTTTAGAGAAGTTGCTCAGAAAGTAGGATTTAGAAAATATAGTTAGGTGAAAAAAATGGTTAATCACGATTTATTGTCGGACATGTTTTCGTCAATAACAAATGCTGAGAAAGTTGGAAAAGATGAATGTGTAGTTCCACGTTCAAAACTTATAGTGAGCGTACTAGAAGTTATGAAAAAAACAGGATATGTTAATTCATTTGAAATTACTGATGATGGTCGTGGAGGTTTCATAACAGTATCTTTGTCTGGAAAATTAAATAAGGCATCTGTAATTAAACCAAGATTTCCTGTGAAAACAGATGGATTTGTTAAATGGGAAGAACGTTTTCTTCCTTCAGCAAGTGTCGGTATTTTGATAATTTCAACACCTATTGGTGTAATGACTCATCATGAAGCATCTGAGAAAAAAACAGGTGGAAAGTTGCTTGGATTTGTATATTAGGTGATTAGATGGTAAAGAAAAAAGTTTCATATCAAAAAATGGCTGAAGTGCCAGAAGGTGTGGAAGTTAAAGTTGATGGAAAAACGGTTTTTGTTAAAGGAGAGAAGGGTGAGCTTGAAAGAACTTTTAGTGATGCACGATTTAATAAATCTGTTGATGTTCGTATAGAAGATAAAAATTTTATTGCAGAAGGAAAAATAGATGATAGAAAAATTAAAGCTTTTGTTGGTACTATTGCTGCACATGTTAGAAATATGATATTAGGCGTTACAAAAGGATTCAAATGTGAACTGGCTGTAGTTTTTACACATTTTCCAATGACATTTACAGTTGAACCTAAGAAATTCCTTATCAATAACTTTATAGGTGAAAAGGGATCAAGATCTGCGAAAATAATTGGTAATGTTGAGATTAAGGCTGATAAAACTAAAATAACTATAACTGGAATCAATAAAGAAGATGTTGGTCAAACTGCTTCAAATATAGAACATATTTGTGGTGTTGGTAAAAAAGATAGAAGAACATTCCAAGATGGTTGTTTTATTGTTGCTAGTGGAGTTGATGACGAAACATTTGTGAATGAATTTGATAATGTTGCTCCAGTAGGTCAGCAAAAAGAAGGTGAATAATTATGGTATCAAAAATGTCAATTAAAAAAAGAAAATTCAAGAATCAGGATTATCATAGATATAGGAAACTTAAGAAAGGTTGGCGAAAGCCAACAGGAAGACAGAGTAAATTAAGAAAAGGTAAATCTGGTAACTCTCGTAAACCTAAAATTGGTTATGGTCATGATAAGAAAACAAGAGGATTTGTTCAAGGTAAAAAAGTATTGTTTGTAACAAGTCTTGCTCAGTTGAATATTGAAAAAGATGAAAAAATAGGTATTATGATTTCAGGTAAAATCGGATTGAAAAAGTTTGATCAGATGATTAAGAAAGCTCAAGAAATTGGTTTAACTATACTTAATCCAAAAAGAATGAAAAAAGTTTCAAAGCGCGCTAAACGTGCTGAAAGAAAGAAAGCTGAAGCTAAGAAAGATAAAAAGAAAAATAAGAAAAAAACTAAGAAAGAAACTAAAAAATTAAGTGAAAAAATTAAGACAAAAGAAAAAGAAACTGAAGGTAAAATAAAGAAAGTGATGGAAGATAAAGGAATGGTAGAAAAGAAGTGATTTGAATGTTTGTAATGTTTGATAAAGGTCAGTGTCATGTTTGTGGTGATCACGGAAAAGAAATAGAAAAAAATATATTCAAGTGTACAACATGTGATACTTTATTTAATTCATTTGGAGTTTCTCCATATACAGAATTAAATGATGATAAATTTTCAAAAGTGATTAGATGAGTAACTTAAAATATCAGAAAAAAATTGTATCGAGAATAAAGAAAGTTGGAGCCAATAGAGTAAAGATTGATTCACAACGAAATAAAGATGCTGAGGAAGCAATTACGGCATCTGATATAAAGAGACTTATTGGTAATGGCATAATTACTGTGAAACCAAAAAAAGGTAATAGTACTTTTAGAATTAAGAAAATAAAAAAACAGAAGAAAAAGGGCCGAAGACGTGGGAAAGGTTCGATTAAAGGTACAAAAAATGCAAGAAGGTCTTCAAAAACTGCTTGGATAAAGACAGCTCGTTTGCTTAGAAAAGAAGCAAAGGCACTTAGAGATGATGGTGCGATAACAACATTAGTTTACAGAAATGTTTATGGAAAAATTAAAGGAGGTTTTTTCAGAAGTAGAAAGCACATGGCGATATATCTTGAAAGAAATGAACTTTTGCAAAAAGCTCCAAAAAAGGTGATTGAAAATGGAAAATCTAAAAAGAAGAGTTAATCAGAAAACTGATTATAAGAAAAGAATAGCCCTGTTAAAATCAGGTAAGATACGTTTAGTTGTACGAAAATCTTTGAATAGTTTTTTAATACAGTTTGTTGATTATGTTCAAAAAGGAGATAAGACTGTTTCAGAAACAAATAGCTTTGCTCTTAAGAAATTAGGATGGAAAGGTCATACCGGAAATATTCCTTCTGCTTATCTTGCTGGTCTTATGGCAGGAACTAAAGCAAAGGAAGCAGGAGTAGAAAAATCTATTCTTGATATAGGACTTCAGAGATCTACAAAAGGAAATTCAATTTATGCTGTGGTTAAAGGTGTTGCTGATGCAGGCATAAAAATTACATTTGATAAAAAAATGATCCCATCTGATGATCGTATTAAAGGAGATCATATTCAAAATAAAGAAAATATAGGAAATTTTGAGGAAATAAAGAAAAAAATTTTGAGTGAATGATATGGCATTTAATAAAAGAAGGAAAAGATTTGAGAGAAGAAATGAAATGGTTAGTCATTTAGCTAATTGGGTTCCTAGAACTAAACTTGGGAATATGGTATTAGCTGGAAAAATATCTATTGATGAAATATTTGAAAGAGGAATTCCTATAAAAGAACCTGAAATTATAGAGAAACTTCTTCCTAATCTTAAGAGTGATCTTATACTTATTGGTGGTTCTCCTGGTAAAGGTGGTGGAATACGAAGAACACCTACACTTAGAACTGCTAGAATGCATAGAAGTGGGCGAAGATATAAGATGACAGCCATGTCAGTAATTGGTAATGGAAATGGTTATGTAGGATTAGGTGTTGGTGTTGCTAATGATCATAGAGAGGCTATTGCAAAGTCAATTGAAAATGCTAAATTAAATGTGATTCCTGTTAGAAGAGGGTGCGGAAGTTGGAAATGTAGATGTGATACAGGACATTCTGTTCCTTTCAAAGCGAGCGGTAAACGTGGTTCAGTTATATTTACTTTATCACCTGCACCTAAAGGAGCAGGTTTGAAAGTTGCAGAGGAAATTAAGAAAGTGATGAAGCTTGCAGGTATAAAGGATATATGGACGAAGATTGATGGTAATAGTAGAAATAGAAGAAATATGATATTTGCTGTGTTTGAAACTTTCAAGGTTTTGAATAAAATGAAAATACCTTTTGAACTTTCTAAAATTGAAATTATGAAAAAAGAAGAACCTAAAGAGGAAGTTAAAGAAGTTCCTGTAGAAACTAAAAAAGTTCCAAAAGAAGAGAAAAAAGGTGAAGTAAATGAAAAGAAAAAGTAAAAAAGGATTGAAGTATCGAGGTAATCGTACTCAAGGTTATGGTATTCATAAAAAGCATCGTGGAGGCGGTAGCCGAGGTGGTAGAGGTTATGCTGGTTCCAAAAAACATAAACGAATAGGATATTTGAAATTTGAACCTGAACATTATGATAGAAGAGGATTTACTCCTATGAGTAAAAAACAAGGTAGAAAAATAAGAGCAATCAATGTAAGTATATTATCTACAATTATTGGGAAAGATTCAAAAGAAATAGATTTGACTAAAATGAAAATACATAAATTACTTGGATCTGGTTCTGCAGAAGGATTGAAAGGCATTAATGTTATAGTTGATAAAGCAAGTAATAGAGCTGTTGAAAAGATAACAGAAGTTGGTGGAACAGTAACTATTAGAGCTAAGAAAAATAAAAAAGCTCCTAAAAAAGAGCTTCCAAAAGCTAAAGAATAATGGTGTTTAGATGTCTTATGCAAGTTTTGTAACTAAGTTACCTAGTGTTGCTGGTCCAAAAACTCATCTTAATTTTAAGAAAAGATTGATGTGGACTGGTTTAATATTACTTCTGTTTTTAGTCATGGGACAGATAATGATATATGGAATTTCTCCTGAAGCTGTTTCACAACTTGGTTTTCTTGAACTTATACTTGGTTCTTCTATGGGATCTATAATGACTTTAGGTATAGGGCCTATAGTTACTGCATCCATTATTCTTCAACTTCTTTCTGGTTCTGGATTATTGCCTTTTGATATGCATTCTCAGGAAGGACAGGCTACGTTTCAAGGAACACAGAAATTATTAGCTATAGCATTTTGTGTGTTTGAAGCAATTGCGTTTGTTTCAATGGGTGCATTGCGTCCTGCTTCACCTGAATTATTGCCTCTTGTTATTCTTCAGATAACTATAGGTGGTATAATTGTACTTTTCATGGATGAGGTAGTATCTAAATGGGGTATTGGTTCAGGAATATCTATATTTATTGCAGCTAATGTGAGTAAATCAATATTCATTGGTGCTCTAAATCCTCTTATCCCTGCAGGTGGTTCAATTGCAGCTGGTGCAATTCCTGCAGCAATTGGTTATTTACAGATTGGTGATATAGCTGCGTCTGTAACACGACTCTTACCACTTTTAGCAACAGTATTAGTGTTCTTTATTGTAGTTTATGCTCAGGATCTTAAGGTAGAAATACCTCTAGCCTTTGGAACAATCAGAGGATTTAGTAGAAGATGGCCTTTGAAGTTCATTTATACGAGCAATTTACCGGTTATACTGGCAGCAGCTTTGATTGCTAATTTACAGCTAGTAGGAAGAGCAATACCGGCGTTAGCTACATATGATGCTAATGGTGCTTTGACAGGTGGTTTATTGTTCTTCTTTAGTGTTCCTAGTTCACTTTCCATACAAGTATTTTCATTAGTTGCTTTGATAGTTGTATTTGCTATTGGTTTTAGTGCGTTTTACTTTAAGCTAAAAAGAAGCTTTTTGATAACAATGCTTTCCCCTATTATAGGAATATCGCTTGGTGTACTTGCAACTGCTATGATACCATCAGTAGGATTGCCTTTAGGAATTGATTTATTGAGAATGATATTATATTTGGGATTCTTTATTACACTTTGTACTGTGTTCTCTATATTCTGGGTATCAACCGCAGGTATGGATGCACGTAGTGTTGCTGGGCAGATTGAGAATGTAGGTTTACAGATACCTGGATTTAGAAGAGATCCTAGAATTGTAGAATCTGTTTTGAATAGATATATTCCTGTACTTGCTGTGCTAGGTGGTGTGTTTGTAGGTTTACTTGCTGCTGTTGCTGACTTTACAAATGCTATTGGTACTGGTACTGGTATTTTACTTACTGTTATGATTGTTTATCAGCTATATGAGCAAATTTCAAGACAATATATGGAAGACATGAATCCTGCTATTCGTAAGTTCTTTGGTGGTAGCTAATAGTTTAAAACTATTGGCACGAATTTCTATTTACTAGATACACAAACAAACAATGAGTTGACCAAGGTTAACTCGTAGCATTCACAGCTTGCTGTGTTATGCTGATAAATTTACGATTTCTTTGAGATAGCTGATGCTATCTTTCACTTCTGTTCAGGAAAAGGAGAAAGACAATGAAAACGCTCAAACCGCGGGTTGTGGCAGTGGATGATACAGGTCTCAGCAACACATTCAAGATATGTGTTCTTACGACATTTCTGGTGTTTTTTTCAATAGGTACTCTTGCGAACTATTATGAAAGAGACACTTTCATGGTATTCGTATTGCCGATTGGTATAATTTCGGTGTTTTCCATGATTTTGTTTGTTATGATACGAAGGCCGTTTTTACGGTACTGCAGGAACATTTTCTCAAGTGCCAGAGAAGCATATAGATTCAATCATTTGGCTCCAATATCCTATGATGATATTTGGAAAGCTGATGCTGGTAACATATTGGAGGAACTCCTCAAATGGAAAAGATGAATATCTGGAAGTATACGGCGGTCCTATTTGCTGCAAGTTCAGTGGGTTTGTTCATTTTCGGGGTTTTTGCAATTGCGGTTAACATCATTGTAGTTTCCACTGGAGTCGTGGATGGGGTTATGGGTACGAAGTTAGTAGCCGCTTATGCTGGATTGCGTTTACTAATTTTTGCAGGATTTTTTTCATTACCTGCATTAATCATCTTTTTGTGGTATGGGCTCCGCAATGCTAACAGTGGAGTTGTCCGGAAAGGAGGGGCATGATGAAGGCTAGAAGAGCAATGGCAGTGATACACATGACGTTCAAGAAGGATAAGCCGTCAGACGCGGCTCTTGATTTTTCTTGTTTGGTTGGATATCCTTATGGTCTTCCGGGAAATCCGCCAAAAGACGATGCTCCTGAGGTTACGTTCAAGGACCTTCCAGAAGGTGATGAACCGTTTATTCTGTTCATTGGTACTCAAGAACAGTTTGAATTCACCTCTCGCAGGTTTCCCATGCGTCAGGGTAAGCCATGCATTCGGTTTGAACACCAGTTGCCAGAAGGTTCGGCTACGGTTGCTGAGTGAAATTTTTGAACATTGCGCGTAAATCAACGCGCTTTGTTTTCTTTTGTCAACTTAAAGGTGTGTATAGAATAAAATTGAAAATGCGGCCGCAGGGATTCGAACCCTGGTCATGAGCTTGGAAGGCTCAGATCCTACCACTAGACTACAGCCGCATGTGTGTTGAGTATCATAATAGTATATAGAAATGGTTTAAATTACTTGTTTTCTAGCAATTCTTTTGCTTTGTCAACACTAATCGAGAATTCTTCAAGCATTTGTTTTGCTATTTTATCAATATCATCTCCAGTTGCACCGGCTGTTATTGCTATATTTTTTGCATGTAGACGCATATGTCCTCTTTGGATACCTTCTGTTGCCATTGCTCTAAGAGCTGCGAAATTTTGTGCTAATCCTACACTAACTATGATGCCTGCAAGTTTTTGTGCATTAGGATTATTTAGTATTTTCAAAGATGCTTGAGCGGTTTTGTTTGTTTTAATTGCTCCACCTATTGTTCCTAAAGCCATTGGTAGTTCAATTTCTCCTTTTAGATCACCTTCTGGTGTTTTTGTATATGTTGTTAATGGTTTGTATTTACCATACCCACCTGTTGCTTTTTTATCATAAGCTGCGTAAGAATGAGCGCCTGCTTCTATTGCTCTCCAGTCATTGCCTGTAGCGATGACAACGGAATCAATACCATTCATTATTCCTTTATTATGAGTTGAGCATCTTTGAATATCATTTTTAGCAAATTGGTATGCGTTTATTACGCCATCAACTGCTGCTTCACCTATAACATCTTTTTTCCATATTGCTTCTGCTCTAGCAATTCTACGAGTTGCTAAGTTAGTTATAATTCTTAGACATGCTTTTGCTCCTGTTTCTTTTTCTAAGAATTGTGCAGTAGCTTCAGACATGGTATTTATTGCATTTGCACCCATTGCATCTCTTACGTCGACAACTAAGTTAACTATAATCATTTTTCCTACTTCTGTATCTAATTCATTCAAATAAACGTCACGGCATCCTCCACCGAATTTTACAAGAATTTTGTCTTTCTCATTACATATTTCTTTAATTTTTTCTTTATTTTCTTCTATGATATGTTTGGTTTTTTCCATGTCTTTGATGTCTACTAATTGAATTTGACCAATCATTTCTGGTTCATCTACCTTAGTTTTGAATCCATCTGGTAATGCTAGTTTAGCTGCATAACTTGCAGCTGCAATTACTGATGGTTCTTCTAAAGTCATTGGAATATAATGTTCTTCACCATCTATTACAAAGTAAGTTGCTATACCTAAAGGTAATTCTGAAGTTCCAATGACGTTTTCAATCATACCATTTGCTTTTTCTAGTTCTAGAGAACCTGTTTTGCTAAATACTTTCATTTCTTCGTCTGTTAGATTGCGTTCTTTTTTGAGAACTTCTAATCGTTCATCAGAAGACATATCTCTGAACTTCTTTTCATCTGTCATGGCATATTCTTTGAAGATAGAGTTTTAAATATTTAGAATCTGAGAACTTTGTAGATAAAATCTTTACCTTTTTTTCGTCTACTGATTCTTCTAGATAGGAATAGCTGTTTAACTACTTTATAGAATGTTTGAGCACTCATTGTTTTAGGAACTAGTTTATTCTTGAACATTGTTCCTGTTACTTCTTTATGCTGTTTTTGTAGATTTTGCAGTTCTTTGATAAGAATTAAGTTTGTAACTTCTTGTTGATTTATGTCAGTTGGTAGTTTCTTTTTTGTAGTACGTTTTTTTGGTTTCTTTTTCTTAACTGGCTTCTTTTTTATGATTTTTTTAACTGAACGAGTTGTTTTTCTCTTAACTTTTCGTTTTACTGGTTTTCTCTTTTTCTTAACTGGCTTTTTTCTAGCAGGTTTTCGTTTTGGTTTTTTTGTCTGTTTTTCTAATTGTTCTATCTTTTCTTTCAAGTTGTTGATTGTATTGATTTTGTCTTCAATTTTGTCTATTTTTTCTAAAACCTTTCTATAGAAAAATTCAGAAGTATCATCTTTTTTTTGTAGGTTTTCTTGTTCATAATTACTGATTATTCCTTCTACTGCATTGATTTTTTGTATTAATCTCTCAGCTGAGTTTGTTTGATCTTCAAATACTACTTTTGGTTCTTGTGGTGTGAATATTGGACTTTCTACTGGAATAATACTTATTCCATCTATATCAATAAAATCAGTTATTGTTTTACTCATGATATCTATTTCTAAGAATCCTGAATTTGGTAAACCATTGCTATCTAAACTGTTTCTAGCTTCTGGAAGTGAAGAATAAACTGTTTCACCCATACTAGAACTATCCATAATAGTTCCTCTACCACTCATAAATATACCTGTTGGGGTTTTGAGTAATTTTAGAATGTTTTCAGAATCTTCAATTGCTGCTGGCACATATACATATCTATTACCTTTTCTAAATGCAATTTCAGCTGCTTGTTTGAAGTTTCTACATAGTTTGGCTATCATTTTCACAGCATTAGGTCCGCCTAATTCTTGCTTATACATCTAACCACAATAATTGTTTATGTGGGAAATGTTTTAAACCAATAAGAAAATGCTTATTCGAATGTGAATATTTCGATTTTTCCATTTTTTTCTATTGTAATATCATCTGCATATGCTGTTCCATCACATCTATTTGAAGTGCCTATTACAAGCATGATTACTGCAGCTTCATCTGCTTTGAAACTAGGGAATTTCTTTTGCATTTTTGCAATGTCTAATTTAACTGTTGCTTTGTAAGTGCCTCTGAATAAGACACTTTTGCTTACCATTGTGGTATAGTAATTATCAACTAAATGGATTTGCATCCAGTTTTTTCCATATCCACCAGGACAATGACCTGGTGATCTCATTTTTGCTGTAATAACGGCATTTCTTAAATCATATGGTAATTCTTGATCAAACAGTTTCATGTCAAATGTATGAGTGAAATAATTTCCAAAATCACCAACATGCATAGCTAGTGATTTTTCACCACTAAGAGGTTTGTAAGTTGAAATTGATTGATCATTGTTTACCCATGGTTTAGGGTCTAGAACTTTGTATGATTCTAATTGAATTTCACATACATTACTGTAAACATAACCTTTTGATTTATCTTTGACTGCTATTCTTGCATATAATTTGCCATTAGGGCTTTGCTTAATATATTTGGTTAATTTCTTCATTGATTTACCAATTTTGAATGGACTATATTTTGGCTTTACTTTCATGTATGTTTTTTTTACAAAATTATCATCAAAACCTATTTGAACTATTGCCTTTTTTGCAATATAATCACCAGAGTCCCATTTTATGTTATCATAAGCATCTAATGGATTTGTTGGGCATTGTAAAGAAGGTGCTTCTTTTGCAGCAAAAACTATGACTGGAGAAATTAATATTACACAAACAATTAATGCTATTGCGAATGTTTTCATCTAACCACTAGCCTATTTTATGTTGTTAACCTTTTAAAATGGATTATGATTGATGGGTTAAAATGTTTTTCTGTTAATTAATAATCTTCACATATACAACCGAAAGCGCAGAGAAGTACAACTTACTTCCACGGCATTTGCAGCTTGCTGCTTGTGCTGTCAAAATAAACGTTTTGTTCTTGTTAGGTAAGGCTCTGTAAAATTCCGTAAGTTGCGGAATTCGGGGAGTCTAGGTATGTCTTTTGAAGGAGGGATGTAGTATGTCGTCTGACAATCGCGAGTATGCTGGAACAGCAGTGTTGTCTGTGTACAACAAGGAAGGGATTGTGGAGTTTGCCAGAGCTCTCATTGAGATGGGTTGGATGATTGTTTCATCTGGCGGTACTTATGATGCAATCAAAGCAGGGATTCCTGACGCTGGTATACAGCTCAGGGACATTGCTGAGCTTGTTGGTGGTGGTAAGATTCTCGGGCATCGGGTGGTGACCCTTTCGCGGGAGCTCCATGCTGGTCTTCTGGCAACACATTTTGCAGAAGATGTTGCAGAGATGAAAGAGCTTGGTATTCCATATGTTGGTCTTGTCTGCTGCGATATGTATCCTCTTGAGGATGCGATTGCAGCTGATGGTGCTACCATGGAGTCAGTTATTGACAAGACTGACATTGGTGGTCCAACCATGCTCAGTTCAGCTGCCAAGGGTCGGCGCATTGTGTTGTGTGATGCTGCTGACCGTCCGACAGTCATTGACTGGCTGAAAGCTGGTAAGCCAGGTGAGGAAGAATTCCTCACGTATCTGGCAGCCAAGGCAGACTTTGCTGTTGCCCAGTACCGTATGCATGGCGCTCGTTTTCATAGTCAGGGAATCTATAACGGATTCTTTGGCCACCAGGTGGCTGAACTGCCAAAGGGTGAGAACGGTCACCAGGTGCCGGCTGCGTTGTTTGCGACTGATAGCGGTGATCCGCTGGCCTTGGACATGTTTGAGGTTATTGATGGTTCGCCGCCGAGCTACAACAACCTCACTGACATGGATCGATTGCTTCAGACCATGACCCATGCTGTGGCAGCTTTTAACGCGAAGGATGGTGCCGTGCCGTTCATTGCAATTGGAGTTAAACACGGAAATCCGTGTGGAGCTTCATATGGTATTGACAGATTGGGTGTTGCCAAGAATGTTGTTACTGGGGACACTCGAGCTATCATGGGTGGGCTTCTGATGTGTAACTTTGACATCACCGGAAGAATCGCTGAAGCCATGGTTACTGAAGGAATGTCGGGCGATGCTCGCCAGAAGTTTGACGGTGTTATTGCACCGTCCTTTGACGGCGATGCGATCAAGGCGTTCCGGCGCAAAGGCGGAAGATGTAGGATTATTGTTAATCCGGCCTTGGATAATGAATATCTTCTGCTTGACCATTCGCCGAGGTTCCGTCAAGTTCGTGGTGGTTTCCTTCTCCAACCCAACTATACCCATGTGTTGGATTTCAGTGCTTCTGATGTTGTGGTTCACGGAGAACTGAATGAGTTTTTGGAAGGCGACTTGGTTCTGGCATGGGCAGTGGGTTCGACCTCGAATTCCAATACCATTACAATTGTCAAAAATCGCATGCTCATTGGTAATGGTGTTGGTCAGCAGGATCGAGTTGGTGCGTGTGAGCTTGCAATCAAGCGGGCGACAGATGCTGGTCATGGAGATATGCTTGAAGGAGCTGTTGCATACAGTGACAGTTTCTTTCCGTATCCTGATGGCCCAGAGGCCCTTGCGCAGGCAGGTGTCACAGCTATCTTGACGTCCAGCGGTTCTGTCAAGGACGACGATGTTGTGAGGCAGTTCTGCATAGCACGAAATGGAGCCATGGTTATGGCGCCAGATGGCGAGATTCGTGGTTTCTTCAACCATTAACAGCTGCGTTTTGCGCAGCAAAGAGAGGAGGTGATACAATTGGGGAAGATGAGAATCGCTGTTGTTCTCGGCAGCACGAGCGACCTTAGGGCCTTTGATAAGGTAGATGTGCTTGAGTTGGTCGGTGTTATGGATGTGGAGGTTACGCTGGATATCATTTCAGCGCATCGTAATTCAGATGTGTTGAAGCGTTTCTGCAGTAATCTCACTCAGGAAGTGCCGACGATTGCTATTGTTGGGGCTGGTATGGCAGCAGCTCTTGCTGGCGCAATGTCTGCAGAACTGAAACATGTTGTTCCAGTGATTGGGGTTCCGTTGCCGTCGACAGGTTTTGAGAACTCCATGGACGCGTTTCTAGCAATGTGGCGTATGCCACCTGGAGTGACGGTTTCAGTGGTGTGTGGGTTCAAGAATGCTATCATCGCAGCGCTTGAGATGCTGGTGGTTGGCGATAATGATGCAGCAAATATTCTTTCTACCCATCTCATAACGATGGGTAAGAAACCACAGCACCAGGTTCCATTGGATCCTGCTGAAAGAGAGGGCTAACTTTATGGTAGAGTGTGTATAACAACACACTCTGTTTACTATTGTCAACTTAAAGGTATATATAAGACTTTTGAATTTTGTGGAAAAATGGTGATTTAATAACCTTATAAGCCTTGAATTTAGTTGTTATCCACTAAGATAAGATTTGAAATACAAATACTTGACAAGTGTTGGAGAAAAAGCGTGACTTTTTCTCAGAGTTTATTCAAATACAAAATAACAAGGAAGTTTAATAGAAATGGAAAAATTTAGGAAACTTGGCCTTAGCGAAGCTATTTTAAAGATTTTAGAGAAAAAAGGATTTACTGAGCCAACTGAAATACAGGAAAAAGCAATTCCTTCAGTTTTGCAGGGCAAAGACGTTATAGCAGGTTCTGCTACTGGTTCTGGTAAAACACTAGTTTTTGGAGCAGGAATTATTCATAATTGTCAATCAATGCGAAAGATTCAAGCTTTGGTATTGGTTCCAACAAGAGAGCTTGCAGAGCAAGCTTCTACTGCAATCAGGGAATTTGCAAACAATACTTTACAAGTTGAAGCTGTATATGGTGGGGTTTCTATTGGAAATCAAATTAGACGGCTTCCATATGCTGATGTTGTTGTGGGTACTCCTGGTCGTATATTGGATCATATTGATAGACGTACTATAAATTTGAAAAATATCACTACTTTGGTTTTAGATGAAGCTGATAGAATGCTTGACATGGGATTTGTAAGAGATGTTGAAGATATAATAAGCGAATGTCCTAGAGATCGACAAACAATGATGTTCTCAGCTACTATTTCAGATGATATTCAATATTTGTATAGAAAATATATGTATTCTCCAATAAAAATACTGGTAAAATCACATTTAGATACTTCTAAATTACATCAGGTTTATTACAGTATTTCTGATGGTGAGAAGTTTTCATTATTAGTTCATTTATTGAAAAATGAAGATTCTAAATTAGTTATGGTTTTCTGTAATACTCAGAGGAACACTGATTTTGTTGCTAATAATTTGATAGCTGAGGGAATGCGTGCTTTAGCAATTCATGGTGGTTTTTCACAAGATAAACGAACTAAAGTTTTGAAAGATTTCCATAATCAAAATATTTCTGTTTTAGTATGTACAGATGTTGCAGCAAGAGGATTAGATATCAAAGAAGTTTCTCATGTATATAATTATGATTTACCATCTGATTCTAAATCTTACATACATAGAATTGGACGTACAGCTCGTGCAGGTGAGGAAGGAAAGGCAATAAACATTCTTTGCCGTAGAGATTATGATAATTTTAGAACAATAATAAGAGATCCTAAATTAAATATAGAAAGTTTACCAGTTCCTCAGATAAAACGAGTTTATATTAAATGGATTCAAAAACAGCGTGACTTTGGAAATCGTGGTGGATTTGGTCGTAGTAACAGAAATAGAAGTAACTATGGAAGTAATAGAGACAATCGTGGTGCTGGTTATAGCCGTAGTAACAGAAACCGTGGTGGTTATAGTGGTAGTGGAAGAAATCGTCGCTCAACAAAACGTTGGTAATTAGTTCTGGGTATCAGTTTGAGATATAATGTCATTATCTTTAGTTAACTTTACTCCAGCCATTTCAAATGCTTTTATTAAATAATCAGGTAATTCCCATGTTGTTTTTACATGATATCGATTAGTTAGACTAAATTCTTCATCTATGTATCTGAGTTTACTGAATTTCTACGAGATTTAGATAGGAAAGTTATTTGGATTTGAAAAATCCATTTGAATATTTAATTCTCGTTCTGACGCTACCACCTTTTTTAGATTGACCAATACCTTCGGAATACCTTCCAGATTTTTTTGGTTTTGGGCTATCTTTTTTTTTCTTACTTCTGAAAAGATATTCTTGATCTTCTCTATCTAAATAAGCAGCTCTTATAGCTGGGTGTAATCTATCTAAATCTATATCTGTTTCCATTATAGTTGCTTTTTTCATCTTAAGTCCCCCATTCTGCTTTCTTAAGTTCAGCTTTTACTCTATTAGTTATATGATTAAACATCTTTTTATATGATGCACAATAGTAGTCTTTTCCTAAAAAATCTCCATTTACCATATATGCATTATGCATGCATCCGGCATTACATATTTTTTTATAGTCACATATCTTACATCCTGGAACAGTTTCTGAAGACCGTTCTGCCATTTTACTATGTTTTGTTGATTCTAACATATCTTGTAAATTATCTTCATTAATATTACCAAGAAACGCTTCATCTATACCATCAAATCTTCCGCATGGGTAAACTTCTCCGGAAGGTCCTATTGATATGAATGCTTTTCTACACCCACCTTTGTAATTACACCCTAGAACTGTATCAGTAGTCATATTTGCTATTATAGTATCAAAAGGATCTATTGGCATTGCACCTTCTCCAAATTCCATCCAATAATCAAAAAGATCACACATTGCATTTCCATATTCCTCTGGCCCTAATGCTAGGTCATCATGGTGAGATAATTCTCTACCAGAAGTTATTAAGGGATTAAATTTTAGACTTAATCCATGTTCTTGTGCAAAATCATATATGTCTCTTGCATACCCTATAGTTTTTTTTGTTACAACAGAAATAACACCTCTTCCTAAATCTCTTTCTTTTACCATCATAACTCCTCTGAAGGCATCATCAAAACTACCTTTTCCAGAAGGATATACCCTAGACATGTTATGTATTTCTTTTGGCCCATCTAAACTCATCCCAATATCTATATCTGCTTCTTGGCAGAAATCCAATATTTCATCGTTTACAAGGGTGACATTGCTTTGAATGTTGTTTGATATCTGAACATTACCATCTTGAGGTTGCATTCCTATAGCTTGTCTAAAGAAGTCGACACCCATTAGCAGAGGTTCTCCTCCATGCCATATTATATTAAGATCTTCTAATCCATCTAATCCAACTAATTGGTCTGTTGTATTTTGTAATGTAGTTTGATCCATTCTAGAATGCTTAGCATTTTCAGGTAAATAGCAATATCTACACTTTAGATTACAATTATGTGTAGGTTTGACAATTGCAGTTAGTTCTTGAACTGCCATATACATAAAATAAATCTTGATTCTTTTAACCTTTTTAGAAGTTATAAGCTGGGCCAGGGAGTCGAACCCCATTGACCCGCTCTGCAGGCGGGTGCGTAACCGTTCCGCCAACCCAGCGTACGTGTTCTATAATTCTTTAAACAGAACTTTATAAGTATTGGTTAAATATGTTTATTTAGTAGTGTTTTGGATTGATAATCATGGTAAAATTCGGTGCAATGAACCATCCTGGAAAGCCTCTTGAAGAGGAGATAGAATGGATTGGTAATAATAACTTTGATTTTCTTGATTTTACTATTGAACCATTTAAGGCATATTTTGAAGATATAGAAGAAATGGGCGGATATGGTGATATCAAACGGTTATTGTATAGATATGGCTTAGATGTTGTCGGACATACTGCATTTTACTTACCATTTGTTTCTCCAATAAAGGCTTTGCGTGATACTGCAGTTTTAGAAGCTGCAAAAGCAGCTACAATCTTTGGTCAACTGAAAGCTAAGTATATGACAGTCCATTTAAATCCCCCAGCTGTTAGAGCTTTTGGAAAAGGTACTGAAACATTTGATTGGATGGTTGAATCTATGAAAAAACTTACAGAAATGGCTTCAATGAATAATGTAACTGTTTTAATTGAAAATTCTCCAGATACATATTGGACTCCTGAAAAAATAAAAGAATTGTTGTATAAAGTACCTGATTTGAAATTGCATATTGATGTTGCTCATTTGTTTGTTGGAAATGATAATGGACTTGAATTGCTTCAAGAACTTCTTGAGGGATCAAGTGATGATTTGAGACATTTGCATATGCATGATAATGATGGAAAAGATGATCAACATTTACCAATTGGTGCTGGAAAAATTGATTGGGAAGGCGTTGTTCGAGCATTGAAAGATATTGGATATACTGATACTATTACTGTAGAATTACATTCTTTTGATAAGGATTATTTTATTCTAAGTAGAGATAAATTGAAGAAAATGTGGATGCAATTATAAGTTCTGTTAATTATTGTCTGCTAAAGCTTTGTAGGGTTAATCGAGTTGTGTGTATGGTAAGGAATACTTGTATTAAGTAACTTTTTAAGATATTACCAGTAAACTAAAACTATGGTAATTAAGTTTTACAATTCTCTTACAAAGCAAAAAGAAGAATTTCAATCACTTAATGAGAAAGAAGTTACTATGTATAATTGTGGTCCTACTGTGTATTTTTACATACATATAGGTAATGCTCGAGCTTTTGTGTTTTCTGATATATTGCGAAGATGGTTAGAATATCGTGATTATACTGTAAAACAAGTTATGAATATCACTGATGTAGGACATATGACTCAAGATGAGGATATTGATAGTACTAAGGGTGAAGATAAGCTTGAAAAAGAAGCTAGAAAAGAGAAGAAAGATCCTTGGCAAATTGCTGATTTCTATACAAAAGCGTTTTTAGAAGATTCCAAAGCTTTGAAAATTAAAGAGGCTTTTGCTTATCCTAAAGCTACGGAAACTATACAAGAAATGATTGAACTTATTCAGAAATTGATAGATAATGGACATGCATATGTAGTTGATAGAAATGTGTACTATGATGTTACTAGTTTTCCTGATTATGGTAAATTATCTGGTAATACTATAGAACAATTGAAAGCTGGAGCTAGATTAGATGTAAATGAAGAAAAGAAAAACCCATTTGACTTTGCATTATGGGTACATAATCCTAATCATATTATGCAATGGGATTCTCCATGGGGTAAAGGATATCCTGGATGGCATGTAGAATGTTCTGCTATGTCAATGAAGTATTTGGGTAAGACAATTGATATTCATACTGGTGGAGAAGATAATATTTTTCCTCATCATGAGTGTGAAATTGCTCAAAGTGAAGGGGCAAATGAATGTGAATTTGTGAAATATTGGATGCATACACGTTTTTTGCTTGTAGATGGAGAAAAAATGTCTAAAAGTAAAGGAAACTTCTTTACTGTTAAGGATATTCTAGAAAAAGGTTATTCTGCTTTAGCTTTACGATATGTTTTAGTGAGTGCGCAATATAGAACTCCTATGAATTTTTCATTTGCTTCTTTGAAATCAGCTGAGGAAACTTTAGCACGTTTGAAGCAGTTTATGATTGATTTAGAAAAATCTGGTAAAGGTGAAGAAAATGAAGGAGTGAATAATGTACTAATCATTGCTTACAAAGAAATAGAACGCTCTATGGATGATGATTTGAATACACCTGCTGCTTTAGCAGCAGTGTTTGATGCTGTGAAAGAATTAACTAAATATATGGAGAAAGGTATTGGAAGTAATAATAAGAAAGAAATAGAGAAGTTTATGAAGGATATTGAAGATATGTTTGGTATAGTTCCTGCTGTTGAAGAGCAGAAAATTTCATCTGAGGAACGAAACTTGATTGATGAAAGAGAAGAAGCTCGAAAGAGGAAAGATTTCAAAACTTCGGATGCTATTCGGGATAGACTTGCAAAAAAAGGAATTGTTTTAGAAGATTCTCCTGATGGAGTAAAATGGAAACGTGTTTGATTATTTTAGTGAAGAATCAACAGCACATTCAATAATTATTTCTAAACTATCAAAAAGTTTTATTTTAGTATCTGATTGATTTATTGCGAGTGGAATTTCAGTACATCCCATAACTACAGCTTGTGCTCCTTTATTGATATAATCTTTTGCAATTTTCTTTAAAATAATAATATCTCTTTTTCCATGATTTCCAGCCATAACATGTTTAATAACTCTGTTAAGAGCTTTTTGTTGAGTTTTACTTGGAGATATTACTGTTATTCCTGATTTTTCAAAGCTTTTCTCATATAGATTTAATTTGGTTGTACTTTCAGAAGCAAACAAACCAACTTTATCGTATCCAGCTTTTTTTACACGTTTTTTTGTTTCATCTATGATATTGAATATTGGAATTTTTACTGATTTCTGCATTTGATTGTAGAAATGGTGGACAGTATTGCAAGCGATTATAATTAAATCACATTTTGATTTTTCCAATCGTTTGACACCATTTATTAATTGTTTTTCAACAAGTTTTTCATTTACTATTCCGGTTTCATCAAAACCTTTCAATGGTAGACTATATATTATAGCTGGTGGATAGTCATGATCTTGTACAGCTTTGTACTTGTTTTGTGTGTATTTTATCATTTTATGATATAGATTAGCTGAAGCTTCTGGTCCCATTCCTCCAAGTATGCCTATAGTTTTATTTTTTGTCATAATTCTTTTTATTTGATTTGTTTATAAAATCAAATGGTAATAATATTTAGTGGTAATTATGACTGAAATAACTGCAATTGAAGCTCGAAGAATATTTGATTCTCGTGGTCAACCTACAGTAGAAGTAGAGATGACTACGTATGATGGTAGAGTTACTGCTTCAGTTCCAGCTGGTACTTCAACTGGTGAACGTGAAGCTAAGAGTGTTGATGCAAAACATGCTGTTAAGAATATTAATGAGGTAATTGCTCAGAAGATAGTTGGAATGGATTCTTCTGCTCAAAGAGAAATTGATACAAAACTTTGCGAATTAGATGGAACTCATGATAAAGGAAGGCTTGGCGCCAATGCTTTACTAGGTGTAAGTGTTGCAGCTGTAAAAGCAAATGCTATGCGTATGAGACAGGATGTTTATGAATATATTTTTGAGATGGTTAAGAATGATAAAAAAAGACTTCCTTTACCTTATATTTTAATGGCTGAAGCAGGTAAACATAGTTCTTCAAATATTGCTATTCAAGAGTTTATGTTGATTCCAAAATTGAATAATTTTTCAAAATCTTTCAATGTTAGTTTGAAAATCTATCATGAGCTCGGTAAAATCATGGAAAAAAGAAATATGAATATAAATGTTGGTTATG
>NZEE01000054.1 GCA_002688965.1 archaeon | reverse complement strand
AAAGTCCCAAGGAGGAGGCAATGCTGTATCAAATAGACTATATGCAAATGATGAACATTTCTTTGTTCATGTATCAAACCTCAATCAATCTAATGAATGGAATAAAAAATTCATCATAACTCAAATATCACCATCAAGAAAAGAAGTTAGATTAAAAGGTAGAGATAAAGATGGTACTGATATATCATTTGATGATGGCGATGGGGGATTTCAAGACCAATTTACAAGTAAACTTGGTCAAGGTGGTAACAATTATACATTTGATTACATACTATCATTAACAGAAGGAAGAAATGTTCCAATTGTTAATTATGCATTTGATAATTCAGGAACAACACCATCACTTATATTAAAATTAAGTAAACCATTACCAAGTGGAATTTCTAATTTAACAGAAGTTCATGTAGAAAAAGAGGTAATGACTACAAACATTCAAGACATATATTATGTGTCTGATGTTTTACCAACAACTACAGATGCATCTGGATTAAATCCAGACACATCAATTGATATATATGGTGAATATGATAATAATGATTTTCAATCTTTTAATCAAATAGCATCATCTGGTTCATCATTAACCAATACAGGTGTAGAAAGTTTTTTAATATCTGGTAGTGATACAAATCTCAATATTGATTACAATTCTTTTTCAAATCATACATTCTTTGGTTCAGCAACTAAAAAACTTGAAAACTTCTATACGAAAGTTTCAACGATTGAAGATTATTATACTGAAATATCGTCATCACTTCAACATTCTGCGAGTGTTGTAACTGAAGGTGATCACAAACGGTCACCAAACTCAATGGTAAACAGAAGAAAAGATTTATTTGATAAAATACAAACTGAAATAAATTCATTCACACCATATGAAAGATTTTTATATTACGATGCACAATCACAAACAACGGCATCTGCTCCAAGTTTGGGTGTTAATTATGCTGATAATTCACCAATTCTTACAGGTGACCAAACTTTATTAACAGATTTTGATGGATTGGGAACTGTATATAAAGTTGATGATTCTACATCAAACGCTTGAGTTGATATAGGACAAGATAAATATAGTGTAGATAAAAAACCATTCTATAATTATAGTGGTTCAATATATTTTTCATTTTTAGCAAAAGGTGATGAATATATGAATCCGACAAATTTCGCTGGACCTCACAATTCAAATCATGCTATAAATCAAAGTGGTGTTGAATATGGACCATTTACTGAATTATTACCACAAGATGCTTTCAGTATGGTTAAAGTATCAGCTCCAAATCAAAAATCTGGTTCATGACAACGATATACATATAGAGTTTCACAATCATATTGGAGACCGATAGAAGGTAAAAGTCTGGAAGACAATGATTTTGATTTTACTTCAGCTGGTAATGGTTCATATTATGAAATTTTAAGTTCAAGTGTACAGATAGCAGCAGCATCAGATTCAGCATCAGCAACAGCTTATCCAATTACATTATATGGTGATTATCAACCACTTGGTACAGCACAAACCGGTTCTGCAATTTCTTTCACTGGTTCAATAATGCCAGCCGGTGAATTATTTAGATTATTCTTTCGTAGTGGTTCATCTTCTGCAGTAACATCATCATATATAACAGACTTCAAAGTAACAACAAATGATCCAACAGATACATTACCATTTTCATATATGTATAAAACAGGTTCATCAACCTTTAATGATTGGTACACTGGAGCACACACATCAGCATCTGCTTGGGATGATAATAATATTCATAGTCTTAATAATAATTTACCAGAAATAATAAGAAATGATTCAACTTCAGATGACTTAAAAACATTCTTAAATATGTGGGGTGAAAATTTTGATTTAACAAGAAATTATATTGATAACTATATATCATTCTATAAAAGAGGATATGATAAATTAAATTCAGTTCCAACTAATTTAATGCCTATAATAGCAAATAGTCTTGGATGGGAATTAATAGCACCATTTACAGGAAGTCTTACTGAATATTTTGGTGGAACAGATAATGAATTACATGGAAACACAACCACAACTGAAACAGTAACTCACAATACTTGAAGAAAAGTAATAAATAACCTTGTTTATTTATATAAATCAAAAGGAACATTAAATAGTGTTGATGCTTTATTAAATATCTATGGTTATCCAAATGATGTAATTGGAATAAATGAATATGGTGGTTCTTCAACCGAACATAATCCATCTATAATATTAAATGATGCAAGTAAATTATTAGATGGTGTGGGTGGTCAAAGTGGAAGTGTATCATTTGTAAAATCTACAAAAAAAATAAATTCTTGGATGTTTAATGGTAATAATAGTAGAGTATTAAACTTTGATTGGTGGACAAATGATGCAACTGATTTAGATACAATTGAATTTATGTTAAAACCACACAAAACATCCAATGACCAAATTATTTTAGAAAGTAGTGGTAGTGGAGCAGAAAAACTTTGGGATTTGAGATTAGTTACATCAGCAAGTAGTGATAGAGTATCTAAATTAGAATTTAGATTAAATAATTCAAATACAGGTTCATCAGCAATTGCTTCAAATGCAGTTTCAATGTCAACTGATTACTTTACAATAAAAGGAACAGGACAACTTTGGAATGTAATGTTACAAAGAATGAACTCTTCAATAAGTGGTTCTGGAACACAAGAATATAGATTATATCTTGGTTCAGGTAAATCATATGATTATTCTAATAGAAGAACTTCAGGTGGTGTAATAAAAAATTTATCATTAGTAACTATGAGTATAAGTGGTGGTTCATCACCTGATGCTAATTATTACGCAAATCAAAATTGGTTAAGTACGGCCAGTTTAGCAAATACAGGTTCAGATAATTTATATATAGGAACAACTTATACGGGTTCACTTACAGAAGTTAGAACTTGGAAAATTCCATTAAGTGCTTCAAAATATAAACAACACCTACTTAATCCAGAAAGTGTTGTTGGTAATCATATATCAAGTTCACAACATGATTTGGTATATCATTATAAGTTTGATGAAAATTGGAAAGCAACTGGTTCAAGTGGTGTTATAGTTACAAATCCAAAAATATATGATGCTAATACAAAAAATGTAAAAGATTATTCAAAACAATTTAGTTCAGATTTATTAACTGGTTCAATATTATATGATACTACAACTGTTCCAACAGTCAAATTTTCAATAAGAAGTGATGGTGGAAATCAAAAAACAGATAATAAAATTTTAATAAATCCACCAAAAACATATCAAGGAAATCTTGATCCATTTAAAAGAAATTCAAGAGATATATATTCTGGTATAAGTCCTAAAAATCAATCTACAAGAGCTTCCCACAGAAATACATCAGTAGTTGATTTTGTTAAATCCCCACAAGATGTTATTGATGATTTTATTATGAACCATTTACCAGATTTTGATATATCAAATTATTTTGCAGACCCATATGATTTATATAATGATAATTATGTTGATTTAGATAAATTGAGAGATGACTTATTTGATAATTACAATGTTTCAATGGAAATAAATAAATGAATAAGAGCACAATCAAAAACATTAAATAAATCTATAGTTCAAGGAATACAAAAATTATTACCTGGAAGATCCACAACAAAAAATGTTGGAGTATTATTTAAACCAACATTACTTGATAGGTCAAAATATAGACATAAGAAAGCTGATATAGAATACGGAAGTCCAGGAATAAACGGATTAAAAACGGAAATTAATATAACCACATCATCATTTGGATTAACAGATTCTTCATATGAAGCTTCAAAGGATGGTTTACTTGATGTTAATGATTTCATTATAAAAGAAGCTTTTTACAATTCTTCAAAGGATAGTGAAATAGATATTGATAATGTAATTACTGAAGAAATGTTTTATAATGAAACAAATAATTTCGATATTAACATATCATCTGTAACAGCAATACCATCATCAGAATATAAAATAACATACAATGGTGTTGATACTTGGATATCCGATGTAAATCAAGAATCATTTGTTAATCTATTAGATAGTTGGGGTACAGGTTCAAACGATACTCATTTTGTAAATTATGCTGGTCCAAGTGGTTCTGATGGATTTTATAATACCGACCATTTCGAAAGTAGATATACTTTTACTTTAGTTGGTGATGTTGAAGTAATATCAAGTTCTATAAATGCTATTCAACTTGGAGGGGGATATGCTAATTTTGTTCGGCCGTGGAAACCATATTCTGCCGACTATACTGATATAAATAATTTTCATAATCGTTCAATAATAGATAAAGGAAAGGGATATACATATAATTCATATGTTAATGGAAACTTAGGTTCACAAGATGGTAGAGCTGTTGGTAAAACAGCATATTATTCACAATCAGCTGATGGTAAAATTTATTATCCATCAAACCATTGGATAAATTATGAAGAAATATTTAGGGATAGAATGTATGAAGGAACACAGTTTCAAGGTGGATATTATTTTCAAGCACCTCAAGGTGCTGGTTGGCAAGATTTATCATCTGCTTCATTTTATAGAGTTAAAGTAACTGGAGAAAATAAATTACAAGTAATTTATAACAAACAAAAGATTGACAATAGTGGAAACATAATCAATAAAAAATAGTATTTTTTGATTTATGTTATATTTATATATGAAATTATGTATTTTGTTATAAAACAATCAAAAAACAATAAAATATCAGGAGAAACTTAAATGGGATATTTAGATGGTTCAACAGTAACAGTTGACGCGATATTAACTAAGCAGGGAAGACGATTATTAGCAGAGGGTAAAGCTATAGATGTAAAATATTTCTGTCTTTCAGATACAGGTGTAGATTATAATTTATGGAATATAGCTCACCCGAGTGGTTCAGCATATTATGGTGAAGCTATTGAAGATTTACCACAATTGGAAGCTCTTCCAAATGCTGCATATTTTATGAGAAATAAACTCGTAACTTTAAATAAAGATACAACAGCAATGCCAATTATNNCAGGTATTCCAGAAACACATAACTTTGGTAGTTTAACTGTTCCACAATCATTTACACCACAATTGTTAAATCACTCTGAACCATCAGGATATTATCTTGTTGTTCCTAATTTATCACAAGTTAATGTAACAGGTGGATCTCAACAAGTGAATGTTAATCCTAATTTGTTTTCTTTTATTAATGAACAAGATGTTCCAGCGAATGCAATATTTACATTTAATACTAATATTANGGTGGGTCCAAAAGCAATTTTTGATACTGATGGTAATTCACAAACAGTTGTGTTCGTAAGTATAACAACAGGTGCATTTGTAACTTGTAAATTAACATGGGATAAAAATATACAAAAAGCCCCAGTAACTCAGACACCGAAAAANTAATAGGGAGAATTTAGAATGTCAACAATGATTAATTTAAACCCAGGTACAGATAAATTAACAGACACACAAAAAGTAACAGCAGGTTATTTCACAGGTGGATCTGGACAANTAGATTCACCTAATATTAATAGTGGTACATTAGCTAATAGTAATGAAGNATATTATTTTAATATAACACAAACACATCCGCTATCATCAAGTGTAACAACTCAATTTTCAGTTGCATATGGTCATGTTGGTGGTTCTGGTTCAAAAATTGAAACTAATACTAAAGGTGAATCGGAAGTTGTTTATAAGCAATGGGCTGGTACTTTATTATCTGAAAATGAAGTATCTGGTGGATTCGTTATTGATGGTTCAACTAGAAATGATGATATTTATGTTCTTGTTGGAAAACGAGCTTTATTCAAAGATAGAATTAACAAAGGTAATTGGACAATTGCATTATCTGGATCTAATTCTGNTGCAACTGGTGCACCTCTTTTAAAATTAACCGATGATAGCGTAACGGCAAATGCAACTCATACAGTAGTTGGACCAAGATATAATATTTATAGTGGTTCTGATGGTACTGTTAATAATACTACAACAAAATATGGTTGGTTTTATCCAGAAATGGGAACTTTAGTATTTTCTAAAACTNCATTATCATCAAGTATTCCTGGAAAACTCACCAACTGCAGCTGCAGTTGTATATGATAGCGGCTCTCAAAGGGGATTNAGNACNATATGNAAGTGGAACAGCTTTAGATGNNNAAAATGCNCTNNGATTTATAAATTGTTTAANACCANCNNNTNCATATTTGAANTTNAGAAGTGAAGAAGATCAAAATTCAACATCATATTTTTGTAGAGTATTTGCAAATCAAATGAATTTTAGTAATAATCCAACATTTGTAAGTGGTTCATATAATGAATTACGACATAAATCAATGTGGGGAAATCCAAATGTTTATATTAACGCTATTGGTTTGTATGATGGTGGTGGTAATCTTGTAGCTATAGGTAAACTATCTACACCATTGAAAAATAATTTCTCATCAGAGGCAACAATAAAAGTTAAACTAACATATTAAGAAATATGATATGCCAGTATTCAAAGAAATTAATTCATCAGATTTCAATGTCATTGAATCAACATTACATAAAAAACAAACCTTAACAACATCAACGAATGGAATAGATGCTGTAAGGTTTGTTTCTGGTTCATCATCACTTTCAGGTAGTTATTGGGATTCACTTCATTTTAATTTTTATTTGAGTGGTTCTTCATTAGTATCATCTTCATATCCAAATGATTTTTCAAGATTTGGAAGTCCCTTTCATAGTTTGGCTCCATATGATTCGAGAAATCCAGTATATTTAAATAAGTTTTATTCATCTGGTTCTGTTATAACAATTCCACAGAAATATATTGGAGATTCAATTAAAAAAGAAAGTTTTACTTTAACTGATACACAATATTCAAAAACAATAACTATCAACGATGATGGGTATGGTAATTTATATTCATCAAACGCATCACATTCTCAAAGTGCGGCGACATCAGTATCATCATCGGATAATTATGTAGGTAACATATTTTATGATTTAGGAGTAGTAACACTTACAGAAACAGGTTCTTGGTCTGGTAGTATAAATTATACAGATATAACATCTGGTTCAGCTTATAGTTTAGAATTTGAATCTACGAATACAATATGGACAAGAGAATATACAATTCAGATTGGTTATGATGATTATAATAGAACAATGAATCCAACAGCTCGTGGTTATGNTAGTGGATCAACTGGACCAGAAGGTCGTTTGGCAATGTCATCTCCATATTTGGCACCACATTTAACATCAAGTGGTTGGAATCCGTATATAACATCAATTCATTTATATCATCAAGATTTTAATCCAATAGATACAAGTATTATTGATAGGTCAAATAAAACAGGATTTGATATAAGAGAACCAATAATAATAGCGAACTTACCAAGACCAGTTCAAATAAGACCTGATATGACAATGACATTTAAATTACGATTAGATATGTAAGGAAAAAACAATATGGTTATACTCGGAATAGATGCATCCACAACAACTGTTGGATATGCATTCACAGAGAACAATGAAATTCTTGAAATGGGATTTATTGACATCAAAAAACAACAAACACCAAAAAATAAAACATTTTTTGTCTTGACTCAATTACATAAAAGTCCGTATATTGATAAGGTAGAAAAAATAAATATTGAAGATAGTTTATCAGGATTTATGGGTGGTAGAACATCACAACAAACCATTGTTAAATTAGCTAAATTCAATGCAATCCTTTCATTTGTATTGGAAGATGAGTTCGGTATTCCAGTTGAAAATGTAAATCCAAACACAGCAAGAAAACAAGTATTTGGAAAAGCACGAGTAAAAGGTGTAAAGGCTAAAGATTATGTTAAACAAAAGATAGAAGAAAAGTATGATACAAAAAAATGGTGTATTACAACTTCAAGGGGAAACTTTGATTCCAGAAACATAGATGCTTACGATGCATTGGTTATGTCATTATGTGATTAAATAAATTGATTATTTTTAAAAAAAAAGCTTGATTTATATAGTAAAATAGTTGTATATTGTATTAATGTATAATTGGAGTAATATAATATGAGATATTTTTGTTTAGATTCTAAAGGTAAGTTATGGGATTTATGTGATTGTGGAGATTTTGATGCAGCAGAAGAAAGTGCTATTGATATGGGAGTAGAATCAATTTGGATATTTAATGAAGATGATGCGAAAGATTGGAATAGATTTTTAAATAGGCAACTGAATTATGACTAGTTTTTGGGATGGATCTCCCAACTCTATTGTTATAATGGATGATTTTGATAGTTCTAGAATAACTATGGGAGTAATACCATTTAAGTTGGCTAGAGATATTATTTCTAAACATCATTATACTCATACATTAAATAGAGCAAACATATGTTTAGGATTTTATATTGATGGTAAATTGAATACAGTTATTGTATATGGTAGGGCTTCAATATCTCACGATAGAATGTTAAATAGTTTACCAGGTGATTATTTTGAGTTAGTTAGATTATTTAGTTTTGATTGGGCTGGTAAGAATATGGAAAGTTATTGTATAGGACAAAGTATTAAGTATATAAAAGAAAACTATCCTTATATAAAATGTTTAATCGCTTTTTCGGATCCAGAACAAGGACATATAGGAATAATCTATCAATCAACGAATTGGTTATATTGTGGAATTACAGATAAGGTTGGTGGTTATCAATTTTATATTGATGGTGAGTGGCAACATCCAAGAAATACAGTTCTTAATTATGGAACAAGAAAAACAGAAGAAATTAAAAAGTTATTTCCGGGTGTTAAAATGAGAAGAATGACAAGGAAATATAGATATATTTATTTACTATCTAATAGTAAAAAAGAAAAAAAAGAACTGATAACTAATTTAAAATATGATGTGTTAGCATACCCAAAACTTAAATAAAAGCATGAATTTACAATTACTTACCATATTAGAAAAAGTGCTCGGAAAGAGTTATCAATTAAAGAATGGTGAACACGCCTTCTTTTGTTCTTTCTGTAATCATCACAAAAAGAAACTTCAAGTGAATGTAGAAACACAGAAATGGCATTGTTGGACATGCAACGTGGGTGGTCATAAAATATCACAACTCTTACGAAAAGTCGGTGCACCAAAAGATTTAATCAAAGAAGCACTTCAACTCGTTGGTGATTCAGTAAGTTATGAAAAAGATAAAGATGAAGTAAAACATAATGTTTCATTACCAAGAGAATATAAACCACTTTACAATAAATCAGAAAGTCCGATATACAAACATGCAATAAACTACATCAAACGAAGAAACATAACTCCACACGAAATATTGAGATATTCAATTGGATATTGTGAGAGTGGTGATTATTCAAATAGAATTATTATACCAAGTTATGATGAAGATGGAAAACTAAATTACTTTGTGGCAAGGGACCTGTTTCCAAATTCTAAATTTAAATATAAAAATCCACCAATGAGTAAAGATACAGTTTGTTTTGAATTGTTTATTAATTGGAATGAACCGATTGTATTAGTGGAGGGTGTATTTGACGGGATTGCAGTTAGAAAAAATGTCATTCCACTACTCGGTAAGTTTCCATCGAAATCATTGGTGAAGAAACTTGTAAAAAAGAAAGTTAAAAAGATATATGTAGCACTAGACGAAGATGCTAAAAAAGATGCTAATAAGCTATCCAAGTTTTTAATGGATTATGGAATTGAAACATATTTATTAGATATGAAAGAAGGTGACCCATCATCTATTGGGTTTGAGAATTTCTGGAAGATTGTAGAATTATCTACTCCATCAAAATTTTCAGATATAATTAGAGGAAGATTACAATGATTAAAACAATAGCTCACCTATCTGATATTCACATTAGAAAATTACATCGATTTGTTGAATACAGAAAAGTATTTAAGAGATTATATAAACAACTTAAACAACTCAAACCAGATATTATATATGTCGGCGGTGATATCGTTCATGGTAAACTGGATACATCACCAGAAGAAGTTCGACTTGTTTCTAATTTCTTTTTGAGTTTATCAAAGATAGCTCAAACAGTTGTGATACCAGGAAACCACGATTGTAATTTAAATAATAGGTCAAGAGAAGATACACTTTCACCCATTGTTGATTTGGTTCAAAGGATTACACCAAATCTTCATTATTGGAAGAAGTCAGGTAAATATACAATAGATAATGTTGATTTTGGAGTCTTATCTGTATTTGATATAAACAAAGAGGGAAAACAAACAACAGATAAATTACCAAATTCAAAAGATTTAGATAATGAATATAAAGTAGCTCTCTTTCACGGTGGTGTTGGTAGTTATACATACGATAATGGATTTCAAGTAACTGAAGGCGATGTAACATTACAGACATTTGATGATTATGATTTAACTTTACTTGGTGATATTCATAAGAAACAGTTTCTTAATAGTAAAGAAACAATTGCTTATTGTGGTTCTCTTATTCAACAATCATTTCAAGAAGAACCAGCTCACNGATTTATGTTATGGGATTTAGAAACAAAAACATTTGAATTTCATAAAGTAGAAAATGATTATGGTTTTAAATTATTAGAAGTTATAGATGGTGAAATTCAAAATAAAATGAATTATATCCCACCAAAGGGTAACATCAAAATAAAATATTGGGATACATCATTAGAACAAATCAGAGATATACAAATTGCTTTACGAAAAGAATATCCAAAACTAAAAGAAGTTAAAGCAGAACGACAAGATTCACTTTCAATCAATGGTGATAACAGAGTAAATAAAATAGATATCGGTGATGTTAGAGATACAGATTATCAGAATGAATTGATTAAAGATTTTCTTGAAAGAAATGTAGAAGGAATAGATGAAAAGACAGTAGAAAGAGTTTTTGATATAAATGAACTCACAAATAGTTCACCAGAAATATATGATGGTGATGTTACAAGAAATGTAGATTGGAAAATTAAATCATTTGAATTTGATAATATGTTTTCATATGGTGAGAACAACAAAGTAAATTTTGAAAAATTAAATGGTGTAGTAGGAGTAGTAGCTCCTAATCATTCAGGTAAATCTGCAATGTTAGATTCAGTTGCTTATACAATATACGATACTTGTTCAAGAACTAATAAAGCAATGGAAGTTTTAAATAAAAAGAAACTTAGATTCAAATCAAAATTAAATGTTGAAATTAATGGAATAGATTATTGGATTGAACGAGAGGGAATACTTAAATCTCGTAAAAATAGAAAAACATTAGAAGTAACAAATACTTGTCCAGTAAATGTTCGGTTTTATATGATTGATGATAGNGATNCAGAAGTTGATTTAAGTGGAGCAGCAAGATTCAATTCACAATATGGTAGTGGAACAAACGAAGAGATAAGAAAAGTGTTAGGAACATTCGATGATTTCATTCTAACATCTCTCTCGTTACAAACTAATGGGATGAATTTTATTGATAAGAAACAAGCCGAACGGAAAAAAATTCTCTCTTCTTTTATGGATATTGATATATTCGAACAACTTGAAACAATAGCTAAATCTGATAGCAACGAAGAACGAATTATGTTAAGGAGATTTCAAAGAAAAGATAGTTATGCATTATTATCAACAATTCAACAAAAAATAGTTAATTTCGAAGCTAAGGAAACAGAATTATCTGATGAAGATAAAACATTGAGCGATAAACTAACAGAACTTGAAAATAAGAAGATGGAGTTAGTAAGAAAGTTATATAAAATTGATGAGAGTTATGATATAGAAATACTTGATATGGAATTATCAACTAAAGTCGGAGAAAAGGATGTTGTAGAAAAACAACTTAAAGAAGATAAAGAATACAAAGAAACACTACGACCTTTATATTTAGAATATCACGAAAAGCTAGCACAAATAGATGAAGAAAAAATACAATCTGATTATGAAGAATATAAACAATGCATAAGACAAGTATTAGACCTTGAAAGTAAATTAACGGTAGTTGATAGTAAAATAAAAACAAATAAATTAACATTAAAAGAACTTGAAAAATATAAGTATGATGAAGAATGTGAATATTGTTTAAGTAATGGTGATGAACATATTAATCATAAACAATTAATTGAAGGTATATTAACAAAATTAATAGATGATGAATCCGATATTAATAGTGTATTGACAATGGCTAATCATGCATTGTGGAAAGTGGAAGATGCTGAAGAAAAGAAAGATGAATTTGATAGATTCCACGATGAATTAACACAAGTTTCACACGATGCCGTTAAAATAGGTGGTAAAATATCAACACAAGAAAGTAAAATAGAACACTTAATTGATGAGATAGAAAATATTAAAGAAAAAATACAAAAGTATTACGATTTAGAAGAAAAGATTAAACAAAATAATATAAATAATACAGAAATTGTAAAAATAACAACCGAAATATCGTCAAAACAATCAGAAAGTTTTAAAGTAGATAAAGAATATAAACAAGTAATATCTAAATTATCAGTTGCGAAAAGTGAAAAGACACACATCGAAGAAGATATTCAGAAACTTATTGATATTGAACAAAAGATACTTGATTATGATTTATATTTAATGGCTCTATCTAAAGATGGTATTCCATACGAACTTATATCAAAAACAATCCCATCTATTGAACGAGAAATTAATGAAGTATTGGATAATATGATGGTTGGTTTTACTTTAGAACTTGAAATGAAAGATAAGAACATTGATGCTTATATTTGTTATGGTGATGATAAATGGAATCTTGAATTATCGAGTGGAATGGAACGATTTGTATCTTCACTAGCTATTAGAATTGGTCTTATTAATGTTTCAACTTTACCTCGTCCTAATTTCCTTGTAATCGATGAGGGGTTCGGTGCTTTAGATAGTGATAACATAGCAAATATGGAAGGAGCTTTCAATTATCTGAAAACTCAATTTAATTTCGTTATGATTATTACTCATTTAGATAATATTAAAGATTATATGGATACACTCATTCCAATTGAAGTGAATAAAGGTTTCAGTAAAGTTATTTTTTAACAGGTAATACATAACCAGTTTTTTTCGGAATACTTTGAAAATAATCATATAGTATTCTTGATACATTCGCTGATACAGTTAACCCACGATAATTACTATCCTCTTTTAATTGTTTATCTATAGTTGATGCTATTGATATTGACCTAATTTTCTTTTCCATTATATATTTCCTATTTAATAATAATTATTAAAGATTATTAAAAATATAACTTTTTTTTTAATTTGATATTTATAAGTGAATTACAACATCTTAAATTAGGAGAATTTTATGTCATTCCCTCCGGAATTTGATAATACAAAACAATATACTCAGATTTATAATTTGGATAAAATTGATGTTTTAACAAATGAAACACCTACAGTTTTCGGTAAATCAAAATTTATTTCAGTAAAAGAATTACCTGAAATTTTAACTTATGGTAAACATTATTTTACGATATCATTAAATTCACTTACTGGATTAAGAAGTAGAACACGATTAGTTCCAAATTCATCATTATTATTTGAATTTAAAGATGAAGATGGAACTGTAATATTTTCAGATATAACAAATATAAGTGATGTTAATGGAGCTAGTATTGTATATGTTTGGGTAAAGGAAGATCCATTACGAACATATAACGATATTGTAAATGGAATTGGTTCATTTACAATAGCTGGTGAATTAGAAGATGTTCCAGAAAAGTGGAAAGGAATATATAATTATAAAGTTACTTGGCCAATAGAAATACGAACAGACTTACCTAATACATCTCCAATTTTATTTCAAGATATAAATACAATTCAACTAAGTTCTAGTTTTTCTGAATCTATAGATTTAGATGTCGGTGATTCAAATTATAAACGAAGTTATCTTAATATAAGTGCAAGTCATCTTCATACTTACGGAGGAAAAGTTGATAAAATAGAATTATCTTATAGAGAAGCTCGTTCTCAAAATAATGAATATAAAGTTTTAACAACATATCCTTTAAGTAGTAGTGTATATGAAATAACAGGAAGCTCAGCAAAAGGTTTAAATCCAATATCAGACTTCCAAAAGTTTCCAACACCAAGAGAAATAAGAAGAAACGGTAATGTTGATTTTAAATTAAGATTTTTAAATTCAAAAAATGAGTTTGTAGAGAATATAAGTAAAACAGATTCATCAGGAAATATTATACCTAATACACTTGTAGAAATAACAGGTTCAATTACTGGGTTTACTGGTTCTGCTGTTATATTAGAAACTGCTGATAATCTCGTTACAGGTAGTGGTGCTATTGTGTTTGGTAAGAATATTGAAGATGGAATACATACGAAATTTGGAAAAACTGATGATTCTGTGGTATTTGAAAAATTTAAAGATGGAATAAAAAAAGAGCGTTTATTAGAACTTTCTTATAAAGATGGTGGTAAACTAATTCATAAACCGGATAGTAATACTGCAATCGAATCATCCGGTTCCGCGATATTGGGTGGTGAGCGTAATGATATTTTCCAATCATCTGGTTCATCAATTCTAGCTGGAGCTTCAAATAAAATAACAGCCTCTGAATCTTCTACTATAGTGTCCGGAGATGGAAACAGAATATCATCATCAATACAAACTGTTATTGGTGGTGGTTCTAATAATCAAATACTTGGTGGTGGTTATGGTGGAATATTTGCTGGTAAAGATAATTTAATTGATATACCTCATACTGGTTATATGTATCACAACATAATTACTGGTCATAATAATCAAATAACAGGCTCAGGTACTGGTAAATATGCTCTAATCGTAG
>NZEE01000053.1 GCA_002688965.1 archaeon | reverse complement strand
CCTCTAAAACCATCAGCCTGGTCAGAAGTAAGTCCACTTGATAAAAAAGCACTTCCGTCTTGAATCTTATAAATAAATTCAACTTGTACTCGTGGTGGAGTACTTGCATCTTCGTCAGAAATATTAGCGGCGGATGCTCCAGTACAATGTGATGTAAGTCCATTAGCTTTTAAATTATTATACTGTGTTGAAGTTAATGTAAGTTTACTACCTGTTTTTACTCCAGAACCAGCACTAAATCCATAACCTGTTCCCTCACCACCATTTGCTGGTTTACCAGTATTCCAAGTCACTGTGCCTTCAGTAAATGTAGCTGTATTAATATCAAAGTCCATATCATCGGGACTACCACTAGGAACATCGTACTTAAATGTTACTTTTATTGTTAATATTGTAAGTCCTGTAGCTGATGGTATTGTAGGCATAGTACTCCATGACAATAAACCATGTTTTGTTGATGCATTAGTTTCAAGTTCTGTACCATCATAATTAGTATTAAATTCAGGGTCGTTATTGTAAACCCATGTAGCTTGTGCGGCAGTTAAAAATGCACTTGTTACTGTAATATAACCCCAGATACCACAGGCCTGTCCTGCTGTAATATCTTCTCCAGCCGTATAAATCTTATCGACTGATGGAAACTCTTCTAAAGACCTATTAGGAGCTGAACCTGCTTGTAAATATTGACCATCTATTACTTGCTGTGTATTTAAAGCTGGATAATAATTTGCTTGATCTCCTTTACCTGGTAGTGCTGTACTATTTATTGCTGGAATATAATTTAATTCATCAGGCATATTAAAATAGCATCAATCTTTTAAACTCTGGCGAGGAATTGGTGTCTCCAAGTAACTCAACTCTTATCTGTAACTGCTCACATTCAGGTATACTTATCTCCTCTGTTCTAAAAGAAGTTTTCTCTGTACCAATCTCTGCTGTTGTATAAGTTCCTATTGTTATAAAAGTATCTGTAAGATTAATTCTATACTTAATTTGTATTCCCTCACCTGAAGTTAACTCTTTTGCTAAAAAGAACTCCATAGCAGTAAATGTTCTTCTATTTTGTATAGTTCCTACATCCATTAATCTACTTTCAAAATATGCTTTAGTATAATTAGTCCCATAAGCATAAGAACTAGTTGAAAGTATATCAATCTCATGAGTTGCATTATCTGTAAAACCAGCTAAAAATTGATCTCTACTAATACTATTTAATGAACCAATAATAAGGGCATTAGAACTTCCCATTGTTTCAGTTGAAATTGTATGTTCAAAGTTTAAAATGTTTCCTTGTGACGTTTCGGTTAAAGAATATATACCTATTCCATCAGCAACAGTTCCAGAAGAACTTAAACCAAAATATAATTTACCTCTATGATTCATAATTGCTCCTGGGTAAACTTCTGTATATTTACCGCCACTTGTATCTGCTATTGATTCAGGAACTTGACCTATTGGCCAAGCCTGTACTCCATTTGACTTATAAATTCTACCATCAAGACCTGCTGAAATATAAAGATTTCCGCCGATATTTACCATTGCGTTAACTCCATTTTCAGCCATTTGAATGGGATTACCAAAGGATGTTGAGCTACCATCCCATGTAAATATATCAGCTATCTTATTATCATCTATTGCTGAACCAACTCCAGATCCTATCATTAAATTATTACCTAGTTCTGCTAAACATCTAATTTCATAATCTTCTGGTAAATCTAAAGAGTTATCATCAAATACTCCAGAAGTACTGCCAGCATAAGTTGATGCTGTATCGTCAGCAAAGTTTTCTCCTGATGCTTCTGTTATTACTCCTATATATCTTCCGCAACCAAAATATAACTTACCATCTAATTTTGAAACTAGCATTGGATGCCAAGTAGCAGTTCCAATAGTATCCCANCCATCATTCCAATTAGGNCTACTNGATAAAGGNCCNTAAACATCCATCGCAGTATCTCTNGGACAAAATAGATGNTCTTTCCAAACTGCTANTCCTTGACCTGTACCAGCNGTNNNTGGTTGAGCNNCTAAAACANTAAAATGTTGCNCCNCTATNNGTTGAANNATANACNTNNCCAGCNGCNTCTACNGCATAAAANTTNNNACCAGANTTAGTAACNGGGTCACGAACTATCCATTNAACAGTATTNGTTGCTACTGAACCNNNTTCTGCTTCTAATTCATTATTAAGTTTAACTATTCCAGGACTACTAAAAATATCTAAATTACGCATATCACCTGCCCCAACATGAGGACTAGGAGCTATACCTTGTCGTGGAGCTTCTATTGTTAACGGTTTCTCTGGCATATTATTTAAAAAGTCTTTTACTTGTTTCAATAATTGTTTTACTTGGCTTAATAGCTGACTGCCAGTAGTCTTGTATCTCTTTACTATCAATAGCGAGTTGTTCTCTTAGTTTCGCAAACTTAGGATGTTTAGTGTCCATATATTCTAAAGCCGCATATCTAGCTAAATAGTCATGATGTATTACGGGAATACCAGGTTCTGCCTGTCCTGCTGTTGCGTCAAAAACTTTTATGAATTTATGATTACCTGTACCATCGTCTGATAAAGTTATGGTTGAACCACCAGACGTAGTTGAAACTTTAAAAGCATCAGAAGTTAATCCTGATGCAATAACATAATAGATAGTTGATTCTGCTGTAATTCCTCCTGGTATAGCTCCTCCAGCATTTACGAAAAGAAGTCCGTCAGTTGCCGCTAAGCCATGTGCTGTTGCATTAAATAGATCAGATCCAAAGGTTGTAGTGAAATCAACGTAGGCAAACTTTGATAATTCTCTACTAACATAAACTTTTAATCCGCCAGTAGAAGCATAGTTTGGAGTATTTCTAATATAGATAAAGTCACCCCTCTTAGTCCAGTAACCTGGGATTCCTTTTATCTCAGCATCATAAGTTTCTTGAAAGTGTGGTATAGCATCAAAATCTTCATACCAAAGATCTTGTTCTTTACCATTATCATCTAAGACAGCTACTCTTACTATCTGTAGAACCTTGTTTGTAAATGCTGTCATCTTATAAGCATTTGTGCCATCTACTAAGTTCTGTGTTTCAACAGGTAGAGCTGCTTGTCCAGTATCATCAAAAGTTAGTTGTGGAGATGACTGTGCTGCTAAATACCAATACTGATCTAACGCTTTATTAATGTTAGTTATCTTTCTTCTATTAGGATAACTTTCGTTAGTAGTATTACAATAATTGTTTATCTCATCAATAAGACTTTCCTTAGAAATTGGCTCAAAAAGCTTTGTCATATATTTTATATTATTTTCAGACCATATCGGGTTAAAGCGGTCTGAAGTGCCAACCCGATAGGAATAATATCTAATTATTTAGTTTGATCTTGACGTTAATGTCAATGGTTACACAACATTTACATCCATCACACCTTCAGTAAGTTGGGCTGGGAAATCCCAACCATAATCGACTCGACTTGGTAATCCAAGTCCAGATAAAGCATTAGTAGAACCACCATCNGAAGGTCCTGCTGGATCTTCGATGTGTTTTACTTTACCCCAAGTGCTAGACAAGATTCCAAGATCACCTGAGTTCTTTACACCTGCAAAGACATGATTTGCAGTGTGAGAGTTACTCAAGTAGTGATCAACACCCATGTAATGGAAAGCTTTTTCAACGGGGATTCCATTCTTAAGAGCCATGTCAGCAGTGTCAAAGCCATTGGCCTGGACAAATGCTTCAAGCATCTCAAAGTCAACAGCTCGCCAAACAATAAAACGACCATGTTTAACAGCTTTGTTAACAAGGTTGTTAGCATTAGCCTTTCGTTTAGTTGCTCGGATAATATCATCAACATTAGACGGTGAAACTGTAATCTGTGAAGTATCATCAGCGGCTCCACCTGCTAAATCAGTAACACCAAAGTCAGTCCAACTAGCGTGTTGGGCTAACATCTGAGATTCAAGAAATTCATTGATTTTTTCACCTTGAAATTCAGCAATTTCCATTGCATCAAGGTAAGTTTGCTGAGCTCTGTCAGCCTCATCAATAAATATTGGAATGTTACGATATTGGTCAACGGTAAGTACTTCTTCAGTAAGTGCTAAATCATCATAAGCATAAGCAGTACCACGTGTACCAGCTACTAGAGTAGGCTCAGTGGATATGTAAGAACCAGTAATGGTTCGATTGTCTGAGAATTTTACGTTTAAGATGTCTCTCCAAGATGTTGGAGTACCTAGTCTTTCACGTACTTTAGCTTCGTAGGAATGTTTATTCCAAACAATAGTATTTGCGATATATTTATATCCTTTTACTATCAATCATTAGACAATCAAACTTCCGACCAATCAGATTATTCGTCAGGAAACTCACGCTTCCTGCGTTCTTTATCCATTCTTGCATTAATTACTTCAAGTTTAAGTTTACGATCTTTAGGAAGTGCAAGTTCCTCTGAATTTGGAGAGACCTTCTTGTCCATCCAGTAATCCACAGAACCTTTAACACCGCCTGAAGGTTTTCCACTTTCATCTGGCATACCAGCCTCAGCGTCTCTTTGTGTAGCAAGTTTCTTAAGTCTAGATTTAATATNATCTTCACCCATTACTTCTTCTACAGACATTTTAAGACGTGTAGCTTCTTTGATAACCATAGCTTGGTCATCAGCGTTAGAGATACCTTCAGATTTTAAAGTAAGTTTATCTATCCTGTCATCTGATTTGTTTGATTGTTCCTCATTTTTAGGAGTTTCAGATGTCTCCGATTTTTCTTCTTTTTGTGCTAATTGAGCTTTAAGTTTCTTAGTTTCACTCTCGGCTTTTTCAGCTCGAATCCTCTGTTGATCATAATCCTTTAAAGGATCTTTCTCTTCAGTTGATTCGTCTTGATCATTAGGTTGATCATCACCAGTCTCATTTTTAGGAGTTTCGGTCTCCCAATTTTCTTCTGTCATACAATGTTTTTAAGGCAGTTTCAAGCTCTGCCAGTTTATTTAAGTTTAATCTTCGTGTGCGTATGGTTCAAAGTCACAGATAACATCAATATCCTGTTCTCCATCATACGGAGCATTTAAGCAACGGATTCTTCCAATTTCTCCAGTACCAATTATAAGTGGTGAACTGGTTGCACCAGTAGTCACTAAGTCCATTCCATCACCAGCAGCAACAGTAATTGTTCTATCAGTTGTAGTATTGTTGTAGATAGTCCAAGTTCTTTCACTTCCGATTAACGGTAACATTCCAGCCTGTTGCATTGTGCTAGTAGCAGGCATGGTTAAGGTTAAACCTTCTTTATTATTAGTAATATCTAGTAAAGAATATCTTAATAGATCTTTTCCTTCTAAGGTGTAAGTTACAGCCGCAGTTGTGGTTACATGAGTTGCGCCACTACCAGTAATTAATGTTCCGAAGATATTAATATCTGCGAAAACGTCAGGGCCAGGGAAAGCTCCAAAAGTACCATCTGTTCCATCTCCACCTGAACTATTGTAATCACCCTGTACGGTTTGATTTTCAATCACTGTGTTAGGTGATCCACCTGAGTAAGCAAGTACTCCTAGACTAACTACGGCAAATACACCAACTAATGAGATAGCTACGTAGTATTTTATCCCATCAATATTTTTTGTTCTTTTAGACATATTGTTCTTTATTAATTAATTTTATGTGTAATTTTTTGTGACAAGGTGAACACAGCCATATAACCTCTAACGGTTTACTATAATCAGAATGATGTCCTTGAATACTTACTAAACTGTCACAATCCTTACAAGCCGACCTTTTAAGTTTTCCAGCTTTTATAGCTCTAAAGACTTTCTTGTGAGCACTGTACCGCTCAGGAAATTTATCTCTATAACTATAATTATATTTAAGTATTTTATCTTTTTCTCTTATTCGTTTTTTTCTTTGGTATTCTTTATCACAAATTCTTTTCTTCTCTATATCTTTATAGGGCATAGTTACTTAGTTTTCTTAGAAGATTTCTTAGAAACCCTAGAACTTCCCCTCTTTTTAAGAATTAATCTCTTTCTTGGTTTACGTTCTCGTTTACTCTCTTGTTCGGCTTCATTGTCATAAATCTTATCATTAAGACTTGCCATTTTAGCCTCATTCATTTTAGACATATTTTTATCTTAGTTAATTATTGTCTAATTGTAATTGTTGATGAACCAGTATTACCACTTAATACATCTAGGAATAATCCTGTAGTAAACTCAGCATCAAACTGGTAAGTTCCAGCTGCTTGACTACCGACGATATGTGCAATTAATACTGTATTAGTTGCAACGTCAGATAATGCTAGTGAAGTTGTTGCATCTAATAAGTAATAATCTACATCACCAGCGGCTGTGATAACTACTGAACCTAATGCTCCTTGATTACTAAAATCTCCTGTACCACCGTCAATTCTTGTATCTACCCAACCACCAATTTCAGGAGTAGTTGTAGATGTATACTCTTGTCCTGTTATAATACTTCCGAAACTTCCGCCGTCATCACTGGATAATCCTTGATAAAAGATTCCACCGACTCCTACTGCAATTACTATCAGTACTGCAATTAATAGTTTATCCATATTTTTGTTATTTACCTTTATCTATTTTATTAGAGACGACCTTTGTGTCTTTATAAGAATCAATGTCTTTTAAGACTTCTTCTAATAAGTTTTTGGCTACAATATAAGCTCTGTATTTCTCCCCTAAAATCTGATCGTTATCTGTTTTTTCAATATCAGGTCTAGCTTTTTCAATCCCTGCATCAAATACGTTTTTCACTGCTTGGAGTAAAGCACTATCCCCAACTAATCGAGCCAGTTTATCTTGATCTAGTTTGTTCATACTTTAGATTGTTGTTGATTCTTAAGCTGTCCTTGTCCTAATTCTTTTATTGATTGAGTAGCATTACTACCTTGAGATACTGCTTGTCCTGGTGTTAGTCCAAATGCTNCTGGTGATAAACCAGAGCTTTCTAAAATCACATTAAGAACTTTAGTCATTTCAGGATCTTGTCTAATTTCTGGAGTAGCAATGTACTGTCTTAATACGTTAACTAGCTTGTCAGTTAATAATGCTAAGTTCTTCTGTTTACCCGCAATGTTAGTCATCACTGAGATATCTATGTCTTTCATCTCATCTTTTAATATCTTAAAGAATCGTTTATTACCTTCTTTAGTAATATTAATTTGTTCTTTTTCTTTAAACTCTTCAATTTCCAATTCATCAATTATTTGTAAACTGAAAATCTTTTGTTTAATAAAATGATTTGTTCTTTTAATTAGAATTTTACTAACAACTTCTAACATTTCATCAGCTGATAACTCTTCCATAAAGGTTTGTTCTTTGCTTATCTCCTTGGCCATGTGAGGTAATATCCAATCACGATAAAGTTCATCCATAAAGACTGCTAGTTTACCCTGCCTATACCTATGTAAACTCTTACTTTCCATTTGTTGT
>NZEE01000052.1 GCA_002688965.1 archaeon | reverse complement strand
ATCTGGATTTTCTAATTTAAGAATTTGCCTTAATATGTCTGGATTTCCGTATCCGTTGATAGGATAAATTTTCAAATATCCATTATCTATACCTAATTCTTCTTTAGCTGACTTCGACATATCAAACACTTTGCCATCTTCGGGATGATTTATTGCCCCGCCTAATTGTGCCCAATCGTATTTGTACAATGTTTCTACAACAATATCTTTAGAAACAGTGGCTATACCACTGTGCATTCTGAGATCGTCTGACATTAACAATATTTTCTTTTTTGTCACACTAAAACCCACTCCCACTAATTACTAAGCTATTCATATTGTCTAATTCATTCTTGAATTTATCATCTTGATTATAAAGACATATTGATCTATTCACTAATTTCTGTAAACTCATTTTTGTATTAACAGTATTAAATTTAAAATTTTTATATATGTCTTCTATTATTTTTATTGAAGTTAATTTAGTTGTAACCTTCATAATTTTATCTCCATAACAGTTGTGTTATATATAAATATATATTTATGAGATAATAATAGTCTTTTTGTTTAATTTATTAGCATGATTTATTGTGCTCATTGTTCCATTCGACTCAATGCCATCTGGAATAAATCCAACAACTATATCACTGTGCTCTGCTATTTGCTTATTCCTCTCAAAAAAGTGCCAAACAGCATAAGGTTTTTCGTACTTGAACTTTGGAAGGACACAGAACATATTATGCTGTTCGTGAGTTGGTGGAAATTCTTCGTACTTCATATCAAATTCTAAAGCATATTTCTTTGCATATTTATCTGCACCATTTCTGCAGCCACCACTAACTATTGCAATGTTATCGCCATATTTATTCTTGAGCTCGAATATAAAATCTTTAATTTTTATTTTATCTGTCCATCTTCTTGACCCAACAATTCCTATATTCATCTAATTCCCTTATCACAATATTTTGTATGATTAAATTCACACCATCTGCAAGAACCTTTGCTTGGCGTTGCTTCGTGCTCTTTGATCAGTTTCTTTCCTTCATCATCGAATGCTTCAAAAACAAATTTAGACAATGAATCCAAAGTTCTTTTAACACTAATCGTTCCAGATGCTGGTGAGAATAATTGGACTCGTCTTTGTGGAAAGTCTGCATTCTCCCATAACTTTCTTTTTACAATAAAATACTCTACATCTATAGTATCTATTGGTATATTATATTTTTGTGAATAAAAATGCTTGTATAAAAGAACTTGTGAAGTCTTATTTTTATTTTTCTTTTCATAATCTCTCCACCCACGCGTTGATGTCTTTATATCAATAACCTTTATTCTACCAGATTGTATATTTTTAATTATAACATCTATAAATCCAACAAATCTCAGCTTTCCCTTTATTTCCACATTCAATGGAAACTCACAACCAAGTAATTCCCATTTTTTATTAAAATATTTATTACGATTCTTCTTAAAGAAATCAATAATGTTTATGCCATCTTGAAAAAATTCTGTTAGTTGGTTTTGTGTACAAGGATTTTTTCCACATTGCTTTTTCGATTTTAAAAATTCTTCTGAAAGATTTTCTTGCAACAATTTTGGAAGATCTAATGAGTCTGCACTCTTTATTGTATCTTTGTACATTGTTCTTAGATACGTCTGCAAAGTTGTGTGCATTGCAGAACCAAATACTAAATGAATACTCGGCTCAAATATGCTTACTTTGTCTATATAATTTAATTGCCAGTGTTTTGGACACTCGCTGTATAATGTTAATTGTGAATATGATATATGTGCCATTTTAATTATTAGAATCTAATACATTTTTTATATACGATGAAACAATTATTTTATTTTTTTTATTCATCTAATTCTTTAAGAAATATCCTTGGTATTTCGCCACAGCTTTTACATGTGTATACCTGAATGGGAGCCAATACTTCTTGTCCTGTCGGTGATATAATTGCTGATATTTTTTTTATTAAGTATGATATCGTAAACAGTGAACTGTCACACTCTTCGCATTTCATAGTCTCTGCTTTTTCTATATCGATCTCATTTTTTACGGTCAAATCTTCCATTCTAATTCCTCACAAACTATATTATTATTCTTTAAAAATTTTATTCCCGCCTTATCTCTGTCATATTCTTTAATATAAAAAACCCTTTTTATTCCTGATGCGCAAATTAACTTAGCACAAAATACGCAAGGAGATATAGATATATATATTTCTGCATCGCCTGTTTTAATACCATTCCTTGCTGCATACGCTATCGCATTCTCTTCAGCGTGTATTTCGTTCTTATTAGCAAATTCATGATGTATATTCGAAAATGTTTTAATATCTCCGGCTTCTAATGAGGGATGGAAATTAAACACATGCTCGCAATGGTCTTTGCCCTTTGGAACCCCATTCCAGCCAGTTGATATGATTCTACCATCCTTGACAATTATCGCACCTACCTTTGTTCTAATGCACGTTGAGCACTGTTCAATGTCTTTTAATATATCTTTAAATAGTTTTTTATAATTTGGCATTTTTTAATCTTGTTCAAATAGTTTCCTATCGCTGCCGTCTAGTTTATCAAAATCCTCTGATGAAAAGCGTTTGAATTCATGCGGATCTAGAACAGGTATTCCTAGCTCCTTCAACCTTGAATAATCAGTACAGCTTCTATTGAATTCCTTATAAACCTGATTTTCCTTATTTTTAACTTCCCATCTTCCACACCCATCAAATAAATTACTAAAATATTTTGTCATGCCTTCGGGACCTTCCATATAAACACATCTTCTAACCTTATCACAAACAGGTACCAAATAATTCGCCAATAATGGAAATTTATCGTCTATTTCTTTTCTTATAAGCCAATGTAAAGCTACAATACCTTCTTGTTCACATGCCATTAATCTCCTCGCCATTTGCCCCTTTAATGCAAGATAATTCATACCAAATACATAAGAGTGAGCGACCGATTGTGGTAGAAATGCTCTGCCAGTCTGCCAACTAGATTCTGAATATGAAATTGATTCTTCATAAATGTCTTTTGAAAGTTTTACCCATTCTTCAACTTTTTTCTTATATTCAGGTTCTTTTTCCATTCTCTGTATTATATCATCATATAATAATATATCAGCATCTAATTTATTATTATCACGAGTTCCAATAGACATAAAATGAGCACCAATTCTTGCTCTAGCGTGCTGATCAAAATCATGCCTTGCTAAGCCATTAACTTCAAATTGAAATTGTACACCTTCAGCGGCTTGTGGTAATGTATTGCCAGTTAAATTTGAAAGAACAACTCTATATCTATTTTTTGGAGATAGCTTTTCCCATTTCTGTGTTGAACCNGTTTCATTNTCTCCCCAAGTTGCAGTAACAGCNCGTGCAATAATTTTATATGGATTTTTTGGNCAATCAGTCATCTTNACATAAATTGACGATATGTCATTTTTTATTGTATATGATTTTTCAGGTGATTGAGATGGAAGAGTNCCCATTGCTTTTCTTATATTTTCAATATCACTCTTTGTTATTTTNCTCATTTTTATCTCCTTAAGATATTTTTTTTATACTTGAATCTTTTGATTTTGTAAAACCGAAATTATTTTTTGATACCCTCATAACAATAAAATCTCCCTTTTTAATATCAGATATNTCTCGTGAATTAAATATAGTAATATATGTCTGATTTTCATCATCTTCTAAAATAATTTTATAGTATGCACGTCCAGTCTTTTTTGATTTTTTTAAAATTATGTCATTNATTATTCCACATAATATATATTTTCCAAATCTTAAATCATCATTTAAATTTTTTGGTGTATATAAACTATTAACAACATCTGGATTTTCAGCTTCAATCTTTTCAAATGTTTTTATAAACGGGTGCTCATTAAAATAAAATTCAAAATATTGTTTTTCAAATTGAAACAATTCGTTTTTAGNCCAATCTTNAAACATTTNATTTTCATCAATGATTTTATCAATTTTNTCTTCAATATTTTCACTTTTNTTNATTGATTTTGNTTCATTATATATAAATTCAAGTAGTTTAGAATTTTCAAAAATATGTTTAAAATACTGTAACCTACATAAAGGTTCGACTGTACGTTTTGATACTTTTTTATCTAAAATATATTTAATNAATTCATGTANATTATTTGTGTCTATTTTGTTTATTATTTCAATATCTTTCTTTTGGATGCTTTTAATTTTATTTAAACCAAATGTTATTNCATCNTTATTATAATCAACTAAAAATTCATTAGCAGTTTTTTTACATCTGCAATCATTTACTTTTATTCCCNTTGTNTTTGCTTGCTTGATAAACCAACTTAAATCAGAACTTGTTGAATGATTGAACAATGATGAAAAATATTCTTTTTCATAATATATTTTTAACCACATTGAAATATATGCATTCATAGCATATGCCAATGANTGNCTTTTATTAAATGAATATTCTGAATATTTACCAAGAATATTTAATAACCAAACCATATTCTCATCGCTTATACCATTTTTTGCTGATTGTTCTTTAAATTTATCCATCATATTATAGAAATCATCATTCTTTTCTTGGTTGCCTTTGTGCAATAATTTTAATATTTTTCTACCGTTATCTGCTTCTGCNAATGTAAATCCTCCAATCTTTTGGAGAATAAACATAATCTGTTCTTGAAAAATTGGCACACCAAATGACTCACCAACTATACCCCATAATTCTGGATGTACATCATCAAGCATCTGCTTTGCTTTTTCAGGATTTTTTTTATTTTCTAAATATGTTTCAATACCACCNGCNTGAATAACAGCTGGTCTAAANAATGCATTAATAGANGACAAATCAATGATGTTTTTAGGTTTTACAGATTTAATTAATCTTATCATATTGTCTGATCCAAACTGAAATATATCTCTACAATTACCTTCTTCAAATTCTTTATATACCTTTTTATCATCTAAATCTGATTTAAGGATTTCCTCTTCAACATTTTTTATTTTATGTTTTTCTCTAACTTTTTTAATTGTATCATTAATAACAGATGCAGTTTTTAGACCNAGAATATCTAATTTNCAATANCCCAATTCAGCAACTTCACGTTCATCACCGCCCTCNTGAACACCTGTAACAATATCTCCTTTTGATTTTATTATAGGCATTTCAGAATCTCTAAGATCACAATTACTAACCAAGATNCCNGATGCATGTCTNCCTGTTTGTCTGACCATACCAATAAATTTGTTACCTATATCTGTAAATAATTCTCTATTTGTTTCTATAAAATCAATTAATTTAGTTTCATTCTTCTTTTTTGCCATATTCATTGCACGTTTTAATTCATCTTCAATTGGAACTATTGTTTTTATATCATTAAAATATGATGTCAATTTATTCGATAAAATATAATCTAATTTAAAAATTCTACATATATCTTTTATAACAGTTTTTGCACCAAATTTTCCAAAATTAGCAATATGACAGACTCTATTGTGTCCATATTTTTCCTTTAGATACCCTTCAACTTTCTTTTGAGTTACTGAATCAATATCTAAATCAACATCAGCAGGGTCTATTCTTGCTGGATTTAAAAATCTTTCAAAAATTAAATTATGACGTATAGGATCTATCTTTGTTATGTCAAGAATAAATAATACTAAAGAGCCAGATGCACTGCCTCTTCCAGCACCTGTTGCTCCTCCCTCTTTGTAAACAAAATTATTAAGTAAATCATCTAAAATCAAAAAGTAGTCAACAAAATCTTTTTTATCAATTATATCAAGTTCATACTTTAATCTTTCTTTATACTCATCTATTTTATCATTTGGTATAAGTTTATTGTTTACTTTTTCATCCCATTTAACTTTAAGCTTCTGTAAAAATTGTTCCTTGCTTTTATTTTTATCTTCATTGAAAGTTGGAAAATTATTGGGATATACAGGCAATTCAATATTAACTTTATCATGTATTTCAAATGTAGAATCTATTGATAATTCTAAAAACTTTTTATCAATTCCATATTGTTTTGCTATATTATATATGTCATCAATATCTTTAATATATAAATCATGTAAAGTATAAAACCAATCAGATTCAGTATATTCTTCTACTGTTTTTCTACCCTTGATTACATATAACAGATACTGTATGTACCAATCATCTTTATGTGCATAATGATAATCAATAGATAATACAGGTTTTATACCTATTTTTTCATAAACATTTTTATAAAATTTATTACATTTTATTTG
>NZEE01000051.1 GCA_002688965.1 archaeon | reverse complement strand
ATAAGTCTGAGGCAATATAAATTAACTAATAAAATAGTTTTATTAACTTAACAATCTGTTTCATCCTCTGCAGGAATACAGTCGACCTCTTCAGGTACAGGCGTAACTTCAGTCGATGATGAATCGTCACCGTCTTCAGGCGCATCAGGATTCTCAGGATCGTCTGGCACTTCAGGAACAGGAATTGGAACAGGATCCTCTTCTACACCTTCTCCGGCATCCTCCTCAGACTCTGCGCCATCATCTGTTTCTTCGGGCAAATCACCATCACCTTCTGATTCCTCACCCGCATCGCCTTCAGGCATTTCTCCTGCATCTTCCTCGGGCTCTGGCTCAACTTCTGAATCCCCTTCTGGCTCAACTTCTGCATCACCCTCAGGTTCTATAACGTCAGAGTCTACATCCTCTCCAACATCACCTTCCGGTTCAACTTCTGCATCCAAAACAATAGGATTGTCAATAGGTTCAGCGTCCAAAGATTTATCAGTATTTTCTTCACACGCAAATAGCAACAACGCTAACAAAACGAACATTATATTCTTCATAGCAAACTCCTTTTGTACTATGTTATTTTTAAATTAATTTTAATAATTCTATATCTATAAGGCAACAATTATAATATTAAAATATTTATTTTTTAAGTAACAGAAAATATTTTTAGTGTCGGATAAAAAATATCTCCGCTATTGTTTCTATGAAATCTAAACCCTGTTGAAGAAGAGTACGATGTTGCAACAAGTTTATAACTTCTACTTCCCGTCCACGAATCTAATATAAATGAAATATACAACATTTCATCAGGCTGTCTTGTACTAGAGCTATAGTAACTAGTTACGTATCCTGTTCCTTTAGCTTGATAGCCAGAACCTGTATCTTCATACAATTGTATCCACACCCAGTTTACAGCTTTATTATTATAATTCATCATGAAATTAAATTCATATATTACATTTGTAGCATCTGCATGCGGCGTATAAGTTACTTCAGACCCTTGAATAGTTTCTGATTGATCTGTATCTGTAAACGCTTGTTCAGTAGTATCTGTTTTTATATTTTCATAAATATTTTTTAAATTTGATTCTGAGATTTTATATGACATTTTATTTAACCGAATAACAAAAAACTTGGGGATAGAATATTTGATTGTCGCTGTGATCATTACTTGATCCAGCATTAGGTGCATCAGGATAATTCAAATACATATCGTTTCCAGTAGAAAACCTTCTAAATTGCATCTTTAATTGTTTTTCTCCTGACCAATTGTCTAATACAAATACTGCTGTTACTTGAAAATTATTATCAGTTGCCGTTGCTGATCCAGCTGTAAAACGATTTTTTGTAGAATCTGCCCAACTTGACCCATCATAAACAAGTAATTTGAAGTGACCACAAAAATTTCCTGATGAAATGTGCGAACAATGAAACACATGTTTATAAACAACTTTTGATGCGCTAGAAGCAGGTGTATAAGTTATTAATGATCCACTCATATCTGTATAAGTAGTCGTAGCTGTTTGATAGTGAGCAGCTTCATTTGCGCCAATAAATCTAGCACACTTAAAGTTTAATATAGAATCATTATTAATATACGACATATAAAATATACTTTCAACTTATTATAAAATAGAATAACATGTTACAATTGGATCTAACTCAATGCCAGCATTATTAGAACCGTCAAATCTATCATTTTCATGAAGATATATCTCTGTATTAGAACTATCATCTTTACACTGTAACTTTAATATTCTTTCACCACTCCACACACTTAATAATGTCTTTATCGTGAGATACCTATCGATTTTTGAATAATTCGATTTCCCTAAAGAAAAAATGTATCCATCACCAAAATCTGAATAACTTGATCCCCCGTCATCTGAATATAATAATTTGAATGTCGCCTTTGCCCCAGTATCTTTCCAGGTCATAGCAAAAGTAAATTCATATGACACTTTGGCTGCTGCATAAAAAGGTGTATAAGTTATTTGTGATCCAACAACATCTGTATAACTAGTGGCAACGTCTTGCGGTGTGTCAACAGTTGTTTTAACTGTTTTTCTATTCAAAATTGTATCTGTATTTAAATATGACATAATTTCTCTCACACGCTCAGAAAGTTGGTTTTGGATCAAGCTTTCTAATAAAGTCTCTCATTTTACGTGTATAATATAAATATGTTTCATCATTATACTCTTCATCAATTATCTCATTATACTCTTCATCAAGATCTTTCTTTTTAAAATCTATGTCATATGATAAGTCATAATCTGCTATGATATCACTTAAAATATCTTCAAAAACAGAATAATCAATTTCTTTAGGTGAAAAATTAAAAATATCTAGATCTTCAATCGTTCTTGTATTAATATAAAAAAGCGTGTACGATTGTCTTAAATCAATATAGTCACAATATATTTTGTTTTTAAGCAAACCGCTGAAAGCTTCTAGTAATTTTTTGCCTAAAGTTGATTTGGCAAACCACTCAATCTCTGCAATATTGTCACCTTTAAGCAATGCATTTGCTTCAATAAATTGTTTAAAACTCAATGGTGCATGACATTCAGATTCAGGAGTGCAAACAACAATTTTGTCTATTCCACCTGCTTTTGAATACTCAGTCATTAGTGCTTGGACTCTTCTATCAATAAGATAATCGTGCACATCTCTTTCACTTCTATTCGCATCATCAAGAATTTCTTTTTCATCAAAAAAGAAATGATTTTCATCTGATTCTGCTGGGTCTTTATAATATACGTCCTCAGCATTTCTTTCGTTTTTTTCAGGAAAATTAAAGCTATATCTTTCTAGATCGTGAAAATAAGTTACATATACAGTATTTGAACCACCATCGCCTCTTCTTTCTTTTTCTAAAGGTATATCTGGTGGTATTGAAAAAGATTTGATAGAATATTCATTTACAATAGAATGTTTCTCATTCTCTTTAAGAAGATCTCTAATTATTCTTCTTAAACGTTGTTCAGATATTAACATTTATATATTCCTATTTACTTCGTATCAATATTATAAATATCAAATATCACGATCAACATGCTGTTTTTTAATATTAGCTTCACAACTTTATATAACTATTATTCAAAAGCATTTATCATTTTCATTTTTCTCAACGATGTAGACATTCCCCAGCTTTTATCATTGTGAATTTCTGATAACCATAAAGTATAATTTATATCATCTTCTAAGTCACCCCATACTCTTAACCAACCTGTATTATTAGAAATATCAGTTATCTTAAGCCGCATAAAGCTTTTACCATTCTTTGTTGTCTTCTTTATTGTCTCAAGAACACAAAACCAACCAATACCTTTTTCTCCACCTGGAACTTCAAATACAGACTTTACTTCTTTAACTTTAACTCTATCAATAAAACTTTGAGGAAACAATAAGTCTATAGAAGCATCATTAGATAATTCCATATAATTTTGAATCTTTTCTGTTCTATTCCAATCATCTACTGTCTTGACAACCTTTAATAAATCATTTATAACTGGCTCTGGACTTTCTCCGCCATTAACTAATCTTTTATGCTGCGTTTTTGTCATTCCATAGCGACCTTTACGCAATCTATCATAGTTACTAATAATCATTTCAAAAAGCTGGCGATGATTAAATATGATACCTTCCTTAACCTCTCTTAAGGATGTGAAGGCTTCCATTTTACACAACGTTGTAAATGCTGTTTTATTCAACTTTGAATGTTTCCACGTCCCGGATTCTGTAAAGAATAGATCATCTAAACAACGATAAGGACGATTCTCAAATATCTCAACAACAGCTTTATCCCCAACACCCTTAAGAGATGTTAAAGGAGGAACGAATGCTTTTAATTCATCTGAATAATTCCATACATCTCCAGAGTGATTAATATCTGCAGGAGCAATCTCATACCCATATGATTTAATTTCACTGATGGCTTTTGACATAGCAGCCGGACTACCATTTTCAGATTGAAGTATTGTCGCTAGCCAATCTGTCTCATGATGTGTATGAAGCCATGCTGCATAGTAAGAACCAATAGCATACGCAATAGCATGAGATTTATTAAAGCCATAAACACTGAAATATTCTATCTCTGCCCATAACTTAGACGATACAGACTCAGGAACACCATTTAATTCTTTAGCACCTTTAATAAACTTTTCTCTAGCAATAGCCTTCTCAGAACCTTTAGAATGTAATGTATCTAGAGATTTTTTAACAAGAGTCTTTCTTAATTTATCCGCTTCACCAGGATCAAATCCTGCAAGCTTTTGAGCCAATAACATGAACTGCTCTTGAAACGTTATAAAACCAAACGTTGTCCCAAGTATTTCTTCAATTATAGGATGATCATATTTTATATCTGCAGCATTCTTTTTGGCTTTAACATATTTCCTATGAACATTAGCCTTAAGAGGGCCTGGTCGATAAATAGCAGTTAATGCAGCTAACTCCTCAATTGTATCCGGCATCGCTTCTAAACAAAAATTACGAGCTCCAGTTGCAGTAAATTGAAACACCCCTGTAAAATGACCATCTTGATAAACATGTTTCCAAACATCCATGTCATCTTGCTTAACTGTACGACAGTTAAGATGTTCATCAAAGTAATCTCTAGCTTCTAAGAAAGTAGGATTAGAATTACCCTGTCTCTTAAGAATACGATAAATACAGTTTTCTACATCTTTCAGAAGTGTCAAGCCCAAAAAATCAAACTTAAGAAAACCATTATCTTCAAGATTTCTAAAATTCATACCTTCTGTCCAAGGTGTTTGTAAATCACCTCGAACACCAATAATAGGCATTGACTCTTGCAATTCTTTTGGATCACCTACAATTACACCTCCAGCATGTCGTCCAACCGCACGATTTTGCATAAATAGAGTTGCTACATGTTCTCCAACTTCAGGATATTTTTCCATAAATTCTTGATATGATGGAGAATACTTCATGCAATCTTCGTGTTTGAGAACAAAAACAGATTTCTCTTGATTTTCATCTCTTGCAAGATTCATGACTTCATCTTGGAGTGGACCAGTTAACTTATTTACTTCATCAAACGGAACACCGTGAAACTTCGATATGTCCTTAAGAAGAGACTTAAGCTTTAGAGTATTAAAGTTTGATACAGGAATAACAGCGTCGTCGCCATAAAGTTCTCTTGCCGCATCAATAAGTTCATCTCTGTCGCCCGCATCTGTGTCAATGTCGGGCCAAGATACACGATGGCGCCCAAGAAATCTAGACCAAAGGAGATTATATGGTATAGGATCAAGCTGAGTAATTCCAAGAAGGTAGTTAACAAGACTACCACCGCCGCTCCCCCGCGCTGGCCCAAAAAGAGTCTTTTGTTCAGCCTTTTTGAATATCTCATACATGGTGATAAAATATGATTCATGACCCAAGAATTTAATATCAGACAGTTCCTCCTTAGCTCGTTGTATATAAACCTCATTATCTGCTAAACCTTCCTTAATAAGCGCATCTTTAACTAGGTCTGATAAGTGTCTGAATGGCGTCTTTCCTGGTACAACAATTTTTGGCAGTTTTGCACTTGTATCCACCCATGTATCTTCACATTCATTCCAAACTATATCATGTGTTCTTTCAATAGAGCTTTTAACTAATTCTTCATTGCCTTTGTAATGATCGTATTTTTCATAACCATCTTTAAATTCATCCCACATTTGCTGAGCATTTTTTGGGTAAAGTTCACAAACAAGATCTTCATACTCTGGAAGAACCATGCCATCACGTTTACCAAGCCATCCTAACTTCTTGTATAATTCTCTAGCTTGCCATTTATCTTGTGTAGGATAATGTGAATCAGCAGTTGCTATAAGCGGTATACCTGTAAGCTTATGATGCTCTATAAGATAATCATTGACAACATGTTGCTTATCAATCCGATTAAATTGAAGTTCTAGATTAAAGTTATCCCCTACACAATCTAAGAATCTATCAGAAAGACTTGTTAATTCTCTTTGTATCTCTTCTCTGCTTTGATTATGTGCTTCTCCACGAAGAATACGATTACTATAAACGCCGGCTAAGCACGCTGTTGATACATGAAGTCCTTCTCCGTGTTCTTTAAGCATTTCAAAATCAATACGCGGAAAACGATAAAATCCATCCTTATAAGATTTCTTGACGAGACTAAATAAATTAGATAAACCTTTTCTATTTTTGGCAATTCCTACGAGATGATAACGTCGTTTCCATTCATCTTTAAGAATATCAATCTTTTTAGATTCATCTTCATCTTCAATAACGTGCCCGCCAGCCTCGTCATCAGCGTCAATATCAGTTTTTTCATTTCCTTTTTTAATTGCTGCTGCAGATGTCTTTGCATCTTTTACAGATTGTCTGTGTGCAGCATAATCTTCTTTCCACTGATTTAATGAAGGAACGAAATAGAATTCAACACCATAAAGCTGCCTATAATTCTTTCCTTGTTTTTGCATTTTAACAGCATGAGAATGAGCGTGTGCCAGACCGTTACCATTACCATGATCTGTTAAAGCCCATGCATCCATTCCTTGACTTTCAGATGTAATAAAATTAATATGATCGTCAGGATAACCTAGTCCATCAAATGTGCTAAAGTGTGAATGTGCGTGAAGACCAACAAATCTATTGGGAGGCTTAATTAAATCAATTGACAATTTATACCCTTTCTATGCTTTTTATATTATATTATATACTTTAAATTACATATATACATTATAGAGAATTACTAAGGTTATATTATGACGTATAAAACATACCTTTATAAAAAAGCTGATTCCATTTTATGTGAATTTAATATTTCAAGTGACTTTACAATTACGTCAACTTCAGATTTTGGTAATACTATACCAATAGATACAATTTCAGGTTCTAGTGAAATTACATTATCTAACAATATAATTATTTTACCGCAAGGATATCAATTTTTAATTAAATTTTATACAGCAATAGAAAGAGCAAGTCTTGGAACTTTTATTTATACAGAATTAAAACATTCAGATGACTCTGACATTACAAATTCTACAATGTCTACGATTACTGGTACTAGTGGTAATGCATCATCTATTGAAGATACTACAGCAATGATTGATACTTTAAATGGTAACAAAAATATAATAGTTAAGACTTACAAATCAAACTCATCAACTGTAACAGTAAAAAAAGATTTTACGTATGGCTATATAATAGGATTTAAAAAATGACTTATCTTGTAAATAACGTATATTTTGCTGAATTAAACGGTATTAATAATGAAGTAAGTGTTGGCTCTAATGGCTCGGGCGCTGTAGATGGTAAATTATCAATTCAAAAAGAAAGAGAGTGGATAACGTCAAATGCAGAAAAAACAGAGTTTACTCTTGACAGAGAATGCATAATAACAGGACACAGCAAAGGTTCTAATACTAGCGCAGATTTTTACCACGTTTATAAAGCAAATGGTACAGGATTTTCTATAAGTCACGGTGGCAATACAGTTGCAGAAGCTGCTGGAGGTTACGGTAAAACTGACGAAGATATAATTGCTGTTTGTAGTGGTACTTTTAGCATTCAATGTATAGGAAAATATAATAATGGCTACTTTTGTGATGAAGACTCTATTTTTTATATTTTAAGGAACGAATAATGACATATTCAACAATTATGCATCCTGGGATTCATGTAGGAACAATTGTATTAAATACTAGTGGTGTATCCGTATCTTTATCATCTCCTAAAGTTGCAATAACATCTATCGACTGGGGTACTTCTACNCAAGGCACAGCTTCTATAGATTCAAATAATATTGTTTTATCAGCTAACAAAAAATATTTATTACAAGCTACTGTAAGTTATAGTTTTTCTGCTACGTTTTCTGACGACTATAAAATTAGATTTTATGATGAAACTAATTCGTCTTGGCTAGGAAAACACGGAGTTTTAACTTCAAGTTACGAAGCATTTGGTAGTATAGAACTAACAAGAACTGATGACGCTGCTAGAGCAATTATTATAAATGGTTCATCTGCAAGAAACGTAAGTTTAAAATATTCTGGCACAACTGATCAAACTTTCACTATTGGTGACAAACCTGCATCAGGAATATGGACTTATTTAACTGCATACGGCAGAATTGAAGTTTGGGAATTTTAATAAATAACTCAAGATTATAAAGGTTTCAAAGCGCTTGAAAATAAATCAACTTGTTTATTGTTACATAAAACTCTGTATGTTTTAGTATAATTGTATCTTCTAAGATTTTCTACTCTTAGAACAATAACAATCTCTCCTCCGTACCAAAAAGCAATGTCACCAACTTTATAATTATTTGTCTTTAAGCTTTCATAAAATTCTTTATTTTTTCTAAGTGATTCCATGTCTTAATAATAAGACAATATGTTTGAAATTATATTGAATATACTAATAAATTTGTATTTAAATACATATCAGTAACAGAAGAAGAGCCTTCCCAGTGAGTTATTTCATGTAATACAGCGTTTCTACTAGATGCACTTGGTGATATTCTGAGTCTTAATTGTTTCGCGTCGGCCCAAACAGGGAGTACAAATCTATAATGTGTATAATACATATTTGACTGCGATGATAATGCATTACCAAAATTCCTCCTATACTTCGCATTTATTTCTGACCATGAACTGCCATCATATTCTTCAAGNTGNANNANANTNANTGTTANNNNANTAANTTTTTTTGCATAAAAACTTATTTCATAAACAACTTTTGANGCATTAGAATCAGGTGTATATGTTATTTCTGAGCCGTTTATCGTTATAAANGTATTACCAGANGNCGATGTTGNTTGACTTGCANNATNAGTAGTAACTACATANCTTGGACTTTTAAAAATAGAAGGNGGTATATAAGTCATANTAAATCTCCGCTACTATAAGNGTAGGATTNTAATAAACATCTGCAGANTTACTATTGTCATANTCTGCAGACCTNTGAAGNTGNACACTATTCCAATCNGCGTCATAAGGNCTANCTTGTAANCTTAANTATTTTGAATCAAAATTTTCAATAATAAAAAAANCNGCACATGTTGACCTAAAGTAATCNNNTGCTTGANTTNTTTCNTGTGCATAAGGAAATTTATAACCATCCATATCAACTGTATTAGAAGAAAAGTTATCGTTACTTTTTTGAAGTTTTATATTTAAAAAAACTCTATCGTTAANGCTTCTAACATAAAATGTAAATTTATANANTATAGTAGGAGAAGTNTCCTTAGAATCTACAGNGCACAATGATCCTGAAACAGTTCTGTAATCTGTTTCNCTACCNGNCCACGTTTGAGCTGTTGGATTNTCTTCTACTTGAAATAATGAAAATTTATCTAAATATGACATAATTCAACCTTATATTAGTGAATATATTGAAACATGTGGACAAGATCCTGCTCCTTCGCTTCCTGCTGCATTATAAGATCGCCCTATTACATATTCTGTAGATGACGTGTCTGCCCTTCCTNCAATTCTTAATTTTCTTTCACCAGACCACGTATCAATTATAAAGACCCACATAAAATTAATCCAGTCATAATCAGATCCAGTATATTCAGTACCTTCATAAAGCTTGCATCCATCAATATCTGTCCAACTAGAACCGCCATCAGTTGAGTATTGAAGCCGAGAGCTCATTTCAGATTTACCAAAATCAGGCGTATGAGCAATTTGTAAGTTACATTCATAAACAACTTTTGATGAATCGGGCGACGGTGTATACGTAACTTCAGTCCCTTGATAGTATTTTATAGTTGTCCCAATAACATGAATATTACCAGCAGGCGTCCAGGGTGAACCTTGTGTTGCAAAATTAGTATCAACATTATGCACATAGTTTTTAAGTTTTTTATTTAATAACAAATAAGACATTAGTTTCTTTCTAAAAATGCTCTTAATTAATTATTAAACAACATAACATTTAATGAAATTATCTTCCTTTCTTTTTATTGATATATGGGTTTTTACCAATTTTTGTTACTATAATNTGNTGTTNNGATAAATTAAGATCATANAATCTAATCGTAGATTCATTNCTNCTCAATAAAANTATACAACCTAANTCNTTATNNTCATCTTGTANTNNTTCTAAAANNATACCTGAATCTATTANNATATANTATGANTTNACTTTCATCCATACATCTACTAAACTTTTTTCTTTGTNTTGTATAGATGACATAATATTTTAAACTTTAACTAATTCAAAATCTCTCCACGTAAATGGACATTTATAATCTTCAAAATAAACTTTATAATATGAAAATTGTTGCTCGTGCCACTGAGAATCTGGTTCTATTATCTCATAGACAATACCNANTTTTTTTCTTAAATCTTTNCAAGAAGNATCAATCATAGTATACTTGTGAAGCTTAACNAANTCACCTGTTTTAAGACTCAACTCTGTATCTATCATCTTTTCTTTCANCNTGTTCTTGGTATGCTAACCATTTNGTTCCATTNTAATCTTTNTTTTCTATATGTGGTATAAGCCAATACAAATTTTTATCTTTAAGCATCTTGTAGAAGTCATGCATAAATACAACTTCTATATTGACACCTTGCTTTTTCAATAAAGCAGTACATGCTAAGTTTGCATCATATTTTGAATCCCTTCGTTTTGCTTTAGTTTCTACATATAAATTTTGATCAGGTAAATAAAAGTCTGGAGTATATGCTCTAATATAATTATTAAACTCGAACTGAAACGTTTTGTGTTCGTAGTACCATTTCTTTTTCATGTAGTTACAATAACGAGCATAATCTGCTTCCAAAGCACTTTTAAAAAAGACATCTGGAGGTAAATCTCTTCTATAACCTGCTCTTGTTGTTCGTGGTATTGACAGCGTGCCTGAAGATTGAGCAAAGTTTCTACATGTAGGCGAGCAGTGTTTTGTTTCTCTTCCTATGATTCTCTTAAAGTTTTTCTCACACACAGGACACTTGAGTTCTACTCTTTCTTTAGTTATATCTTTTCTATAACATGAATCTGAACAGTACTTCTTATCCTCAGTTTCCTTCATCGAAAAGATACTTTTACACATAGAACATTCTTTTTCTACTGTGGGAATCTTTTTCGATTCATTTATCCCTCTATTCCTACAAATAGAAGAGCAATATTTACTTCTTGCAGCCTTTGACGCAGGCTTTTTGTACTCTTCTCCGCACATTTGACATTTTAAAACTATTGGCATGATGTCCTCCTTTTAATAAATAGGAGGATCCCATGTCTTTTTTATCCCTAAACATTTACTTTTGGAAAATGACTCAAAATATCAAAATCATTTTCTTTAGCACTTTCTAAATATTCTAACGGATTATAGCTGTTATCTAACTTATCATTTACTTCATGCCATACACTTGTAAGTCCTGTATATAAAGAATATTTTGGCTCCCAATTACAGCGTGATTGAAGCTTTTTAGATGTTAAACGATGGTTCCCTAAATAATCTGTCTCGGGATGCCATCGGATGATATCCATACAGTCACGATTTGCTATGCTAGACATCATTTCTACAATTTCTTGTGTAATCATAGGTGTGCATCTAGAAATGTTGTAGTCGTCCTGCCAGTAATCTAAATTGATTGCTTCTAGAACACCGTCACAGAAATCTTCTACATGAAGATAGTCTT
>NZEE01000050.1 GCA_002688965.1 archaeon | reverse complement strand
ACATTTTCTTCACCCACCGTTACTTCTCGAGTAACAGATGAGTACCCAATGAATGAAGCAGTAATTGAATAGTCGCCTGAGCCACCTTCCAATTCGATGCGATAAGAACCATCATTAAGAGACATCGCTCCTAAATCAGTTCCATCCACAACTACATTTGCCCCAACCAAAGGTTTGTCTCCATCACTAACAACTCCCGACACCGATTGACCCCAAAGGATAATTGGTGCGAGAAATATTACCAACGAAGATATTAGATTACGTTTGTTCATAAACGTTCTCCTCTTTGTTTTCGTTAACGAAGTTAAGACGCATTTTTCCACAGGTGCGTCAACTGCCTGTCCGCTTGTATGTGAATTCTTTTCATCCAGATATGCCTACCTCACACATATCCCCATCACAAAATTTTTCAACAATAGCTTCATTTCCTTTAACTTGTCTAAAATTCAATTTACTCAAATTACTAAGTATTTTTCTATATCGTTGTTCTGTTATTTCTTCATATGGCATTTGTTTGTAAGCGCCTGTATCATGCCGTGGCAAGAATGAAATACCCTTTAATTGATACTGATAATAATCAAGTGCATTACTAATCTGATTGCCTTCTGTCTTTGGATCAAAGGTAACTGTACAACTCACTTGATTATCCGCCCAATATTTTTGCATAAAAGCTGCTAAAGATAACTGTTCCCAAATCGTTAATTCTTTCACAGTTCTTATCCCATCGCCCGCATCAACTGGTATCTCCACTACAACTGTAGTATCTTCGCTTCCAAAAGCAGATTCAACTTTGTAACCAGCCTTTTTTAATGGTTCAACTAATGGCGAATGATTTGATAATCGTATTCTACGTATATAAAATCGTGATTCAGGATAGTGCACTCCAGGAGTTGATCCTGCAAGTAATGAAACAGTTCCTGATGGTTTAACTGATGTTGTTTTTATGCTTCTTGGAACTGCCAGCCACTCAGAATATAATTTATCATATTCTTGAATTTTATCATACCCGGATAGTAACCATTTTTTTAATTCATCAAGATTTCTATTATTAATAAATTGTGCAATACCGCTTACTGAACAACCAATCCGTCTATTTCTTAACATTACTCTATTTGTTTCAGGCCAATGTGTTTTTCCAAGTGTTACTGTTTTAGCATATAANTACGCGTACTTAAGTGTTTTAATATAATCTTCTAATGAATCNTGGTTATTTGGAAATGTCTCAACNAGACAACATAGTTCATAACTTTCTAATGTTTGTTCTAAACATGGGTTCCCACCAGCTGCTCTAATATCATATCCATTAGGCTTTTCACACATTCTACCATAGCTTCTCATATTATCTAACCAAGCAAATCCAGGTTCTCCATTAATTTGAATACGCTCGCATATATCATTATAATCCATGCCTAATCCTGCAAATACGCTATTGTTAGAAGTCCACCCATACCTTTCTCTATCTGGATTAACCTTATAATTTTTTNAATCTAAATATTCTGCATTGTTGGGATCACCAAAAACAATTTCAGCAGTTCTACGAACATTGCCAGCAACTACACATTTTCCCAAAATATTCATAATATCAACAATAGTAGTAACTGTTATAGGAGTACCTGTATTATAATCAAGTGCTTTTCTAATTGTTTCATGTGCTTCTTCTAAAGGTTCCGGACCGCTTGATATACCACCAAATCCCTTTATTGGAACTCCCGCTGGTCTAACTTTTGAATAATCAAATTTGACTGACTGTGTTCCTAGAAAATAACTTTCAATTAATAATTTTACACTTTCTATCCANCCTTCCCGAGTATCTGGTATTANAAACGTTTCAATAGCACGATTATTATTAGGNCCTTTAACATCAAGCTGGNCGGCACCTTTTGTATCAAAACCAACNCCAACACCTANCATTGATGCNTCCATTAAAAANCAAAATGGTTTTGCATGATCATCTTTCAAAGTAGACGTAGATACAAATGCACAGTTGTTAAGTGCCGCAAACATACCTTTTTTCTNTGTTATTANNGTTCCCATNGCCCAAAGACCACGTCCTGGNGGTAAAAATTTCATATAAAAAATTCGATCGTACATTTCTTGAGCTGATTTTTGTGCTTGCCATGGATTCCATCCAAGTTGATATGTTTCTATCCACTGCATTTGCATAGAATAAGTTCCCTCAACAACTCGCTTGACTGTCTCCCACCAATATTCATTAGATCCATCCTTTTTAATTCGCGAATACGTTCTCATATAAACTAATTCNCCCAATCCGTTAAAACCAAAAGGAGCTTTTTTTCTTTTATATTTATTTATAAAATTTTCTGATAACTTAAATTCATATTTTCTCATTTATATCTCCNCCCTACTTCTATAAATATTCACTTCATTAATTCTTCGTACTTATTTGATAGTAATTTTTTAGTAATGTTATCACGATTATCAATTTTATGTTGTTGTTCTTTACCGCCAACTGAGTCACTTTCATATATAGTTATATGTCCAGTATTTGTATTAACCTTTGCAGGAAATGTTATGCCNTCTGGTCCAAATCTATTTTTAATTACATGAAATCTACCTGTATTAGCTATTTTATCTTCTACTTTTCGGGATAAAGACATTACAAAATCAGCTGTCATGATTTTTATATAACTCTCAGAAACTTTTTGTGCTTCAATAACGTCTTCATCTAAAGAACTTCTATTAGCTTGCGATGCTGTCCAAATAGGTATTTCAAGTTCTCCTGCCAACCCTCGTAAATCTTCATAAATATTCCCAAGTTGATGTCTTACTTCCTTAGCAGATTGTACATCTCTTAAAACATCCGCATAATCTACAATAAGTAAATCTATATTTTTATGTAGCATTTTTGTTCTCTGTATATGAGATGCTAATGAATGAACAGATGCAGTTTTAGTTGGAAAATATTTAATCACTAACTCACCTGGAAGTAATTCTAATTTATTTTGTACATCATCTTTATGATATTTTAAATTTTGGTTTGGGATTCCTGTAAAAATGCTATCATATCTTAACCCAACATAAGCCTCATTAAGTTCAAGNGAATAATGGACTACAGNCTTTTCCTNNTTCATAGCNGCTGCACCTATTGCAGCCAAAACCCATGTTTTGCCAGCNCCAGCNGGTGCAACTATTACACCAAGCTCTCCCGCGGCTAAACCTCCCTGCATTAACCCATCAATCACTTCCCATGAGGTTTCTACAGTTGCCCGAGCCATCTCTTCATATCGTTCTTCAATCATATTAAAATACTCATGGCCGATATTACGTTCTGTGCCGGCGTTCATTGCATTATCCATTATTGTTTTAATACTATCAAAATCACCACTCTGTTCTAAAATAGTAACAGATTCCATAATAGCATTTTTTAATGTTTGGTTCTTGAAAAAATCTAAAGATTTATCTTGAATAAAATCTAAATCTGATGATTCTAAATGTTTATAAACTTCCTTTAAAACTTCAAGTATTGTTGTTTTTAAAACATCGTTTGATACTTCATCTGTTTTAACCTTAAAAACATCAAAAGTAATTGGCTTGTTATACTTAGTAAAATATTCTTTGCAATGTTTTACAATCCATTTCATAGCATCACTATCGTAATGTTTTTCATCTAAAATATCATGAATTTGTTCTATATATTGCGGTTTGGTCATTAAACAAACAATGCTTTTGATTTGGAAGCTGTGGCCAAATTGAGCTAATTTATTTACTGCCATTTTTATCCCTTTTACTAAACCGATCTAATCTCACAAATTCTGTTATCCATGAATTCATATCTGGAATTTGACTCCACAGTTTATCTTGCATAAACATTGTTGAAAATTTATATTTAATCAACGTCGGAACTTTTCGATTAATTGATTCTTGAACCCGCAATTTAATATGATTACTAATATCAACACTAAAAAGCTGCATTAATAAATAATTACGTTTTACTAAAAACACGTTGTTTTTTATTGTTTCTATTAATTTATATTTGCTATCAGTATTATTTACAAATTCAAATAATTTTTTTATACCAAACTCATCATCACCCGTAATCTGCGGAATATATTTTTTTATTGATTTTAAAGCGGCTCCTCTTATACCATTTATATTATCAGACTTATCTCCTTCCAATGCTCTATATGTTAAAAAATTACTAGGCCATATATCAAATTCTTCTTTAATTTTATTTATATTATATTCAACTTTTTTAATTGGACTCCAAATAGTAATTCTATCATCAATTAATTGATAAAAATCCTTATCAGTACTTGTAATTATAATTTTTTGAGTAGTTAAAAGTTGTTTTGAAATATAAGCTATAATATCATCTGCTTCAGTGCCATCTATAGAAATTATTGTTAAAGGTAATTGTTCAAGATATTTAATTAATCTTCCCAATTGCATTTTTATAGATTGCTCTTCATTTTGGGGAGCAATACTCCAATCAATATTTCTATTAAATCTTTGTTTAACCTTCCGGTTACCTTTATATTGTGGGTATAATTTTTTACGGCGTTTAGTGCCATCCTTACCATCAAAAACAATAATACATCTGGTTGGTTTTATCCTCGCCAGTGTATACCTAAGAGACTTCAAAAAACCAATTATACCGCCGATGTGAATACCATCATCATTGACAGCAGGATTGGCACTAAAAGCTCGTATAAATGTATTCAGCTACAGGCCATCAAGGATGAGAACCCGACTATTAATATCGAAATGTGTCTCATCGTTGATGGCATGTTCCTGTTCAATTTGTTCAAGTATAGATAAATATTTTTTATTAAAATCATTAGAGGTCATCTACAACATCATCCGTTTCAGTAATATCATCTATTCCTAATTGATGTGATTGATATTTCAAAATTAATTTATCACATATTAAATTATAAACATATTTTTTTAATTCAGGATCTTCTTGAAGTTTCTTCTCCCAATCTTTAGACTGAAACTTAATCTTTTCGCCATTTTGATTAACCAACGTATACCACGCTCCAGTAACCGAAATTGCTTTATAATCTTTTAATACAGTCAACCAACCACCATAATCATCTATACCCCTATCAAAATATAAATGAAATTCTGCAATACGTAATGGTGGTCCTAAACGATTTTTTATAACTTGTGCCTTTATCTTCATACCAATTGTATTTTTCTTGGTATCTTTAATTTGACCCGCATTTTTTAATCTAACGCGAGTTGACGCATGAAATGGCAATGCTTTGCCACCACTAGTAGTCCACGGGTCGCCAAACATTACTCCTAACTTCTGTCTAAGTTGATTAGTAAATACAAGTGCTACTTTTTGACGAGCCATCATTTGAGTAATTTTTCTCATAGCTTTAGAAATAATAATCGCCTTAGATGTAGCCCACCCATCTTTATCAAAATCTGCCCCCATTTCTACTTTTGTTGTAGCTGCAGCCAAACTGTCTACTAAAATAGTAACATCACGTTCTCTATCGGACTCCCTAATCTTCGTTACAATATGCTCTATAGCTTCAAATATTTCTTCTACAGTTTCAAGTTGAATATAAAGCATCTTTGATATATCAACACCAATAGCTTCTAAAAATTGTTGAGAAACTGATGATTCAGTATCTATATAAACAGCAATTCCACCTTTTTTTTGAGTATTTGCAAGGACATGCGCACCCACAAGAGATTTACCACTGCCTTCTAATCCATTTAACTCCGTAATCTTTCCTACTGCAATACCGCCACTTGATCTATTCGATATAGCAATATCTAATACAGATGATCCAGTAGATATCCAACTTGTAACATCAGTTGGAGAAACAGCATCCGCGCCTAAAAAGTATGCTACTTGTTGGTGTTTAAACTGCTTATTTAACTCATCTGCAATAACCACAGCAAGTTCATCAGTATGTGTCATACTTAACCTCCGAATATAATTGGGGTAGTAAAACTACCCCAATTTGATTTAATATTAACTGTTAAATAACTGATCAAAAGCATCATTAACTTCAGAGACAGTATTAGTTGCCGCTGGAGTAGTAACGACTGTTTCATCAGCGCTATCTTCGGAAGTTTCTGGATTCATATGAGTTTTGAAGGCCTCTTTTAATTCATCATAAGTTGGTTCAGTATATATCTCTACAATATCAACTTGACTCTTAAAGATTCGTTCAAGCTCATCCTTATCTTCTGTTAATGGAACTTGATTCGGTTTTACTCTAATAGTGGTTTTACCATATTGATTACCAGCTTCTGCTGGTGTTTGACGTTCAACAACAATATCCCGACCATTAATTGGATCTGAAAGATCACCATAGTCAGGATCTGCTATAAACCCAAGTAATTCCTGATATACTGTTTTACCAAAACCCCAAAATTTAACGCCGTCACTTTCTTCTCCACGAACTACGACTGGTGCAAATGTTCTCATTTTTGGTTCAAGTCTTTTGCCTTGGATCCACTCTTCTCTATCGCCAGTTGATTTTAACTTACTTGCGAACTCATTAATTGGATCTGGTCTACCAAAAGACACTGGAGAAATATAGGTTTTATTCCCCATACCATAATGAAAGTATAACTCAATAAAAGGATTGTCCTTATTAAATTTATAAGGTACAATTCGAATTTGAGTCTTACCAGGTTGTGGTTTCCAAAATGAAGTTGATGTTGTTGATTGTAGTTGTTGTAACCGATTTTTGATTTGTGCAATATCCATGTGAATATTCTCCTCAGTATTTATATTTTAGTTTTTATTATTTAGTTTACAGTTTTAGTGTAACCCTTATTAATATATATAATAAAACTTTAGCAAACAGCTATTTTTTTTTAATTATTACCACTTATCAATAGGACATTTGCATGTTTTAAAATGAACTTTTATATTCATAAAACACCCACAATGAACACATCTACCATCTCTCTTACCCGTATCAGGGTTTGTCTCATCATACTTTAAAAAAGGACACCCTTCACAAATTTCCCATCTACGAATCGCTTCTTCAGACTCTACTAATACCTTTTTTCCTCTCATAAATGCTTTTAAGGATCGCCAACTATCTGTAGCGAGACTACGAGCCATCTGCATATGAGATGGTAATTCAGAACCACTCTCTTCAGCAAGCATAATTTCAACTTTATCTATATTATCTAACTCTTCTTGAGTTGGATCCCGATCGATCGTCGGGATTGGTTTTAACATTATTTTACACCCAAATGTGCCATTAATTTGTCAATTTTATTCTCAATAACTCTTACTCTTGTTTCCATATTAGCATTGCCACCTTGCTGTTGTCCTTGTGCTCGACGTCTTTGTTTCATCTGTTGAATAAGCTGTTCCGCTGGCATTATATTCTTTAAATGGGTGTTTTCTTCTGTCCATTTTGAATATTCCTTACCCCATTCCTCTAACTGTTCATCAGAACTATTAGGGGGTGGCGGTCCAGGTGCCTGTGATTTAGGTCTAGGCATAGCAAGAAGCTCTTCTGCTGTTTTCAAATTTGGTAACTGGTTGTTTTCTTCCGCCCATTGTGTATACTCTTTTGTCCATTTTTCTTCTTCTTTTTTCGAAGCGCCATGGAAGGGAGCTCGCGGCATTGGACTTTTTGGTCTAGGTGGTGGAGGTACTTTTTCTCCATTAGCCCATTTTATCAAAATATCTTTTTCCCTAAATCCGCAAATATGATTACCTGTATCAGCATCAATAAAGAAAGGTGTACCACATTGAATTTTATATTCTGCTT
>NZEE01000049.1 GCA_002688965.1 archaeon | reverse complement strand
TTTCCGCCTTTTTCTTTATGNTCTTCNAATGTTTCNGCTCCNCCTGAAAANGCTTTTTGNATCTTTTGNTCTACAACTTCTGNNGTATCNTTTGTAAATATAGTTGANTTNGGGTCNCTTGCTGACATCTTAGANTCAGGTCCTTGNAANCCNGGTAAGAATCTAGTATGTAAAGCAGCTGGTTTGTAATANCCNANNTTAGGTANNATNTCTCTNGCTATACGAAAATGAGGNTCNTGATCAATNGCCATTGGTATCAANCANGGNATATTNTTTCCTTTTAGAATAGATGGTAAAAATGAAGGTACTGCTTGCATTGATGTAAAGAATATTTGNCCAACATTTGNCTCGTTTTTCAATCCAAATGTAGCTTTGACTGTTGAAAATGTTAGTTTCTTAGCAACACGTAGTGCTTGTTTGTATAAAGTCTTAGAATAATCTAAATCTGAAAAAATGAATGTCTTTTCAGGGTCAAATCCTAATGCTATGACATCTAAAGCATTTTCATACGCCATTTTATTAGTATCTTCTAGTTCTAAATTGTCTTTAAACAAGAATTTCTCATCATCAGTCATTTGAAAGTATAAATCTACATCAAATTTGTCTTGTAACCATTTTGTAAATATCCACGGTACAAGATGACCTATATGTACATTGTCTGAAGGACCTCTTCCAGTATACAAATAGAACTTATTTCCTTTCTCATGTTCATCTAATATCCAATTAAGATCTCTATGACTAAAGAATAAGCCTCTTCTAAGCATGAAATGAGTTTCACCTGTTATATTTTCTACTCTTTTTAGTAAATCATCAGTTATAGGCTGAGTACCAAATTCTTTGATAAGTTTATTATAGTCAATATCACCTCTAACTTCCCAAGGTGTTACAACCATGTCTTTATTTTCCATAGAAAACGTTTGTACTAGAGTTTATTTAAACAAAACGATTTTTTGCAAAAAACCGGTTAAACCTATTTAAACCTTTCACGCGAGTTGGTAAGCTATGTCTAGAGAATTTAAAAAAGAAATGACTATGAGTGGAATTTCAGAGCCTCCTTTTGATAGTGTTCACTATGCAGTATGGAATTCAGCAGATTCTTATGATGGAGGAGATTTTCATGGGTTTTATCCTATGCTTCCTCATCACAGATTTGGTGTTTTACTAGGAGATGTACCAGAATCTAAGGCACACGGTACAATGGCTTCTGGAAATATGTTATTTTATATTAATCATGTTATTGAAGAAGAAATCCAAGAAAGTATGGAAACTGGACATATTGTAGATCCTAGAAGATGTATGGAAAAGGCAAATAGAGAGATACTTGAAGAAGAAAGTCTTGATGCTGGAATGTATCCTACAGTGTTTTCTACATTTAATATGCATACTGGTACTTTGAAAATAGTTAATGGTGGTCAACCTAATCCAATAATAGTTCCTAGACGCGGAAAAGCTCGTATTGAGAAAGATAGTGGGCAGCTTCCTTTAGGCATATATGATGAATCATATCACCACCATAGAACTGTTTTGAAGCCAGGTGATAGAGTATATTGGATGACAGATGGGTTAACTGAGGCTGGAATAAGAAAAGGTAGGCCTATTGATATGAATCGTGTTCTTGATATGGCTGGAAAAACTAGGGGAGTGCCTTTTGATAGAGCTATTAGGAAATTAGGTAAATATGCTAGAAAATATGCTATAAGACACTCTGTGACCTTTGAAAATGGGGTTCCACAGCTTGAAGATGACATGACTATAGCTGGATTTCATTACTGTAAAAGGTCGAAAAAACGCTAATTCTCAATATGTATACTCGAGCATAGAAAAGCTTAAAAGGGGTTTTTGACTATGTAGTAGTTACATTAATGGTGATATTATGAGAAACAATGATAAACCAGATAATTGGGTGAATACGGCTGTTAGAGCTACTAAATATCTTGCCGTTGGAGCACTTGTTGCTGTGTCAGCAAGTAAAGGTAGAGATGCTATTAGAGAATATATGAATGATAGAGCATCTGCAAGACAGGAATGTCAAACACCTGCTGGAGAATTGCCAGATTATGATGGTTTAATGGAAGAAAATAAGCCAAAAGTGGCAAAAGGTAGAGTTGTCCTAGATCCTGGACATGGATATAATAATAGAAATAATAATATATATGATCCTGGCGCTGTTGCTAGTGATCATCAAGAAGCTGATATTGCTCTTTCACAAGCTCTGAAAATTAGAGACCTTTTAGAAGCAAAAGGGTATGAAGTTGTTTTGACAAGATATGATAATAAGACGTCAACTCCTCTTAGTTCAAGATCTGGAATTGCTGATAATGAAAAAGCAGACTTAATGGTAAGTTTACATTGTAATGCTGCATCTCCTAGTGCAAATGGATATGAAATATTCTGTGAAACTGGTGATGAATCAAGTGATTCTGCTGCAGATGCTATATTAAATAGCATGAGTAGACATATGCCAAGTGCAAGAAATAGAGGAACAAAAACTAATAATTTTAGAGTGTTCAACGGAAGTACTCCTACTGTTCTTGTTGAATCCGGATTTATAACAAATTCAGATGACTTGAAATACCTTACCGATAATGACCCTGATGTAGAACAAGCTATCGCAGAGGGTATTGATGACTATCTTTCTGGAGCTAAACAATATCTTGCTCAGGAATAGGTCCTGGACGAAGAACTTTCTTTGAAATTGTATCATAAATTGTAGAAACTTCATTTTTTGGAAGATTTCCAGCATCTACTATAAGAATATCGAACTGATTTTTGATTTCATCTATATTGTAGATAGGTTCATTGCCTGATAAGTTAGCACTAGTAGCTGTAATAGGTTTTTGAAATTTTTCACATAATTCTTGTGCTACTTGATTTGAAGAAATACGGAAAGCAACCGTATCTTTACATAAATTATCTGCTAATCCTGTTTTTAATGGAACTATGAGTGTCAATGGGCCTGGCATGAATTTTTCAATTAATTTCTTTGTGTTACCATCAATTTCAGCATATTTTTGAATCATTTCTAAAGAAGAGACAATAATTGATAATGGTTTTCCTCTATCTCTTTCCTTAGTTTGGAATATTTTTTCCACTGCTTCAGAATTTGTAGCATCTGCTCCAAGTGCATATGAAGTTTCTGTTGGATAAATTATGATGTTTCCTTTTTCTAATGCTTCAACAGCTTGATTTATGTTATTCATGATAGTTTTCATTCCGTTATTTATAAAAAACAATAAGCAAATGCAAAATTTTCTAAAAATTAATCTATATATTCAAGTTTTTTAGTTATTTTCTCAGGGAATAGTGGTATTAATGGCACAACAAAGTGTATTTAATAGATTTATTTACGGAAAGAAATCTCAAGAAAAGAAAAAAATAGTGAGAAAACCTGTGAAAAAAATAAAAGTTAGAGTTGTTCCTAAAAAATCTGTGACTAAATCAACACCAAAGAAAAGGAAAACTAAACATAAGAAAAAAATTCATAAAAAACACAGGAAAAGTGTTTCTAAACATGTTCAAAAGAAAAAATCTATTCATGTAAAGACAGCTACAGATATTAATGTTTCTAGAGCAGTTGATACTGAATTAAATAAAATTGAGTCTGGATTAAAGCAGGAATTAGGTGTAATTGTTAAAAGAAAACAAACTTATTTGAAAAAACAACAGCAACGTATGATTAAAACAGCTCAGAAAGATGCTGCTCGTAAGAAATTAGAGGTTACGCGAGAATTACATAGGAAAAAGAATGAACTTTATAAGAAAACAGAAGCTAAGAAACGAGAACTAGAAGCTTTGAAAAAACAAGAACTTGTTCGTGAGAAACATCGATTACAAAAAAATAAAGAAAATGATGTGCGAAGATCTCGTTTAGAAATTCAAAGAAATACAGATGAAAAAATGTTTAAGAGAATCAAAGAAATTGAAAAATCAAGACAAGAACGCATTGCTGCTCTACAACTTTCTCAAAAAAATAAGATTACTGCTCTTAGACATAAATTAAATTCAAAAACCGCAAAGACTATTGGTGATAGAAAAAAATCTCTCGTCGCAGAATATAGAAAGAAAACTAGTGCTTTGAATGCGCGATATAAAATATTGATTGCAAATGAAAGGAAAAAAGAAACAATCGCACGTGTAAAAGAACGTGCTCATTTGACTGCTATGCATGAAAAAGAACAAAAATTGTTACGGAAAAAAATGGAGTTAGTTTCTAAAAGGGAGTTAGCTTCTCGTAAAAGAATGCAATCTTCTTTAGCAAGATCTAAATTATCAATTGCAAAACAAAAAGAAGCTTTGAAAAAATCTCATTCAGCTACAGTGAAAAAAGATAGATTACTTATTGCAAAGCAACGACAAGCTTTACAACAATCACGTATTGTTTTAGCAAATAAAGCTAAGCTTATGATTGCAAAAGATATTCAAAAAGCTAAAGCGTTAGATACAAAACTTAAGATTATTCAACAAAAACAACGGGCTTCTTTAGCTTCAGTTGCTTCTAAAAGAAAAGTTCTGATTGAGGATAAAAGAAAATTAATCAATAAACTTGCTTCTGATAAAAGAGTTATACTTCAAAATGCTAATACAAAAATAAAACAAACTCGTGGGCAATTAAGTATTAATCATAAACTTAAGATGAAAAGAGAAGCAGAGGTTCTGAAAGGAAAGATGAATGTTAAATTAAAATCTTTAGTCGCGTCAGAAAGAAGGAAAATAAGTTCTGATTATTCTAAGAAACTTAATGTGTATAGAAAGATTTTAGCAAAACAGAAAAAAGATGTTCAGAAATCAAAACTTAAGGTTATGGCAGATGCTAAAAAACAAGCAGGTTTCATTGTTCAGAAATCTAATGAAGAAACCAAACTTGCAAAAAGAGAATCACTCGATGATCTTAATCAGTATATATTAAAAAGAAAAGCTGTTCTTGAAAAACAACATGTTGCGATAAAAAAGAAATATCAGCATCTTATAATAGTAAATGAAAATGAACTTGAAAAATCTAAAGCTTTGGCTAAGAAAGAATATGATAGAAAACTTTCTGCAGACAAATCAAAAAATAAAGTTGTGCTAGCAAATCATATTAAGAATTATGAAATTAAACTTCAAAATAAATTAAATTCGCAATATAAATCTAAGGAAAGTGCGCTTGCTGGAAAATATAAATCTAAGGAAGCTTTACTTAAAAAAACTATATCCGGAAAAATAAAATCTGCAGTTGGATTGCGTACAAAGACAATTAAATCTCAACTTGAAAAAACCAATGAAAGTGTTCTTTCTAAACTTAAACAAGAACAAGACATTGCTTCTAAGAATGAAATAAATACAAAGAAAAATCAAATAAAATTAGAAATGGAAAGAAAAAAGAATTCAGAAGTTTCATCAATACAAAAAGATTATTCTGGTAGAATATCACAACTTGAACAAATGACTAGAAGTGAATTAGAGAAAGAAAAAAATATGCTTGAAAAAGTACTTCGTGGGGAATTCAAAAAGGTAATTGAGCATCAAAAGAAAAGATTAGTTGGTCAGTATGAAAAAAGAAGAGTAGAATTAGAAATGGATATGAAAGATGAACTTGCGAGTCGCAGAGCGGCTTTACAGAGTGAATATAATCAGAAGATATCTGCTGAACGACAAAAGATGAAAAAGGAGCTCAATGAAAAGATTAAAAAACTTCTTGGCGCTTAAATTAACGTTCTGTTGAATATCAACTATAAATATGTTAGTATTTATCAAATTTGAAATAGAGGTGTTATGAAAATGACTAAAGTTACGATATATACATCACCAACATGCCATTTTTGCCATATGTTGACTGATTGGTTAAAGGAAAAGAAAATTGAATTTGAAGAAAAAGACGTTTCCAAAAGCGAGGAATATGTAAAAGAGCTTATGGATAAAAGTCATCAAATGGGCGTTCCTGTATCAATCATACCTGGAAAAGACGGTGAAACTGTAATAGTTGGTTTTGACAAGGACAAATTGGAAAAAGCGTTAAAATAATTAAGGAGACAAAAAAATGCATGATTTAATAATTGTAGGAGCAGGTCCTGCAGGAATGACCGCTGGAATATATGCTGCTAGATATGGTCTTGATACTATAATAATTTCTGAAGATGTTGGTGGATTAATGAATGAAGCTGAACCAGTTGAAAATTGGTCAGGTATTAAATCTATTCATGGATTTCAACTAATGAAAAATTTTAAGGACCATGTAGAAGATCTTGAAGTTCCAATAAAAACAGAAGAAGTAAAATCTGTTGCAAAAACTAAAAAAGGTAAAGATACTATTTTCAAAGTTAAAACTAAGAATAAAACTTATAGCGCAAAGTCTCTGATAATTGCTTCTGGAAGTAAAAGACGTAAATTAGAGATACCTGGTGAAAAAAAATATGAAGGAAAAGGTATTCATTACTGCGCTACTTGTGATGCACCTATGTATAGAAACAAAACAGTTGGTGTTGTTGGTGGTGGTGAATCTGCTGCTCAAGCAGTTATGCTTCTTGCACAATATGCAAAAAAAGTATATCTAATGTATAGAGGAGATCAACTAAAAACAGAACGGATTTATATCAAAAGAATGGAAGCTAACAAAAAAGTTAAAATAATGCTTAATACTAAAGTTAAACGATTTAATGGAAATCATCTTCTGAAAAATATTGTTTTACAAAATGATGATATTATGAAACTTGATGGTGTTTTTGTAGAAATTGGACATTTACCTTCTTCTGAACTTGCTGAACAGTTAGATATCAAAGTTGTTGATAAAAAAATTGTAGTTAATGAGATGAAAGAAACAAATGTAAAAGGTGTTTTTGCTGCAGGAGATGTTACTAATACTGTATTAAGACAATGTGTAACTGCATGTTCTGATGGAGCAATTGCAGCTTATGGCGTGTACAATTATTTAAACCAGTAATTGTAATCTATTTCTGTGATTAGATGACAGCGTTTGATGACATTGGTCCTGAAAAAATTGTTGAGATACACCACCCAAAAACTGGAACTGAAGGGTTTGTTGTTATTGATAATACTGCACTTGGTCCTGGTAAGGGTGGAATAAGAATGACCCCTACAGTATCAATTGAGGAAGTTATGAAACTTGCAAGAGCAATGTCATTAAAAAATGCTTTAGCAGATCTCCCTTTTGGTGGCGCTAAAGCTGGAATCATTGCTGATCCAAAGCATATTACTCAAAAACATAAAGATGAAATGATAAAAGCATTTGCTAAATCTATTGGTGAATTATCTCCTAAAGAATATATTGCAGCTCCAGATATGAATATGGCTGAGCATGAGATGGCTGTTTTTGCAAAATCAAATGGTTCTATGAAATCTTGTACTGGTAAACCAAGAATCATGGGTGGGTTACCACATGAATTAGGTTCTACTGGATTTGGAGTTTTCCATGCAACTAAAGTTGCTTTGGAACATCTTGGTAAAGATATGAAAAATGTTACAATTGCTATTGAAGGTTTTGGAAATGTTGGTGAATTTGCTGCAAAGTATCTTTCAGAAGCTGGTGGAAAACTTGTGGCGGTTTCAGATTCAAAAGGTGTTATTTATAATAAAACTGGAATTGATTTTGATAGTATTAAAAAAATAAAAGAAAAAACTGGTTCTGTTGTAAACTGTCCTGGAAAAAGATTAGCAAATGAAAATATAATCAGTGTAAATGCTGATGTTCTCATAACAGCGGCAATACCAGATTTAATTACAGAAAGCAATATGCATGGTGTTAAACCTGGATTAATTATAGAAGGTTCGAATATTCCTATGAGTAATGAAGTTGAAAAACATTTACAAATGAATCATAAGAAATTAATTATACCTGACTTTGTTGCAAATGCTGGTGGTGTAATATCTTCTTATATTGAATACGTTCATACAGGGAAAAATAGAGATTATGAACATCTTGTTAGGAGGATGTTTGAAGAAGTTGAAAAGAAAATTACAAAAAATACTAAATTTGTTCTTGAAAAATGTAATAAAGATTGTGTTACAAGAGAGGTTGCTATGAAAATCGCTAAAAAGAGAATAATGGAAAAATGTAAGGTTTGCAAAAAGTAATTATTCTTTTATTGTCTGCACAGAAAATGAATAACATTTTACATTTCTACTTCTCCATGCACTTGGTGACAATCCAGCTTTTAATGACAGAGCATTCATTAATTCGTTTTTATTTTCAAAATTATTCCATTCATCTGGTAAGAATAATCCTGAGTTAGGTTCTTTTTTTATCATAACTCCATCACCTTGTTTTATATTGAATACTGTAACTTCAGTTAGTTCTGATAAAATTGATATTTCTATTTTAATTTGAGCAAGCTCTTCTTGCTTTATATCTTGAGATGCAGATACTACTGCTTCTTTAATTGCGTTCAGTAGTGGCATAGTTGGATCTGGAAAACTCGCTTTTCCGATAATTTCATTACCTTTCATTAATCTAAGAATTAATGCATGCTTACTCTTTAGTTCTTCTGAAAATACAACGGGTGGATCTGTTTCTTTTTTATTTTTAACATATTCTTCAATGACTTTTCTTGCAAATTCTATGAGAACTTTGCTACTTTGCTCGGAAATCATGATTAATCATTAGTCAAAAGATATTTATACCGAAAGTAAAATTAATATTATGCATCGTCATTTTAGTTTAGGAATTGTTAAAATAAAGAATTTTAGTAAAATACCCACAGAAATCAAGAAAATCTCTGTTTTATTCTTGTTTTTTGTATTATTCATTTCACTTGTAGAACCGTTTATACCAATTTATCTTAATAATATTGTGGGTGGGTTTGCTGGAACTGGTATAATATTCTCTTTGTTTGGAATAATAATGGTATTTACAGATCTTCCTGTATCTTCATTTGTTGGAAAGTTTGGAAGTCGATTTTCTATGACAATTGGAATGGTTGTTAGGACTATTGCAGCTATATTGTATGGGTTGTTTCCAAGTATAGGTGGTCTTATTAGTGCAAGACTAGTTGATGGGTTAAGTGTTCCATTTACATGGGATGCTGCTAGAATAAAGATACGTTTTTTATCCCCAAAAAAACTTCATAGTGAAAGTTTTTCTGTATTTTCTATAGCTGTTTTGATTGGAGGAATAATAGGAACATTTGTTGGAACCTTTGTTTTAATGCAAATTGGTTTAATTAATATAAGTATATTATTTTATGTTTCAGCTATAGGAACAATGATAACAGCATTTTTCTTAAAAACAACTAAAAAAATTAATCATCGTGAAAAAGTTAATATAAGGAAAATGCTTCATTTTAACAAAAAGATATATGAACCAATGATATTTGCATTGCCTATTGTTACAATATCTACAGGACTTATCATGGCTCTTCCTTTATTTACGGAAAGTCTTGGAGGAAGTATTTTTGCAATTGGAATGATAGCAATATTTCATAGATCTCCTGGGTTATTGCAATATAAATTTGCTGAACTCGGAGATAAGATTGGAAAGAAAAAAATAATGTTCTGGTTGTCAGTTGCTTCTATTCCATTATTTATATTATTATTTTTTGTTACCAGTCTTATACTATTATTTCCTATAATTTTTGTACAGTTTCTGTTATTAGAAAGTATGTTAGTTAATAATGAAGGTTATTCATCAGATATTTTTCCTGTAAAACATGAAGATGAACTTACAGGAGCATTTCAAATGTCAAAGCATGTTGGAATGATTATTGGTCCATTATCAATGGGTATTATAGCACAATTCTTTGGATTAAACACAGTATTTCTTTTATCGGGAGGAATTACTGCTATATTAGCTATATCATTAAAACTAACAAATTAGTTTAGAAAAATATTAGAATTTATTCTAACTTAATGCAGTCAACTGGACATGCATCTATTGCTTTTTTTGTACATTCTGCATTTTCTGCGCCTTTTTTTGCTTTAGCTTTTCCATCTTTCATTTCAAATGCTATTTCGCAAACAGCAGCACAAGTACCGCATCCTATACATGCATCTTCATCAATTTTTACTTTAGCCATTTTATCACATCTTGATTAACAGTATTCAAATCATAGATGACAAGTAATTTAAAGAAATTTACTTCGTTTATTAACGATTTTATTTGTTAAGCTCTTTTATTAGGTCTTCAACTTTAACACCATGTGCTTTTGCACCTATTTCTAATGTTTCCATCTGTGACATAGGGCAACCTACACAATGAAATCCGTGAGCGGCTAGAATCTCTCCAGCTTTTGGATTTTTCATTAAAACTTCACTTATTGTTGTGTCTTTAGTTATTTTTTCCATGTTAATCACTTTTTCTTATAATTTTCTACAGCTGATTTTAATGCGTCAACTGCTAGCACAGAACAATGCCATTTTTCTAATGGCAATCCTCCTAATGCATCAGTTACATCTTTTTTTGTAACTTTTAAGGCTTCTTTTATTGTCTTTCCAATAACCATATCTGTTAATTGTGAACTTGTTGATATGGCTGCTACACAACCAAATGTTTCAACTTTGACATCTTTGAGTATTTCTTCATCTTTCTTGTTTTTTCCAACTTTGATATAAACTTTCATTACATCTCCGCAATTAGGATTGCCTACTTGTCCTACTCCATCTGGGTTTTTTATCTTACCCATATGTTTTGGGTTTTTGAATAAACACATTACTTTTTTACTATACATAATATCACCTAATTATCTAATTTCTTTGTAATCTTTTTCCATAGAGGACTTATATTTCTTAATTTTTCAGCATGTTTTGTAATTTTTTCAATTACATAATCTATTTCTTGTTCTGTTGTATATCTGCTTAATGTAAAACGAATAGAACCATTTGCATGTTCTTTGTTTAGTCTTATTGCTGTAAGTACATGACTTGGTTCTAGACTTTTTGAAGAGCAAGCTGAACCCGTACTTGTAGATATATTATCACTGTCTAACAACATTCCTAATGATTCTCCTTCAATTGCATCAAATCTAATATTTGCATTGAAACATAATCGTTTTGTATAATCTTCTTTTTCATAATAACCATTTACATATGTGCTTGGTACATTATCTAATATTCCTTGGATTAATCTATCACGCAGCTTTGCCATTTTTTTAATATCTTTATCACTGCTTAGTTTTACAGCTTCTGCAAATCCAACCATATAAGGAACATTTTCTGTTCCTGCCCTTAATTTATGTTCATGGTTTCCACCATCAGTGAGTTTCTGTACTTTTAATCCTTCTCTCACATATAACACACCAATACCTTTTGGACCATGTATTTTATGTGCTGAAAAAGAAAGTAAGTCAATATTTTGTTTCTTAACATTAATTGGAACTTTTGTGAATGATTGCATTGCATCTAAATGTAATAATACATTATGTTTCTTACATATTTCTGAAATAGCGTCTATATCTTGAATTGTTCCTATTTCATTGTTTGCATGGATAATTGATACTAGTAATGTCTTTGGAGTCATCGCTTTTTCTAATTCTTCTAGATTGATAAATCCTTCACGATCAACATCAAGCCATGTTACATTATATCCTTGTTTTTCTAAAGTACCACAACTTCTTTCAACTGCATGATGTTCTATTTTAGTTGTTATAATATGATTTTTCTCTGGATTAGCATATGCTGTTCCTTTAATTGCTAAATTATCTGACTCACTGCCTGATGCTACAAAAACAATTTCATTTGTATTGGCATTGATTTTTTTTGCTATTGTATTTCTGGCTACATGCATAGCGCGCTTTGCTTCTTGACCCATTTGATGAAGTGATGAAGGATTTCCATAAATGGTTGTAAAATATGGTTCCATTCTTTTGACTACTTTTTCAGGAACCATTGTAGTTGCACCATTATCTAAATAAACTTTCATCAAAACACCAATCATAAATCCATACATGCTTCACAGTTACTCATATCAATTCCAAGATCTTTATGTAAATAGCATAAAGCTTTTGAAGAACGGAGTTCTTTACATATATCACATGCATCTGTCATGAATTCACTACCATTATGATCTTTTTCATGCTTTTTGTAATGAGTATATAACCGAACACACATTTCTTTTATTTTCTTTTTTGCATTGTCATCAAATTGGAATTTTGAGCCTCTTTTTCCTTTAACATATTGAGAAACTGCAGCATCTGTTATTCCTAATATTTTAGCTATTTCACGTTGCTTTAGTTTTTTTTTCATTTTTTAGACACATTACCATTTCTTTTCTCATTGCTGGAAGAACAAATTGGATTACAATCTCACATGGAAACTTAAACATTTTAACACCGATATATTAACATGTGTTAAAGTATTTAAAGTTAACGGCGGTTAAGTTTTTTAGAAAATATTAACGTGCTTTTTTTGAACTTATTGCAGTTGTATCGCCAATGTCATCATGTAATTTAATTAATATTCTTCCTGGACTGTGAGGATCTTCATAAACATCAAGTGGTACATATGTTCGACCAGGTGTAAGACCATCTGTTCTATTTGATCCGGCATATCTTATCGTGTCAAGACTATTTATTCTGTCAAGTTCTCTTTGTGCTTTTTTTGATGTCATAATAGCGGGGGTAGGATTTGAACCTACGACCTTGAGGTTATGAGCCTCACGAGCACTCCAGGCTGCTCTACCCCGCTATAGTGTAATAATGTTCATTTCGCACTTTTAAATTGATTTCAAGTACATAGTATTCCATGAAAGTTCTTGGTATTGATGAATCAGGAAAAGGTCCTGTACTTGGCCCATTAGTAATATGTGGGTATATGATTGATTCTAAAGATAAGAAACTATTGAATAAATTAGGTGTGAAAGATAGTAAATTGCTTACACGTAAGAAACGAGAAAAAATAGCTCCTGAACTTCGAAAGATGGCTAAAGATCATGTTTTATTGAAAATAGATGCTAAGGATATTGATGAGAACAAAAAAACTTCTAATTTGAATAAATTAGAAATTGTTAAGATGCAGGAAATTATTAATACTCTGAAACCAGATAAAGTTATTATAGATGCATTTGAAGTTAATACTCGGGCATTCAAGCAAAAGATTAAATCTGGTTTGAAAAATAAGAAAGTTAAATTAGTGTGTGAGAACTTTGCTGATAAAAACCATGTTGAGGTTTCAGCTGCATCTGTTTTAGCAAAGATATGTAGAGATGATTGTATTGCTAAATTACAGGAAAAGCATGGCTTTGATGGGTCTGGATATCCATCAGATGAGCGAACTATTATGTTTTTAAAAGATTGGTTAGAAAAGAATAATGAGTTGCCTGACTTTGTTAGAAAGTCATGGTTTACATCAAAGGCTTTAATGGCTGAAAAAGAACAAAAAACGCTTGGTGCGTTTTTCAATGAATTTTGTAAAAAGTGATTATAATGGCTGAAGAACATAAAGAAAAGGAAGAGAAAAGAGAAGAGAAGAAAACTGAGGAAAAGAAGACTTCTATAGAAGAGAGTAAAACTTTACCTATCCTTGGTAGTGATGAGAAAAAAGATAAAAAAGAAGATTTATCAAAACCAATGGAAAGAAATCTTGTATTACTATTTGCAGTGTTTGGAGCTGTTATAGGATATATATCATTCTTAATTGTATCTCCTTTAATTGCATTGGTTGCTGCTGTTATAGTTTTTATTGTTGCTCAAATTGTAGTTAAAGCAGCATTGAAACTCAAAACTGGAAAATTGATATCAGGTAATGCTTTGGTTGTTTATTTTACTGTGTGGTTGGTTGCATGGACATTATTCTACAATCTCCAGTTAATAGCATCCTACTAATTAGTAGGGGTGTGTGGTTATGATAAGAACACATTATTCTAATGAAATTACAGAAAAAATGGACAGCGAACAAGTAGTTGTTGCTGGATGGATAGATAACATTAGAGATATTGGTAAGATAAAATTTGTTATTTTACGTGATAGAGAAGGTACAATGCAGGTAGTTGTTAAAGAAAAGGATATGACTGAGAAAATTAAACATATGGGAAAAGAAAGTGTAATATCTGTAAAAGGTGTTGTTCAAGCAAGTGATAAATCTCCTTGTGGATGGGAACTTATTCCTGAAGATATTGAAATGTTGAATAAATCTGAAACTACTTTGCCATTAGAGGTTAAAGAATCTGCTAATGCTGATTTAGATACTAGACTAAATGCTAGAGTATTAGATTTGAGAAAACCTTCAGTTACTGCAATATTCAAGATTCGTTCTAAAATATTAGAAGGTGGGAGAGAGTATTTTACTAAAAATAAGTTTGTAGAAATTCATACTCCTAGAATTATTTCAACTGCAAGTGAAGGTGGTACTGATCTATTTCCAATATCATATTTTGATAAAGAAGCATTTTTAGCACAATCTCCTCAATTGTTCAAACAAATGATAATGGGAACTGGTTTTGATAAAATATTTGAAATTGCTACTTATTTCAGAGCTGAAGAGCACAAAACCATATGGCATTTGAATGAGATTACTGCAATAGATTGTGAAATGGCTTTCATTAATTCTGAAGATGATATTTTAGATGTTTTAGAAGGAATGACAAAATATATTGTGAAATTTGTTGCAGATAATTGTAAAGAAGAATTGAAAGTTTTGAAAGTAAAAGTGGATGCAGTTGATTATGATTTTCCTCGTCTAACATATACTGAAGCATTAAAACTTCTTTCTAAAGAAGGAATAGAACTTCCATGGGGAGAAGATTTAGATACTGCAGCTGAGAAAAAAATAGGTGAGATAATGAAGAAAAAAGGATTTGAATTTTATTTTATTACAAAATATCCTATGGCGATTAAACCATTTTACACAATGCCAGAACCTGGAAATGATAAAATTAGTCGTGGTTTTGATTTAGAATTCAGAGGACGTGAACTGGTAAGTGGTTCACAGCGAATACATGATAGAGAATTCTTAATGAAACAACTTAAGAAAAAAGGTATGAATCCTGAAGCTTTAGAATCATATTTAGATGCGTTCAAGTATGGTATGCCACCTCATGGTGGGTTTGGTTTTGGTATTGAAAGAATAGTTATGTTACTGTTAGGTTTATCAAATATCCGAGAAGCTGTACTATTTCCTCGTGACCGTACAAGGATTAATCCTTAGCGATGAGAACGTTTTTTACGTTTCTTGCGTTTTTTACGTTTCTTTTTATGTTTCTTTTTTCGCTTCTTACGAGTTTTACGTTTCTTATGCGTCTTAAGATATCTTTCTCTAAGTTTTTTGATAGACTTGAACAGCATGTATAAAATTATAGCTAAAAGTATTAGGAACCAAATCCAATCTTTTGATAATTGCATTCCTAAAATAATTTTTTCACTTATAATTCCTTTAGAATCTGGATGACCAAATTTCATAATGTCAAAAGCTTTTTCTGAAACAAAACCACAAGAATCTATTATCAATAATTTACATTCTTTTGTCTGGTTTGTTTTTTCAATATTTTTTATCCATCTACATACAGGTCTATTATTACAATCAATTTCTTCAATATCATTATAACCTTGAACAACTTGAGTTATCTGAGTTTGGTTTTCTAATGTTAAATTACTATGACCAGAACATGTAATTACCATTTTTCTTATACCTATTTCATGAGATGATTTTAGATATGTTCCTGTCTCATATTCTTTAGGATCAATTACTCGTATAACTGATTTGTGTGAAGGACCTAAAATTGAATTAGATATTATCCCTGAAATTCCTTTGAATGGTTTGCATTCTTCTTCAATTCTTTTTGCTTCGTCATCAGTAATTGTTGTTTCTGTTGTTTCAACAGTTTCTGTTGTTTCTGTTGTTTCAACAGTTTCTGTTGTTTCTGTAGTTGATTCGATTGAAGATGTACTGGCTCCTGGGCCAGATGTGGTTCCGCATGATTGAGTCTGTGTTTCTGTACATCCACTACTATCTCTTTTTGTATTTGTTTGAATATTGTTAACACATGTACTCCATCCTTCCCAATTTCCAAAGTCTCCGGCACATATATCTTCATCTGCGTGAAGTGCTGAACCTAAGTAAGAACTAAAATTATTATCGCTCAGATTAATTTGCCATTTAATAAATGCATCAGAACCTGTTCCATAATCAACAACAGTACTTGCAGAATATTGCCCTGTAGCTGATTTTGTTATTTCACCTGGATAAAGATAACTTCCTTTGATTGCGTTTGCACTATTCATTGCTTTAGCACTTATGTTTTGTGGATCATAATATTCATTTGTTACTGTGTTATTTGTTTTTTTGATTTCAATTGCTAATGTTGCTGTATCACCATCATAATATTTTCCACTGCTTCTGAGATTACCCATGGTTAAAGTTGTAATATATTTTGCTAAAGAAACATTTATTTGAGATTCAGTTATAGTTTTTATTCCTATTGGATATGTATAATTTACATAGAATGATTTTATTCCAATGTCTTGTGAGCTTTTGTCATACGAAACATAACAATCTCCTGTTGAATTTGTTGTGTTACTTCCTAGTAAAGTTGAATTTTCGTAGAAATAACAAATAGCTCCTGGAAGTCCTCCTGAGGTTGCATTATCATAAACTTTTGCANTTANNTNTATTGNATCNGATATNATNCCTAATGGATCTTCNCCATNNTCTGNTCCACTACCTCTTACTGATTTCTTGATTATGAACTGGGTTTGTGAAATTTATACTAGAATAAACTGCAATTGTTATAGTTCTAGTATTAGTACAGTTTTTATTATCTGCAGTATCAAAAGCACAT
>NZEE01000048.1 GCA_002688965.1 archaeon | reverse complement strand
ATCTTCTTCGCCTCTTCTTCTGAAAGCTTAGCGGATAACATAGATTGAATCCTTGGTGTAAATGCTTCTTCCAATGCTAATTTCGCATTTGCCATAGCTGTTTGCCTTACGGCTTTTGCGTCAGCAATTGCTTCTTTTAATAGATCATTCATGATCATCTCCTTTAATTAAAATGTTAATGGAAGTAAGATTATTTAAATCTTAATGGGTAAGTTTATTTTAAATTTGAGTGACTATATATTAGTAGATATAGTATCATATTCTCAACAATAAATATGTACGAAAAAATAAAACCAGTCGTATTTTAGTAAAAAAGTATACTTTTCATTAAATATTAGGGATTAATAAAACTCTTTTCGGGCCTGTTCTTCAGAAAATATGGCATTATCCAATTTTTTTCTACGTTTTACTGAACGTTTTTCATAATACCGACGCTCTCGTACCTCTTCTAATTTATTAGAATCCTTAACAGATTGTTTAAATACACGAAGTGCATAAGCGAGATCATTATATGATGTTCCTAAAACTACTACACCTGGTTGAGTACCAGGACTCATACTTGCAAATTGTCTTTGTTGCTTGTTCATAACTTATTTTTATTGTTGATATAATTAAATATAATAATTTTTTTTCAAAAAACCTAATTTTATTGATACTTTTTATTTGCAGAATTGTCTGTATCAAATCGTCTTAACCGATTTTCTTTATCTTTATAAAACACTACTTTTTCGTCAACACCTTCTTCAATATCAATATCCATCTTTTTGGATAGTTTCTTTAAAAGATTAGGGCTTAGTTTTTTAAGAGCTTTGGCGGTAATGTTTATATCTTCTTCAATATCAATATCCATCTTTTTAGATAATTTCTTTAAAAGATTTGGACTTAATTTTTTAAGTGCTTTAGCAGTAATTATTAACTCTTCATCTACATGTTCTTCTTCTGGATTTATATTTTCTGCTAATGCCTCATTAACCTTATAATATTTATTTAATATTCCACCCATGTCTTCATAAGCAGATTCCAACCGTTGTTGTAATGATGTTACTTCACCTGCTGCCTTTTCAAACACTTTATAAGCTTCTGATAATTGTTTCATGTGCCGGCCTACTGTTACATTATCAAACCAATGTTCTGATTCTTTTAAAGTTAACTGCTCAGCAGTATTAATAATCTCTTTCATTTGAGATGTAATCTCTCTTAACGAATGATTGCGGTATATACTTTCTCCGAAAGAATGAAAATTTCCTACAGCTTCTACAAAAGATTTTTTTTGTTCACCTGAAACGTCAGGAGCTTCTTCTTCAGGAGCAAAATTTTCATTTATTAATTTTAAAAGTTTCTTTTCATATTTACTCATTGGTATCCTTGCTTTTATTAAGAGTCACTTATCCGGCCTTGTTTAATTAAAAATTTCTTACAATTTTCTATAGACTTAAATATTGTTTGAAAATATCTAGATAATTGTTTTTCTTGCATTTCATATCTTGGTGCATACATTGATTCTTCTGCTGCCATTTCTATTGGCGAACCAATCTCTTGATGTAGTTCTTCAGCTTGTTGATTAAATTCATCTAACTGATCAGCAAAATAAGTATAATCTTCATTTGATAATTCTGGACTTTCATTATATGCTGCAGGGTTATCTTCTTTTGTTAAACGCGGTTTTCCGAAAGGTTTTTGTGTCACCATACCAGTTAACATAGTATGTTCATTAATGGTTTTAGCATTTTTAAATAATTTATTATATTGTTCTTTTAAAGGTTTCATTATCTAATTTCCTTTCATTACTTTACGGATGATATTTAACAGGTGGATTTTCTAAGTCATACTTAGACATTTTTGGATCGTTAGCAATTTCTTGTAGACCTCCTGCTAATTCTTTTGCAAATATATCAGGACTATTTTCACCGCCGGCGCCTACTCCTGCTATACCTATTCCCGGTGCACCGTTTGAATTTTTTGGACCATATTTACTTTGTTTATCTGCTAATGCCATAATTTCTCCTATTTTTAAAATCCATCAATAATATCAAGTATTAAAGAATGTATGTTTACGTATTTATTATTAACTGTTTTTTGTACAGATTCATTTACTGGACTCATAAAAGCTCCTTGAGTTGATGGATTAGATACAAAATCAAAAGCTATAAGCTCAAAATCTGGCTGAACTTCTAATGTATCTTCTCCTTCTCCCATAATTTCTTTTACTGACCCCATACCACGAGAACTAATTCCTAATTTAATACCAGCTTTAAATAATTCCTTTAATATTTTACCATTTGGAGTATCCAAAACTTCTACTTTTCCAACTAAATCATTTCCGTTCCAATCCATTCCAAGTACATTATGTGAAACATTATTAAGGTTTACTACAGATGAATCTGGATGATCTAATTCTCCAAGAGCTCTTTTTTCTCTAATAAATGAATCTGCATATTTTTTAGCTTCGCGCATTAAAACATTACGTGGATATACTCGTCCNTTATGATTTTTAGATTCNGCTCTTTGTAATACTCCATTAACAANTAATTTTCCATCATTACGAGCAAGAGATTCATTAATCTCANTTGAACTCACTTCAAATAATGTATAATCTACTAATAATTGTTTCCCCATTTTCATCCTTTAATTTATATTTTTACGCTAGGATAATTCCACATCCGATAAGTTTGTTCTTTTAAAAATTTCTGTTTAGCTTCCATAATAGGAAGTTTTTTATTAATTGGGTCTCGCATGAATTCTTGCCAATTTTCATATGTTTTCATATTCAAACCTTATTGTGATAATTCTTTTATTCTATTTGATATTTTAACTAAACGTTCGCCAATCTTACCAAATCGCCTGCTGGTTGATTTCCAAAAATGGGATGCATCAACACCTGCTTCTAACTTAAGCTTTAAGTTGTGGCTAACTGTTTTATCAATTTCGCCTAACATACGATTTACTTCTTGTATTGATCGATTAACTTTTTGTGCTGGAGTAGATGTTGGATCTTTTTTATAATCACGATAAGATGTTTCATTTAATTTATACATTTGTGATATCATACGTTTATACATTGATGCTTCTTTTACCATTTTATATCCAGTACTTGAAGTAGAATATTTTTTTCTTTTCTTTTTTGACGCTGGCGATTTATCACCAAATGCATTTGGAGTATCATATCCAGCTACTCCACCGGTGGTACTAGCTTCTTCTAACTCTTCTTCCTCTTCTTCCTGATCATTATCGTTTTCTACTTGTTCCAATATTTTTAATTGAGTTTTTATGTCTTTAAGTAATCCCATAATTAAAGTGCCTTTTTAAGTACATATACTGATCCCCCGGAACCACCGGATACTTTCAAAACAGATAAATCTACTACGCCGGCTCCTATAAGTGATNCNGCTGCTACTGTGCCGCCGTTTGTTNACGTGATAGTAGAATCTGATGATGCAGCGCATATAACAGCGCCATAGCCAAATTGAGATCCAGTAAAATCTGCTTGGGTTCCACCTGCAACTGTTACTGATTGAATATAGGCGCCCGGGTGACCCATTACATCTATATTTTTTTGTTGGTCTGTCCTGTTATCTGTATATGGTCCTNGGCTTACTCCNTTACTCATCTTTTATCCTTTTACAATTTTTAATTCTTTAATAAGTTCATAATACTTTAACATTGTTAAAATATGTTTATCTTTAATAAATCGTACATCTTTTAATTCATTTAACATTTTGGTTACTTGTTTAAGTTTAATTTTAATTACCNTTGAACTAACACCAGATGTCAATTTTGTAATATTATTTTGTATTTCCGGGATTTTAGATTGAATATATTCTTGTAGTGTTATTGAATTTGATACATTATTAATATATTCCCGTANTATANTTTTTTGNTTTTCNTTNAANNTATTNTATTTNTCNTTAAANCTATCNATAAGAATCTTATAAGACAATAACCGAATATCTTTTTCTTGTTTTGAATATGTTTCTGAAACTAATGGCTTTTGTTTATTTTTTGTAGCAGTGACATGCTCTATTAATGTTTGTTTGGATTTCATTAATGACGCCGGATTATCAATCGAGCTATATTCAAATAATTTATAAATTGATGCAAACACTTTATAGTTAGGTATTCGCGATTTAAAAAATTCTTCAAGTAAAAATGTACTTTTAATGTCTTTAATCAAATTATATTTTCGTCGGCGTAATACACTTTCATTTAACTTTTTTCGAGCTTCTGATGATATTGTAATAAATTTATCTGCNAANTNTTCNGTTTTNAATTTTTCTTCNGAAAGNGCCTTNTATAAATTTAATTCTTTTGTTANTTCTGATTTAGAATTAAAATGNTTTTTAATTAAATTTACNGATTTNGATNTTTGNTTATTCATAGTATCAACTGCTATTTGCCGTACTAATAATTCAAATAAAATACCAGTGTTTTTAAACTTTGAATGTTTAATATTTTTCATTAATNTATCCTCATTGTCANGCTAATGTACGTTTTTAATAAATATTACATTATTAAAGAATCATCTCTCTTTTTCTTCTATTAAATTCGATTCATCTAGAAATGTACCTTTATCAATTTTAGACTTATCCATTTCTTCGGACAGACTTTCTTGTATAATACCATTTGTCTTTTGTTTCTTTGATAACATATCAATTAAAGCCTTATGATCTGAAGAAATGTTTTCTGTACTCAACGGACTTCCATTTTTATATTTATGTTGTAATGGATTTGGATCTGGCATATATGTTTTCGAAAGTTCTTTGGCTGCTAATGGATCTCTACCAAATGCGTTTCTNTGTTTGCCCCATGAATTTGTTTCTTTAGATCTCCCGGGGCCAGCAACTGGATTATCTGCTCCTTCNTCTTGGGATCCAGGAATTTCCATTTTATTANCGACATGCATGGCAGCTATATCATGAGGAGTTCCAAATGATTGATTTGTCTTTTTAGGATCATTCCCTTCACNTTTAATTTGTTCTTTTCTATAGTCTTGTTTTAGATCTTCAATAACCTGTTCTTGTAACGCTTGCCATTCACTATCACTCATATTAAAAATATTTTTGTANATCCATTCTTCTGAAAACAACATGGATTCTTTCATTGTCGTTGACACACCCATTTTTGATTCTATCAATTCTATTTTTTGTTTTTCATATATTATAGATGGACTAGTTAAAGCAAGTTCAAAATTAATTAAATCTTCATTTGTATATCCTTGAGAAAATAAATGAACAATAGCTATTTTTGTTAATTCTGAAACTATTATTCTTTGAATCCGTTCTATTGTTCTAGCAAATCTAATATCTTCTGCTGCTAATGTTGCTTTNCCTTCTANNCCNTCATCAAATCCTAAAAAGGCTTTTGGTATTTTTAAGGAAGCCATCATTTTATGTTTTATATAATCTATATCTTCGATTTGTCCTTCATTCGTTAGACCCGCAAGTGCTTCTATATTCGTACCAGATTCGGCACCTCTTACAGGAAGATAATAATCTTCCAGCATATTTTGCAAATTAAATTTTAAATTGTAATCACCAGTAGTTTCATCTATATAAGGAACTTTTTTCATTTTGGCGATAATATTTTGCATATGTTGATCAACTTCATTTGGTGGAATGTTACCAACATCTACTTTAAATATACGACGTTCTGGGGCCCTCATTATTCTATGAAGTAACATTGCATCTTCCATTAACATTAATTGTTTAAAAGTTTTACGTGCTGATTCGATCATTGATTTACCATACGGTAAAAAATTAGTATCTGATAATAATCTGAAATGAGCTATTTCATAATTTTCAAATTCTTGCTGGCCATAGGTTCCGGAAGCTCCTGTGCCTTCGAAAATAAATTTTACGGAATAAGGATTATTTGGGTCATATCCTTCTTCTCTGCGAATTTCATATGCCGATAATGGTTCTACATTTACAATTCCAACTTCATCATCAATATCCAAATGTAAAAAGAAATCTCCATATTTACACATATTACGAATCCATGGCCATAAATTATAATCAACATTTATAATATCATAAAATAAATTATGAAGAATTTTTCTAATTTCAACATTATCACTCTTTATTACTAATAAATCATTTTCTTCATTTTTTACTGTACTTTCATCAGCGTATATATCTAATGCGGATGCTATAATTGGATCCATATCCATTGCTTCATAATCTGTAAATAATTCTAATTTATTTTGATGGAAATTTTGGGATTGATTATATGGACTTGCTGAACTATATGCTGTTGAAGTATGAAGTCCGGCGTACCTATCTATCATTCGTGTTCCTCTAGGATTTCCTGAGGATTGTAACTTATCTGTATCGACTACTCTTAACCGTTTCTTTCCTATTCTACGTACTATTGCATTTGTCGAAAATAATCTCTTTAATCTCGATCTTAATGATTTGTTTGTCATTCGTTTCCTATTTTATATAAATATTACAAAAGCCAAGTTAAATCGGTATTTTCTTGCCCCGATGGGTTCCATTCCCAACCTGTGCCTCTTTGTGGTTTTGAGTCATAAACTCCTTCGTTTTTATGAATATGTGATACTGCTGTCCGGGTTAAATCTATTCCTTGTTGATGTAATTTTAATGCAGTATCTCGTATCCATAAACCGATACAAAATGATATTACTAAATCATCATTATAACCTCTTTGTGCTTCTGCCTTTGACCCGTTCCAAATAAAAACAAATAATTCATCTATTAATCGTTTACTTCGGACAATTGGAGCCTTTTCCCTAAAATATGTTTCTAATTTTGATATTAATAATGGTCTAGTTCTGGTAGTCGTTGAAAAACCTGGAACCATTTGACTTTTATTTTTTAAATCGTAACCCTTTTTTAAATGGATATTTTCATCTAAATATCCGTCTTGTTTATATGAATAAAACAAATTTGAATATTTACGGTCAATTGCCACTTGTATAACTGCCCATCCTACATTTGCATTTTCAATTACTAATAAAGCATTATTATATTCTGTTGCAATTGCAATCAACATATTTCCAAATTCTGTTGTACCTATCTTTCCTTTATATTCTGCTACTTGTGCCATTGATTCAATTTCAATTACATGGCATGCCGAGTAATCTAATCCATCACCTCTAGCAACGTCTGCTACAACTATATACTTTTTGGAAAAATCTGCATATTCCCAAAGTCGTAAATTACTATCAATCCCTCTCATTTCAATTGGATCTTTAACATAAGTTTCTTCATACCATTGCAAAATTGGCCCGTCTACAACTGTATGTCCGGATGTAATAAAATCACAATCACACTCTTGCGCGGCCATTTTTTCACCCAATAATTCTGTCTGCCTGTCTCTCCAAACTTGATCTCTATCCGGATGTAACGACCAATGTAATCTAATGGCATTAAATTCACTACCAATTTCTGCATCTGACCATGTTTTATGAAAAAAGTTGCCAGTACCGTTAGGTGTAGATAATATAATTGAATCTCCACCTTCTGCTAATGTTTGTTGTGCTGAAGCCCAAATATCATCAATTCTATCAATAAAAGCTGCTTCATCTAAAACTAATAACGATAACGCTTCTGATCTGGCCGCATCTACTTTACTTGATATTGCTTTTATTTGTGAACCATTTGCAAACCTAAGTGAAAGTTTATTATCCTCAATTGATTTTCCCCTTAACCAGCTTGGTAAATTTTCGTGCATAACTCTAACTTTTGTTACTAAGTTTTTAGCCACATCTTGTTTGGTGGCAATTACTAAAACATTAAAATCTGATTTAAAAATCATACACCATAAAGAATAACCAGCAGTTAATGTAGATATTCCTAATTGTCTTGATTTAAGGATCACATTATATCGATGTTCTTTAAAGCTAGTTAATGCTTTTTCTTGAAAATCATATAAATTAAAATAAATTTTGCCTTTGGTGGGATGTTGGATAATACAATACTTTCTCATAAAATGTACAGGGTCTTTAGCACACTTTATGTATTCATCTTTAATTATTTCTTTTAGTGATTTCTTTTTCATCGTGTATTATTATAAATATAATAAATTTTTTGCAATAATCCTAATATTATTTGATATTTTTCACTACCCAAGAACTAGTTAAAATTGTTCCTACTCCTAAGCCAAACCAAACAATTTTTGATTCGTACCATTTTGGTTTTGTAACCGCATATAACTTTTGATATTGATTTATTTGTTGTTTTAATAAGTCTATTGTTGTATCCTGATAACTACTTATTAATTTATCTTGTTTAGAAAGAGCTTTATATCTTTGCATTTGACCTTTAAACTCACGGAGTAACTCTGTTTTTACACTGTCTAAATATTCTAATGAATCAATATGATTTGAAATATTTATTACTTCTGTTTCTGTAAAACATGTATCTTGTGCATTACAAAAACAACTTATAGCCAGAAAAAAAATTATAACTAATTTTTTCATTATGAAATATCCTTACTTTCAATTAAAGTATAAGTAAATGAGTTACCCCAAATATCTTTTGCTTTACGACATATTTCCATAAATGTATTAAAGTCGGCGATTTTCTTAAATACCTGACAACCCGCTGACCATTTATCAACATAATAAGATTCTGTATACGGATTTGATCGATGAATATTTATTCCATAA
>NZEE01000047.1 GCA_002688965.1 archaeon | reverse complement strand
TTAATTCTAGAATAGGTTCTCATATAAACTAATTCACCTAACCCGTTGAAACCAAATGGAGGTTTTTTTCTTTTATATTTGTCGATAAATGCTTCAGATAACTTAAATTTTTGCTTCATTAGAACCTTCTCCTTTTTAGTAACAGATCCACTGATAAATAAAGGGATATATTAGTTTGTTTCGAAATCATCGTATTTTTTTGCTAATAATTTTCTTGTGTATTCAGCACCACCATTTTGTTTCCTTTGCACAGCTTTTCCAGAACCAGAACCTGAATCGAAAATATCAATCTTCCCAATGCTAGTGTTCATTGTTGTAGGAAATGTCATTCCATCCTGACCAAATCGATTTTTGATTATATGAACACGTGCTGTATTTGCCAACTTATCTTCAATCTTTCTAGATAACGACATTACAAAATCTGCAGTCATAATCTTTGCATATGATTCTGCAATCTTTTCTGCACCAATTATCTCGTCGTCTAGTGATGATCTATTCGATTGTGATGCTGTCCACACAGGAATTTGAAACTCCCCACTCATTCCCCTCAAATCTTCATAGATGTTACCTAATTGATGTCTTATTTCTCCTGATGAAGCTTTTGAGGTATCACTAAGAAGATCTGCATAGTCGACTATTATAATATCTGGACTGTGTCCTAAAAGTTCTACTGTCTTTAAATGTGTATAAAGTGTCTGGACACCTGCACCTCTTGTTGGAAAATACTTAATAAGCAGCTCACCTAAACAATCTCTTTGAATAATTGACTTTACCTTAGTTTTATGTGCCTTTATATTGGGAACAGGAACTTCTGAAAATATTGTTGCATACCTCATACCAACATAAGCCTGATTTAGTTCTAGAGTGTAATGCATAACATTTTTACCTGCCTTTAAAGCATTTACTCCAAGTGCTTGCAAAAACCAACTCTTTCCAATGCCTGCAGGTGCAACAACAACTCCCAATTCACCACCTGCTATACCACCATCCATAACATGATCTATCGCTTGCCAACCTGTACTCACTGTTGGTCTGTTTATTTCCTCTAATATTGTATCAAACTCTTTGACATAATCTAGGCCAATATCTCTTGTTGTGCCGGCTCGCATTGCATTATCAATTACTCTTTTTATTTCATCATACTTGCCTATTTGAAGAAGATCAACTGACTTTATAATTGCAGATTTTAATTGTTGATTCTTACAAAATGTTATCGTCTCTGTCTTGACAAATTCTAAATCAGTTGCATTAATATGCTTTGTGACTTCTCGTAACTCATCAACAACAGCACCATTTAAAAGCGGTTGATTTATTTCATTTATTTTTACTTTCAAAGCTGCAAGTGTTGGCGTAACTTTATACTCATAATAATAGTCCTTAATACTCTTAGCTAGCCATTGCTTAGATTCAGAATCAAACAATTCTGGAAATATTAAATCATATATTCTAACTGCAAATTCTTGATCTGCTAATAAACATGTTATTATCTTTGTCTGAAATACTGCTCCGTATTTTGTTAATGAATCGTTAATTGGTGGTGTCATTTTGTAATATCATCTCCAGTTTATTAAAGCTTGTTTGTAACCATACATCAGGATTTCTAATTGCATGATCAACCCCATCTTCTAAAAACATTGTGTGTAACTTATATTTTACTAGCCTATTTGTGCCTTCTCTAACACCAGCAACGATGTCTAATTTAGCACCTCCATGTATATCAACTCGCTTAAGTTGCATTAATCTATAATTTCTTTCAAGTAAATCTTTGTGCTCGTCTAATGAGTCTGAAACTTTTAAGAACTCTTCTAAATTATGTATAACTTTATCTTTCAAAAATGGGAATTTTTTTCGTATTGTTTTAAGTGCCCATCCTTTGACGCCATCTATGTTATCAGACTTATCCCCATCGATGATTCTGTAATAAATAAAATTTTCACTTAATATTTCAAAATCATCAAATATTTTTTTCTTCGTAACAAGAACTTTTTTCGTTGGTGACCAAACTTCAACTCTTTTATCTATCAGCTGATAAAAATCCTTATCTGTTGACATTATTGTTATACGTGAATCCTTTAGAACTTCAGACGAAATGTAACCAATTGTATCATCTGCCTCTATATCCTCGATAGACAAAATTGTCACTGGTAAACAATTTAAATATTCCACTAATCTAGTGAGTTGACGCCTCATATTTTCTTGTTCACTCTCTTCATTAAGAGCTATCAATCTATTGGGCCTTTTAATTGGTTTTCTCTGAGATTTATATTCTGGATAAAGCTTTCTTCTTCTTACTGATCCGCCTTTTCCATCAAATGCAATGATGCACCTTGTGGGATTTAATGTTCTAATTGCAAGTGCAATTGTTTGAAGAAAGCCCACCATACCACCGATGTGTTGTCCATCAGCATTTGTCGCAGGTGATGATGCCCATGTCCTGATAAAGTTATTTAAACCGTCAACTATCAGGACATGATCATTTACATTAAAATCTCCGTCAACATGATCACCAATCTGTGTTAGAATTTCCTTGTATCTCTTAAGCATCTTGATTGACTACTTCATCTGTAAACTCGACATCATCAATGCCTCTCTTATCCTCATACTTAAGAATATTAGCATCACAGATTTTTTCATAAAGATATTCTTTAAGTCCATCTATGTCTGCTAACTTATCTTTGAAGTCCTTTGATAAGAATTTTACAGGTGTACCATCATAGTCAATAGTATACCAAGATCCAGCAACTTGTGCAACCTTAATATTCTTAAGAGTTTGCAACCAACCTCCTGCATCATCAATACCACGATCAAAATACATCTCATAATCTGATTGTCTGAGTGGAGGTCCAATTCTATTCTTGATAATTTTAGCTCTACACTTATGACCAATTACATTTTGTTCTTTATCTTTGATCATGCCCATATTCGACAACCGAATACGAGTGGAGGCGTGAAATGGTAAAGCCAAACCTCCACTCGTAGTATATGGATCACCAAACATTACACCCAATTTTTGGCGTAGTTGATTAGTGAACACCAATGTGATATTATGCCTTCCAATCATTTGAGTAATCTTCCTCATAGCCTTCGATATTATGATAGCTTTAGAAGTTGCCCATCCATCTTTTTCATAATCAGCAGACATCTCAACTTTAGTAGATGCGCCAGCCAAACTATCAACCAATATCGTAACATACTTATCTTTATCAGATTCTCTTACTTTAATTACGATGTCTTCAATAGATTGAAATATATCTTCAACAGTTTCCATATGAAGATACAGGATATTTTTTGTATCAGCTCCAATTGCATCTAGAAATTCCTTACTAACGGAAGTTTCTGTATCAATATAGACTGCGATACCACCTTTTTTCTGTGTCTCAGCAAGAATATGTGCACCAAGCAGTGATTTTCCGGAAGCCTGAAGACCATTGATCTCCGTGATTCTTCCCACTGCTATTCCACCATTCGGTTTATTTGATACTGCTAAGTCAAGTAAAGATGATCCTGTAGATATAAAATCATTGATGTCTGTTGGCGTATCATCTGATCCATCCAAAAAGAAAGCTACTTTTTGTCCTTTTAATTTAGAGTTTAGACTTTCTGCTAACTCACTTGCAAGGACATCTCGTCTCTCGCTCATAGCTTGCTCCTGTAACAGTTAGTTATTGAATAGCTCGTCGAATGCGGCAGAAACGTCTTCTTTCTTTTCACCATTCTTAGACGTTTCATTCTTAATCGAATCTAAATTGAGATCATCTTCCTCTACATCGTTTTCTTGCTTAAGCCAAGATTCAAGTGCACTCTTTAGTTCATCATAAGGAAGTTCCTGATAAATATCAGTAATTTCCTTTTGTGTTTCTTTAACAGTACGCATAACATCTGTATTCTCTGTTACAGGTGTCTGATTTGGCTTTACACGAATAGTTGTACTTGGGAATGCCCTTCCAGTCTCTTCACTTGTCTTGAAATCTACAACAATATCTCTTCCGTTTACAGGATCTGTGATATCACCATAGTCAGGATCTGATATTACGCTAAGAAGTTCTTGATAGACCATCTTGCCAAATCCCCAGAATTTTACTCCCTCAGATTCATCTCCTCGAACTATAATTGGTGCGTAAGTACGCATCTTAGCTTCGATTTTTCTTCCAAGTTTGTAGTCTTCTTTGTTTCCTGACGTCTTTAGTTTTGTTGCAAACTCTTCAATTGGATCAGGCCGGCCGAATGAAATAGGGGAAAGAAAATTACGTTCTCCCATATCATAATGAAAATACAACTCAATAAACGGATTGTCCTTATTAAATTTGTAAGGCACAATTCGAATTTGTGTTCTTCCCGGGCTGGGTTTCCATAAGCTTGACGTTCTTGTATTTGATTGTTGGAGTTGCGATAACCTTGATTTAATTACGTTAATATCCATGATTCATTAGTCCTTATTTTTTAATTATTAATTATTACGTTAATATATATTAGTTNATATTGTCAAAATTCGTTTTTNTNTNNAAAAAAAGAACCCCGGAAAAGGGATTATAAGTCATTATTACAGTGTATACAACAAATTATCCGGGGCTCTTTAAAGATGGAAATTTTTGGGGATGTAGGACTTGCGAGTACCTACAACTTCTAGCTCAGATTTGTCGAACCCTGTACCTGACACCTAAGAGTTACCTTAGTTCTCCTCAGTGATGGTTAATCATCGTTGGAGCCAGCACAACCTGTTTGCCATTGCCTTATCTCTCTGAGTTTAGATTAATTCAGCCACGGGGTGGGATTTCAGTGTTAACCTTACCCACAACAGGGTCAAAGAATCGCTGTTCTTTTAGTTTTTCTAGAAGTACATTACGTATCGAATGTCTTCGAGACCTTCACCTACTCACCACATTCGGCAAGTGGTCAGTCACCACGACATTACGTTAGATTGCCTTATAAGCCTCTTCAGGTACTTATTATTCGGCCAATCCCGTACCAGGACGATCAATCCCGGGTACTTTTCAAAAAATCCAAATTTTCAATAAACTGCTCTCATTAGAGCGTGATAATATATATATGCTGATAGATTTTCAAAGTGTGATTTTTATATAACATTTTTTAATTATTTATGCCAAGCTTCTATAAATTCTGGTATGTGTAATATGAATGACAAGGCTACAGCAGCTATTAACAACAGTACAAATAATTTCTCTTTTGTACTGTCGTCCAACATGACTACAGATAAATAAATTTATTCTTCATAACATTTATAAATATTATACCTCAACGATTTTGTATAACTTTGTTTTTACGATGTTAAGCCCCTGATCATTCGTCAGCAATAGACTATTCTGATATTGGGACCAGTCCAATGAGAATGTCTTATCTAATTCACCATTATTATCTTTTCTTATTGCCTCATTCAGAGCATTAATTGTGTATAGTGTATTAGTCTCCTTCTTTCTATGGATCGCCATCGTCTTTGTATTTTGATGAAAATCATCTGTCTTCTCCACATTGTATGTGCATATCAATGAGCTTGGTTCTCTAACATTTTCAAAGACATAAATTTTATTGAAGACAATTGATGGTGCCATCCTGATAATAGAAATTGTATCATCAAACGAGTCCGTTGTACAAAATGTACATAATAGTTGCGTCTTCACTATACTAACCCTTCTAATCTTGGATCTACCTTATCCGGAAGATAATCAAAATATCTCACCTCTTCGTGCTCATGACTTTTTACAGGAATTATAGATAATTTTAATGTCGCTTTAAAAATATAAAAATCACCACCCCGTGAATTCTTCTTCTTAGCAAATTCAATAACAGGTGTATTAATATGACTACCACCTGCAGTCACTAATATGGATGTCTCTTCTACTGTCTCTCTAACTGCAGCTTCTAATGGTGTCTCACCAGGATCAATCTTACCTTTTGGTATTCCCCACCACTCATCCTCTTTCACCAATACGACACCAATATCAGACTGTAGTATTATTCCCGCAGTATCTGAACTATTCTTTTCCATTAATATATCCTTTAATTTGATCATTACCAATCCCAACCCATTATAGTCTTTTTCGTTTTCCAATTATGTGCTACTTCAGCAGGTGTAAATTTTTTATCTACCTTTGGCTTCCAAGTCTTATAATATTCTCTTTTAGGCCAACCCTTTCCAGCATACTTACTTGAACCTGCTTTCATCGTCTGCCAATCTTTAACTAAACTACCATCTTCAACCCAAGCATGCCTATATCGTTTTCCTTTAGAAATCCAATCGTTCTGAACTGTTCCGTATACAATTTTCATTTTCTTATTTGCTTGTTTATTATCTTGATTCATAATTCCTATCTTCCAAGCATAGGATAAGCACTCACCGCAGGCAATTGTTGCCTCCATTAATAAGTCTTTTAGTTTGATCATTATAATCGCTTAACCCAACTCAATACATTAGATAATCGTAATCCATTTCTTATTAATGTATCTACTTCTTCTGAATTCTTATACTTGCTTTTCATTGCATCCTGTAAGGTCTTAATCATTTCCTTTTTCATCTTAGAGGTGACCTTAATCTTTTTGTCTTTACCCCAGCCATCAACACTTTTAGCAGGTCCAACTCCAACACCCATAAATCCTGATGCGCCGTACTGTGGTTTAAACTG